>CAWCWQ010000201.1:0-25908 GCA_963799145.1 uncultured Acidobacteriaceae bacterium | reverse complement strand
GATGAACACAGTTTTCTCGGCTGCCCTTGCCGGTGCGCTCTGCTTCGCCGGATTGCCCGTGGGCCAAGCCCAGTCGATCGCGCTTAGCAAGATGGGGCCGAATGTTCACGTGCAGGTTCGCGCGGAAGCTGACGGCGAGGTTTCAATCGGCGTCTGGTCAAGCAACGGCGGACGCGGCCTGCTTTCCGTCTTGCCGGACGTACTGCATTGCCAGGGCGGCGTGAAGGCCGATCCGGATGCGCCAGACTCAATTCACTGTACGCAAACGCTGCGGCGCGACGGGCTCGCGCTTGAAGGCGTCGTCGATCTCGCTCCGATCGCGCGGAAACTTGCCGCTTCCGAGGAGATCGAACTCTGGCTCAATTGCCCGCGCATGGGCTTTGAATCGCTGTCGATTCCGATGGAGGAGTGGCCAGATCGAGCGCGCGCGATTCAGCATGCCCGGTTTGAAGCCGGTTCTGTGCCCCCGCCGATCCACTTTCGGTTTGGCTACCGGCCCGATCAATTGGCGGGCGTCTATCTTCCACTGGTTGCATTGGCGCTGGCGCTCACTCTGATGGCGGCCATCTTGTCCCGAATGGGGCTTGCAGGACTGAGCCGCTCAGCGGTTCTGCTTGGAACGATCTTATGGATGGGCGCGGCTTCCCAACTTCAGGTGGACGCGGTTTTGCATCTTCTGCTGTACGGCAGTCCGCTGGCCAAGCTTGCAGCGATGTTCGTGGAATTCTGGCCGCCTCTGCTCTGTGTTGCCGCTGGAGTTGCGATGGGGAGCGGGAAGCCTGCCGACGACAAGCCCGGCGGCAAATTGGGGGAGGTTTTTTGGGGATTTGCGATCATCCCTCTCATACTGACATCCGCCATCGGGGCTCTCCCTTTATTGACGGCGCAAGACTGGATCGCTGCTGTTCCCTGGCTGCTGGCCGCGCCGGTGTTTGCCCTTCTCAGGCGGGCGTGGCTTCGGTCCAGCGGGGGCGCCAGGGTCAGGCAGTTGAGCAGCGGCGAGCTGAAAGAGCGTGTCTCGGCGCTGGCTGCCAAAGCGGGACGCCCCCCGATCAAGGTCTTCGTGTCGTTCTCTGCGCGCTCCCAAATCTCGGCCGCGTTCGCCCTGCCGGGGAAGCGCATCTACCTGACCGCCCCGCTAGTGCGGTCGCTGAACAAGCGCGAAGTGGATGCGGTTGTGGCGCACGAACTCGGGCATTTCAGTTATTCGAGCCGCGGCCAGTGGACGGCCCTCGGCTTGGCGATGGTTTTCTTTGGGACGCCCGTGAGCGGCGTGCTGCTCTCTTTGCCGGGCGGACTGCTTGTGGCTGTGCTGCTCCCCATGACGATTTTTTTTGCTTCCTTGCGTGCAGCTCGGAGGCGGGAGTTTGCCGCCGACGCCAGCGCGGCTGCCCTCACCGGAGACCCGCAAGCGATGATCGGGTCGCTGGCCAGAGTCGCTCGCGACAACAAGAGTCCGCTCGATATGAACGCGGCGGCGGAGTGGCTTTCAACGCATCCCTCGACGCGCAAGCGGATTGGAGCTTTGGCCGCCGCGGCGAGACTGGGGACCGCCGAGGTGGCGACCTTGTGCAACTTCGATGGTCCCCGCGACTCTTACGAAATTCCCGCGGAAGAGGCCGCCGGGGTCATCTTTACGCCTGCCTGGCAAAGGATGAACGCGGGCATCTACGGCTGGACCGCGTTATTGGGCAGCTCCGCGGCCGGATTGTCGGTTGCCTGGCTGCTCTATAGATTTTCAGGGGCCGGAGCCATTCAACTCCTGGGAGGAATTGCACTCGGATGCTTGTTGACCAAGGGTCTGGCTACGACCGCGATGTCCTGCAACTATGCCAGGCTGCGGCGGAAGCTGGAGGCGAAGCTCGGCGTCAAGGGACAGCTAGTGGGCCTTGCCGTGGACAGCGAGCCGCGCGTATACAACGGACGCCGGTTTTCAGATGCCGGTTTCCTCTGGTTTGCCGGTGGGAGGCTTTGTTACCGCAGCGAACGCACCACTATCGGGCTGAACCCGGCGGACGTCGTTGAAGTTAGTATGGTGGCCGCATCGCCTTCAAATTTGCTCAGGATGGTACCGATAGTGCGGTTTCGCCGGCCGGAATCCGGAGATGAAGAGGCCTTCATCCTGCATCCCGTGGATTGGCTTGCCACTCAGGGGCGCTTGCTCAGGTCCATCGAGCGCTGGAAAGCAACGCAAACAGCAGCAGAGAGCACAACCACCGACGGATTCAATCGAATTGCCGGCCAGCCTTTCCCGAGAATACCTATCGTCGCGGTCGCGCGTGCATTCCTGGCAACCGGCGGTGCTGCTCTGGCGGTGGCACTTGTATCTGTTCTTGTCCTTCGCATCGACCTGTGGTTCGTGTGGTACGCGCTTGCCATCACCGCATGCGCGCATATCTTCATGTTCCTGCCCGCCATGACCTATCGGCAGCCTTCGCGTCCTGGTGAACTGACGCCTCCCACCGAGACGAACTAGAGCCTGGAAGCGGGCCCTAGTTTACCCCGAGCGTCGCCGGACTACTGGTTATGGACAGAGCGTTTCCGTCGGTCACCACGACCCTGAGCTGAAGGCCGCTATAGCGCGGGGTGGTGGCAAAGGTGGTCATCGTGGGCGTTGACAGGCCCGTTCCTGCCGCGAAGAGCATCCATGTGGAGCCACCGACTGACAAGTACTGCCATGAGTAGGTGAGAGGCTGCGCACCGGTGGCCGTCACACTGAAGGTTGCGGTGCTGCCAGCGGCCACGGTTTGATTGGAAGGCTGGCCGGTGATGGCCGGACCCACCGTGAGATTCGCCGCGTTGCTGATTGCGGTCAGACCGTTGGCGTCTGTCACCACCACCCGGAGCTGAAGGCCGCTATAGCGCGGGGTGGTGGCGAAGGTGGTCATCGTAGCCGAGGTCAGGCCCGTTCCCGCCGCGAAGGGCATCCATGTGGAGCCGCCGACTGACAAATACTGCCATGCGTAGGTGAGAGGCTGCGCACCGGTGGCCGTCACACTGAAGGTTGCGGTGCTGCCAGCGGCCACGGTTTGATTGGAAGGCTGGCCGGCGATGGCCGGACCCACCGTGAGATTCGCCGCGTTGCTGATTGCGGTCAGACCGTTGGCGTCTGTCACCTCCACCCTGAGCTGAAGGCCGCTATAGCGCGGGGTGGTGGCGAAGGTGGTCATCGTTGAAGTTGTCAGGCCGGTTCCCGCTGCGAAGGGCGTCCAAGTGGAGCCACCAACGGTCAGATACTGCCAGACGTAAGCGAGAGGCTGCACACCGCTGGCCGTCACGCTAAAGGTTGCGGTACTGCCCGCGGCTACGGTCTGATTGGCCGGCTGGCCGGTGATGGCCGGACTCACCTTGAGATTCGCCGCGTTGCTGAATGCGGTCAGGCCGTTGGCGTCGGTCACCACCACTCGGAGCTGAAGGCCGCTATAGCGCGGGGTGGTGGCGAAGGTGGTCATCGTTGAAGTTGTCAGGCCCGTTCCCGCCGCGAAGGGCGTCCATGTGGAGCCACCGACTGACAGATACTGCCAGACGTAAGCAAGAGGCTGCACGCCGGTGGCCGTCACACTAAAGGTTGCGGTGCTGCCAGCGGCTACGGTCTGATTGGAAGGCTGGGTTCCGATAACCGGCGCTGCCTGGCGCGGCCAGAAGAACGGCCCCAACTGGTAAGGAGTCTGCCCAACGGAAATAGTGCTCGTAACCGCGTCGCGGTCATTTGTGGCGTCAACGATCGAGACGGAATTGTCGATGCGCTGCACCACATAGAGGTGAATGCCGTCCGGATGCATCGCGATGCCATACGGGCCGTTTCCGACTTGGATGGTGCCGATGACAGTATCGCTATCGTTAGTTGTGTCAATCACCGAGACAGTGTTGTCGTCCTGGTTGGTCACATAGAGGCGCGTGCCGTTCTGGTTCACCGCGGCCCCGCGTGGTCCATTGCCGACGTTGATAACCTTGAGTACGGTATTGATTGTGGGCGATCCGGTGGCAACGTCGATGACGGAAACCGTGTTGTCATCGGCGTTGGGCACATAGGCGCGCGTTCCGGCCGCATTGATTGCAACATCGCGCGGGAATGCGCCAACATCGATCGTTCCGGTGACGGTATTGCTGGACAGATCGACAACAACCACGGCGTCGGCCGACTCGCTCGTCAGATAGAGGCGTGTTCCATCCGGGTGGACGGCCAGGCCAAAGGTATAATTCCCGGTATCGATATAGCTGACCGCGCCACTCTTTGTGTCGATGACACTCACGGCGCCAGAATTCGTATCGGTCACGTAGATCTTGGTGCCGTCTGGATTGGAGGCCGCATTGACAGGACTGATTCCGAACAGGTTGAACGTGCCGGCAATACCATTCGTCTTCGCGTCGATCGACGTAGCAGTCGGAGGAGCCGTCAGATACACCCAGGAGTTTTCCTGAACTACATAAATGGTTCGTGCTGCGGAATTGACGGCGACACCTCGCGGCCCACCGGCAATCGCAAGTGTGCTGCTGACAGTGTTGGTAGCCGTGTCGATAACCGAGAGGCTGTTGTCGCCCAGGCCCGTGATATAGGCAAATGGGCCGACCGGCGCCGATGTTGTAAATTGCATGTCCGCGCCATAAGCGGTTCCTGCGGGACTGGTTGCATACGCCCGCACGTGGTAGGGAGTATTCAACATCAGCCCCGTGATGGTGCTGACAAATGCTCCCGCTCCCGTGCCGTCGTTGGTGCAGCTATTCGCCGTGGAGGGATTGACGGTCTTGCTCCAGCAGACACCCCTCGCGGTTACGCCGAATTTGCCTTCCGAGACGACATTGCCGCCGCTGCTAATTGAGGATGACAACGCGCCCAAAGTCGTAGCAGTGGAAACTTGCGGTGGGGTATAGACCGCCGTGAAGTTCTGAACGAGATTGCTGGCAGGCGCGCTGGGCGTAACAACGTTGGGCGGAGTAAAGGTATAGCCCGCCAATGCCGGCGTCCCCACATCTACCATGCCGTTGCCTATAACCGCGCTGTAATTGCCGGAGCTGTCGGTGACGGGGTTTCCGGGCAGGCCACTCATCGTAACACCGCTCAAAGGCTGGCCGCCGAAGGTGACGGTACCGCTAACCGTGTAGATAGCCGCATTCACCGTCAGATCGGCCGATGCGGGATTGCCTGAAGCGGTGTTGCCGGTCGAAACGGCCGAGGTTGTTACCGTGTAGCTGCCCTGGTCTTTTGCGCCGACTGTGACGTTGAAGACGCACCTTCCGTTCCCTTCAATCGCGGCGTCGGATACGTTGATTGTCGAGGGATAAACGAAAGTGACATAGGCGGGAACCGGACCTGTGCAAGACGCTAATGAGGTATTCCCTTCGACCAGACCATCGGGGAGAGTGATGGATAAACTCACTCCCTGCAATGCGACGCTCTGGTTCGGGTTGGCGATGGTGAACGACAGGGTCGTTGACTGCCCCTGGTTTGTCACCGCGGGATTGAAGGCAACGCCAGACAATGCGGGGGCGACGGGCTGCGGGCTAAGGGGAAGCCCGCCTTGACCGACGGAGTTCACTTTACGGACTCTGCCGACTCCGCTGTCAAAGATATAAAGATTGCCAGCCGCATCGAGCGCCAATCCGCTGGGCGTATCGAGCGCGGCCAGCGCAGCCGGGCCGCCGTCGCCAAAGAAGTCCGGAGTCCCCGTGCCGGCGATGTTCAGAATTGTGCCGTCAGGCTTTAACTCACTAACATAAGGCGCGGAGAAAACAGAGGCGGCGTAGAGACTATTTGTTTGAGTGAAGAAGATGTCGCCGGCGCCGTCCAGGGCCAGATCCACCGGTACCCCGATTTGGCTGCTTACTCCGGCAACGGTGGTGATCACTTGGGTTTGCGCATCGACTCTGCGAATGGCAAGGTTATACGAGTCCGCGATGAACAGGTTGCCTTGCCGATCCACCGCAACAGCCATCGGATAGTCCAGAGTGGCGCTGGTTGCCGGACCACTGTCACCGCTGAGATTGTTCGCTCCGTAACCCGGCCACGAAGCCGAGCAGTTGCCCTGAGAGTATTGGCCGGCCACCGTCGTCATGGCGCGCAAACCGTTGTTGTCAGGCGGAGCGACTTTGCGGACCACGCAATTGGCGGAATCGGCAATGAAGAGATTGCCAGAGACATCAACCGTTACTCCCGACGGAGTGCAAAGCTGCCCCTGCGTCGCATCGGCATTATCGGAAAAGCCGCAACCCAAACTGCCATTGCCGACAATCGTCTGGATGTTGCCGGATATGTCGATTTCGCGAATCACATTGTTTTGCGAATCCGCGAAGTACATGTTTCCGCTCGCATCGAAGGCCATGCCCAGCGGCGTGTTCAGGCCGGCGGCATAAGCCTGGCCCATGGTTGCCGGAGTACCCCGCAATGCCCGCGGTGCTGCCGGCAATGGTGGTGATGATTCCCGTCTGCGCATTGACCTTGCGAATCGAGTGACTCAGGCTATCGGCGATATACAGATTCGAGGCGCTGTCGAGAGTTACCCGCGGGCAGTTCCGGCTGATCGTAACGTCCATGTAATAGCAGGTCGTTCCGGTGGTAAAAGAGGCCTGCGTCGCCGCGTATCCATCTCCGCCGATATTCGCCAAATGGTTGCCGGCAACGGTCACCAGGTTGCCGCTGTTGAAGTCGAGCTTCCGAACCAGTCCATCCCATTGGTCGCCGATCAGCAGATTTCCGTCCTTATCGAAGGTCATGCCGCTGGGGCCCCAAAGGCCAACCGAGGTGGCGGGGCCATCGCCCGTGTATCCCCACGAAGCATTGCCGGCAATGGTCTCGATGTTACCGCCGACGGTGAAACGCCGCACTCTGTTGTTGAAGAAATCGGAAATATATACGTTGCCCTTGCCATCGACAGCGACCTTGTCGGGGAAGGATAGGAGAGCTTGTGTTGCCGGACCGCCATCCCCTTGAAAATCGCCCCAGTAACTTCCGTTGCTTTCCTTCGTCTGATTGCCCGCAACCGTGGAAATATTGCCGCCTACGGTAAACATGCGGATGCGCTGGTCTTCAAAGTCGGCGACAAAGACGTTGCCGTTGTTGTCGACAGCTACCCCGGAGGGATAGTTCAGCACCGCCGAGGTTGCCGGTCCGCCGTCGCCGCTAAAGCCGGAGACGCCGGGGATGCCTGCAACGGTATGGATGTTGCCGTCCGTCGTCACTTCACGAATCACATTATCGCCGGTGTCGGCGATGAACAGGTTCCCATCGTGGTCGATAGCCAGCCCTTGCGCGCCGCCTAGGGTTGCCAGCCGGGCGTCGACCCCGTCCCCGTAGTAACCTCGGCCGTTGTCGTTTCCGACAACGGTGTGAATGATACCGTCGGTCGTCACTTTGCGAACACTGCCGCCACCATCCTCGATGTAGACGTTATCGTCTTTGTCAACAGTGATGCCCATTGAGCCGCCGATCTCGGCATTGACCGCAGGGCCTTCGTCGCCCAGGGTCCCATAGGATTCGCCGTTTCCGGCAAAGACAGTCAGAGTGCCCGACGCATCGACCTTGAAGACGCGATTGGCCTCCTGTGTTGCGATATAGAAGTTTCCCTTGCTGTCGGCTGCCACATCGCTCGGATAGTAGAGAGGCGAGGACAAGGCTGGCATATTGTTGGGTCCGCCGCCAGCGACAGTGCTGATGCACGGTTGGGTGCCGTCGCAGGGAGGGGGGAGGTTGGCAGAGCAGCTTGCCGTGCCTCCGCCATTCTGACCGCCGCAACTCCAGTTCCAGGGGCCGCTACCGGAAACGGCCGAGGCGGTGCCGCGATAGCAAAGATCCTGGCCGCCGGGCGCGCTGCTGAGGTTCCGGCCATTAGCTTTTCCGCAAGTCCCGTCCACCCGGGAGAGACCGGAGAGACCGAAGAGGGCCGTGAAGCTCTGGTTGGCCGTGACATTGTTCACGACAAGCCCGTAGTCGCCGCTGAAGTAGTTGCCACTGCCATCGACCCAAATCTCGAAGTAGGCATCCGGATCGGGCAAAACATAAACCAACGAAGTGCTTCCGCCGGAGAGGACCGTTTGTGTCGTCAGGCCCATGACAGTACCGTTGGGACCAGCGGAAAAGGTGACCGTGTAGGTCGTTATTACCGGCGCTGGCAAGGTAGCGTAAAAGGCCATTAACCGGGCTGCCGCCAATTCGGGATGAACGGTGGCTCCGCGATAAGCCGCCGTCCATACGTTGGCCGAGGGATCGAAGTCCATAATGTCGGCGGGACCGAAACTCACTCCGCCGACACTGCCGCTGACGTCGAAAGACAAGAGGAGATGCCCGCTGGGCAGCAACTGCGCGCCGTCCAGGGCGATTCCGTCCGCAATACCGTTGGCTGCGCCGCTGAAGAAAAGCGAAAAGTTCGATGAGGTGGGATTGAAGAGGACCAAATCTCGAGGCGTGGCAGTCAAGGCGCCAAGAGTGACAGTGGTATCGAAAGACAGCAGGAGATTGCCGTTCGACGCGACCGCCACAGCATCCACCATGGTTCCGTCAGGGATGCCATTTGCCGCGGCATCGAAGACGATGGTGTACGTTAACCCGTTGCTGCCGAGCTCCACCACGTCGCCCCGCGGAACCGTGAGGCTGCCAAAGGCCACCGTCGTGTCAAAGGCATACAGCGCGCCGCCGCCTGAGGCCGGCTGATAGGCGACAATGTGCGCGCCGTCGGGAAGAGACGGAACATTCGCTACGAGGCTTACCGTACCCGTGCTGAGATCTTCCTGCGCGAGAGCGCCACCCGGCACCGTAACTCCACCCAAGCTTACTGTAATATCGGGAACATAGCTTATCGACTTCAGCGCAACTGTTCCCTGACTGAGCGCGGGCGACACGCAAATCGCAGCCGCTATCGCCACGACAAGGGCGCGAGTAAATCTGGACACACCTTCACCTATAACTCCGGACATGGTACGGTCCTCCGTCATCTTTCAAAAACCATAACGACGCTTGCCTGTTGCAGTGCTTATCGCGGAAAGCGGCTAACAGTTATAGCCGTTGGCTCCACTCGCGTTGCACACATTGTCCCCCATCGAAATTCCATTGGTCACCTGGTCGCCGAAGGAATTATTCCGGTAGAGCATATTGTTGCTGTAGGCGCCACCTGGGATGTTGATGCCCTGTAATTGGTTATTCTCGATGTAGTTGCCGGTGGCCAGGCCGCCAGTGGTGATCGAGATGCCGTATCCTTTGTTTCCCGAAACCGTGCTGTTGGAAACCGTGCCGGAACCGACGTCGATGCCATCGCCGCAGTTTCCGTAAGAAAAGACCTTGTCAACCTTTGAGTTATGGCCCAGTTTGATTCCGATTCCAAACCCGCCCACCGTGCCGTTTGTGACAGTAACGGCGTTCAGGGAGAAGATGCCGGTCGTCAAGGTCGAGCAACTTGGGCCCAATGTCCCGAGAATAGCGAAGCCATTCAGGTCGATCTTGACGCCATCGGTAGTGACCTGGATGGCCTTACCGCTGGCGCCACTGAAGGTGATATTGCTGGTCAGGCGATAGCTTCCCGGGTCTGTGATCGTATAAGAGCCCTGGCCAAGGGCATCGATCTTGGCCTGGTTGATCTCGATGACACCGTCTGTGGCCAGAGCCGGAACAGCCAGCCCGAGCAGCAACAGACCGGAAGCCAGACTTTGCGCGATGAGTTTCTTCATGAACATGGGAATCTCCTGCTTTCCGTCGTGATACGGCGAGACTCGAACAGTCGCACCGCTCTACGATGCATAAGCGGAAATGCGCGGCAAACCGGTTCAGAAATTTTTAAGAATAAGCTTTTTGGGCAAGATTTCCGGGAGGCTCGCGGCCGCCCCGCCAGGAATAGGCGAGGGGAAAGAGAATGCTGATCCAGAAACCGCCGCTATTCCGCTGCGGCCTTCAGCCGGCGGCGCCATTCGTCCGCCTTGTCGGGCTTCTCCCAGGCAGTGTAGAGCTGCACCAACCGCTGACCGGCTTCGGGCAGGTTGGCATCGACTGAAATGGCCGGACTTTGCTTCTGCAGGCCTTCATAACCGGAGAGCAGCAGCGGCTCGGCGTCGGCGTACTTGCCCTGACCCAGAAGGCTCGCGCCGAGCAGACTCTGACGGTCGAAGGTATCCCAGATCTGCGTGTTTTGATTCCCCGTGCCGTTCATCGCTTCGTGCAGCTCGGATTCGGCCTCGGCGTATTTCCGCTGCGTCAATCGCAGGCGCGCCAATGCCGTCAGGCAGGTTCGAGTTGCAAGTTCGCCGGGCTGGAGTCTTTTGCGATCCAGCGCGAGGGCCTCGGTCAGTGTTTGTTCCGCAAGATCGTTCTTGCCTTCATCCTGGTAGAGCACACCCAGATATGTCATCGCAGACGCCACATTGAGATGCTCGGCACCCTGCACGCGGCGAGTATCTTCGAGGACTTTGCGGAGTATCGGCTCCGCCTCCTTGAACCTGCCCTCGGCGCCATAAATCAATCCTAGAGCTTTCGCGGAAGTTATCGTCCATTGATTATCCTCGCCAAAGACGCGTTTGAGCGTCTCCTGGTTCTTGACGGCAAGCGGCTCGGCTTCGGCGAATTCGCCCAGACTGTACAGAGTTTGAACGAGGCCGTTTTCGTAGGCAAGGGTATACATGTTTTCCGGGCCGTTTGTGCGCCGGCTGATCTCAAGCAATTGCTTCATCATGGCGGCGGATTCGGTGTAGCGCCCCTCAAGACGGTAGATGGCGCCAAGATTGTTCATATCGATCAGGGTGCGGGGATGTTCCAAGCCTAGAACGCGCCGGTCGCCCGCCAGAACCTCGGTTTGCAGCTTCTCCGCCGCATCGATCTCCTTCTTCCACCGGTAAATGATGACAAGAACGCGACGGGCTTTCAGCGTGTCGGGATGATCGTCTCCATGCAACCGGCGCGCGATCTCCACGGCCTCATTCGCATACCGCTCGGCGGCGTCCAGCTTTCCCTCTTCGCTCGAGACACTTGCCAGGGCTTGAACGGCGTCAAAGAGCTCCGCCAATTGATTCGGATAGAGACGCCGCCGGACTTGCACAATTCGAGTCAGCATCGCGTCCGCCTCCGGGAACCGCCCGACGGAGTAGTAGATCGCTCCGAGATCCACGGCAGTATCCAAAGTCGCGCTGTCATTCTCGCCCAGTGTCGTTCCTTGCGCCTTCAACACTTGTTTGAGGAGAGATTCAGCCTGGGGATACCGCGACTGGTCTCTATAGGTTTGGGCCAGCTTTCTCATGCTGGACAGAGTCTCGGCGGCATCTTCTCCCAATAATTGCCGCCGCAGTTCGACCGCGCGCTCGAATTGGCGCTGCGCCTCCGGGAAAAGCCCGAGATCGTAATAACTCTCGCCGATCGTCTGGCGAACCGAAGCCTCGACGAGCGGCTGCCCGGCGAATTTCCCTTGAATGCGCCCGGCCGCCCGGTCAAGCGCCGTGCGAACCTTCAGGTCCGGGTCGGAATTGCCATTCTCACTGTTCTGATTGGAGGGGCCGGCCTGGGCCAGCAAATCGTTTTCCAGGAATTCATTGATGCTGCGGGTGGTAGCGGCTTCGGCGTTGGCGCGATTGCGGTCGTCGGCGGCGGCTCGTTCTGCTGCGATAGCGGCCTGTTGCGCGGCAATGGCCCGATCCCGGTCGGCTTGCGCCGCGCGCTGCGCAATTTGCGCGTGGTCTTTTTGAACAAGAGCTTCCTGCGCGGATTGCCGGGCGTGTCTTGCCTCGATGGAAGTGACAACCATGCCCGTCAACAGCGAAACAACAGCCACCGCGATTGCCGCGCTCTGCACCTTGTAGCGCCAGATGAGTTTTGCAGAGCGGCGCCACCAGGGCTGGCGGATGGCGCTCACCGGAGAGCCTTCCAGCCATGCGCGAATGTCGTCGGCAAGCGCTCGCACGGATGGATAGCGCTCGGCGGGGTTCTTCCGCATTGCTTGCAGGATGACGGCGTCCAGTTCACCGTGCAGCTCTTTTCGGCGGCTGTGCGTTACGCTGCTGGGAAGCCGCGGTTCCTGTTCGCAGATGGCCCGCATCGTCTCAAGTGGATTCGATTCCGGTGTGGCGAACGGATGCTGGCCGGTCAGCAGCACATAGAGGAGCACTCCGAGAGAAAAGACATCGTTGGCGGTCGACATCAGTTCCCCGCGCACCTGTTCAGGACTGGCGCATTCCGGTGTCAGCAGCCGCGTGGTGGCGTGTTGCTGCTCGCCGCCGCTTTGCATGAGCTTGGCAATGCCAAAATCGAGCAGCTTAGGCACGCCGTCGCTGGCCGTGACCAGAATGTTGGCCGGCTTCAGATCGCGATGGATGACAAGTTGACGATGCGCGTATTCGACGGCCGAACAGACGAGCAGAAAGACTTCGAGACGCCGGCGAACGCTGAGCCGTTCGCGGTCGCACCATGCGTCGAGCGGCAGGCCATCGACAAACTCCATCACCAGGTACGGCGATCCGTCTTCCAACATGCCGCCATCGAGAAGGCGCGCAATGCAAGGGTGATTCAGCGACGCAAGAATCTGACGCTCCTCGCGGAACCGCCGGATGTCACGATCTGAGAGCAGGCTGGCGCGCAACAGCTTCACTGCCGCGCGCTGCTCGTATTGCTGGTCGGCGCGGCGCGCTTCCCAAACCACGCCCATTCCGCCACGGCCTATCTCCCGAACCAGTTGCCAGGCTCCGATAAGGCGGCCGGCAAGTGAGGTGGACAGCTCGCCGGCCAGTTCTTCCAGCGGCAACTCCGGCGTCGCGCCTTCGAGAAAATCGGGCGATTCAAAATACGCGGCCAGCAGAGAGCGCGCTTCGTCGAGAATCTCAATCGAGTCCGGCTGCGAATCTATGTAGGCATCCCGCTCGGCCTCGTCCAGTGTGACCGCGGTGGAGAAAAGCTCCTTTGCGCGCTTCCAGTCGTTAAGGTTCACGGCTTGCGCTTCCCTTCCAACAGCCGCCTTCGAATCCATGTCTTGGCGACAATCCACTCTCGCTTCACGGTGCTCTCCGAGACCCCGGTCGCTTCGGCGGTTTCCGGAATGCTGAGTCCGCTGAAGTAACGCAATTCGACGATGCGGCCCTGCATGGGATCGAGCTTTTCCAGCTCTTCGAGCGCGGTGTTCAGTTCGAGAATCTCAACCTCGGGCGGTGAGGTCACCGCGTCGGAATCGATCAGAGTGAAGCCGAGTGCGCCGCCGCCTCGCTTCCGGCTCTTCCTGGCGCGCGCATGGTCGATCAGGATGGAGCGCATCAGGCGCGAGGCAAAAGCAAAAAAGTGAGTGCGGTCCTTGAAGTCCGCGTGCTGCCCCTGAACCAGCCGCAGCCAGGCTTCGTGAACCACAGCCGTGCACTGTAGGGTGGAGGAGCTTCCCTCGCGGCCGCATTGCCGCCGGGCGATGCGGCGCAATTCAGGGTACGCCACCTCAACCAGCCTGTTCATGGCTGCCGGTTGCCCAGTCTCCCACGCCTGCAGAAGTGCAGTAATGTTGAGCTGGGACTTCAGGCGCGACTCCAACTCGGGCCGTTCCAAAAGATGTGCTCCTTTGACGGTGAGCCAATCCTATCACGATTCTGCAAGAGACGAGGTTCTGTTTTTGTAAGCCGGCCATCGGTGTCGGCGGCCCGCACGATCTTCTCTTTTGGCAGGTATTGGCGCAGCATCGAAGCCCCCGCGGCGTTGGCCCTGCCTGGGAGGCGCGCGGGCGAAAAGGCAAGCCGTTCGCGCCACAAACGATGAATTGATAGAATCGAGTCCATGCCGATTGCGCGCCAACAGGCCCTCGACTACTTCCGCTCCCCCGACCTGATTGGCCTGGGCTTCGAGGCGGACGGCGTCCGCCGCCGCTTGCACCCCGAGTGCGTGGTCACTTACATCGTCGATCGCAACATCAACTACACCAACTTCTGCACCGAGTACTGCACCTTCTGCGCCTTCTACCGGCCGCTCAAAGGGCCGCGTTCGGAAGAAGGCTACATCCTCGACTTCGAGACCATCTGCGCCAAAATCGCCGAGACCGTCGAGATGGGCGGCACCGGCGTTCTGATGCAGGGCGGCATCCATCCCGACCTCAAGATCGACTGGTTCGAGCGGCTCTTCAGCGGCATCAAGCGGCGCTTCCCGCAGATCTGGCTGCACTGCCTCACGGCCTCCGAAATCCTGGCGATCGCCAAATATTCGGACTTGAGCGTGCGCGACACGATTGTGCGCCTGCGCGATGCGGGCCTCGATTCCATTCCCGGCGGCGGCGCTGAGATTCTGGACGACGACGTCCGCCGGCGCATAGCTCGCATCAAGTGCAACACCGCGGAGTGGGTCAGCGTCCATCGCACCGCGCACCAGCTTGGGATGAGGACCACGGCAACCATGATGTTCGGCGTGGGCGAGACATTCGAGCAGCGCGTTAACCATTTTGAAGTTGTCCGCCGCTTGCAGGAAGAGACAGGCGGATTCACGGCCTTCATTCCCTGGAGCTTTCAGCCGGGAAACACGGCGCTCGGCGGACGCGGCTGGGAAGAAGCCACCTCGGTCGAATACCTCAAGGTGCTGGCTATCTCGCGCCTCTATCTCGATAACATTGAGAATGTGCAGGCGAGCTGGGTAACTCAGGGCCTGAAGGTGCTCGAACTGGGCCTTCACTTCGGCGGCAACGACGTCGGTTCGGTGATGCTCGAAGAGAATGTGGTCAAAGCCGCAGGTACGTCCAATTGCACCACGGAAGAAGAGCTGCGGCGGATCATTCGCGACGCGGGATTCAAGCCGGTCCAGCGAGATACGCTCTACCGGACGATGTTCTTGAACTGAGACGATGAAACCCTGCTCCGCTCGTCGAGCACCGCTTTCGATAGCTTTCTGCTAGCCGTTGCGGCGATACCTATTCAGGCTTCAGGAAACATCGAGAGCCCCGGAAGCTGAGAGCCATCTCTCCAGGAAATCCTTCGGCTCAGCCGGCGGCCGCAGCCAAAGCGCCGCCGCCTGGCCGGAGAATCCAGCGCCCAGGTTTCGCGCCTGCTCAAACGCCTGCGTCTGCACGGGCTGATCAAGAAAATCGGCCGCACCTACAAGTACTACCTGCCCCGCTTTGGAAAGCAGGCCGTCGCCACCGGAATGAAGCTGCGCGAACTGGTCGTCATCCCCCAGCTGGCTTACGACAACGCCGAATAGCTCAGCGATTGCCTACCCGTCTTGCGCAGAGTTTCAATGGATAGGTACTAAATGGTGCCGGATGTCTTGGGCGGAAGCGGAGGCAATGTGGGCGGAGGCTGGACTGGCGGGCCGCCGGAATTGTTCTGGCCTCCGAGACGCACGGCGGCAGGCGCTTCGGCCGCGCGATAGTTGCGCAGATCGCGCAGAATCTCCTGCTTCTCGCGGGCGTACTGGCCGGCCAGGCGGGTCAGGGCATAGGTGATGATGTCGCTGTGATGCAGATCCGGGCACGGAGGGATCGCGGCGCATGTTCAGCCACAGCCGGTGCACCAGCTGCACGTCGTCGGGACTCAGGGCGGGCGCGTGCGGCCCGATGTAAAACACCTTCACTTCGCCGCTGGGCGCGACGACATAGAAGTTGAACTGGCGCTTCGGCTCGGGCAGCGCCTCCCAGGCCTGGCCCATGTGAAAGGCCTGGTCCTCGGCGGTCATCGGGTTGAAGCTCCGGAAACCACCGAGTCCACCTCCAGCGAGTTTGCGCCCTGCGCCAGCGCGGCGAAGACATCGCCGGCGGGAACCACCAGCAGCGAGACCTTCTTGCCAAAGCTCTCGGCAACCGAGACGGCCTTGGTGAAGAGCATCTGCTCGTGCTCGCTGAAGCTCTGGTCCTCGGCGCTCAGATACTCCGGGCCGCCCACGCCCATCATGCGCACGCTGATGACCACCACGTCCTGCTCCTCGGTGCTGGTGCGGGAGAGCGTCCACTTCAGCGCCAGGGGATTGGCGGCGTCGCGCATGGTCACCATCACGCCGCCGGGGCGGATGGCCGCCGACTCGCGGCTGACCGTGTCCTGGTGCTCGAGCTGGAAGTGATCCTTCATCTGCCGCGCGGTCAGCGCGTGCTTGCGCAGGTTCTGCCGCTCGGAGACGGTAGAAGATGATGAAGAAGCCGGCGGCAAAGACAATGCCGCTCACCGTGGCCACCGACTTGGTGAACAGGTTGACGATGGCGGTCGAAAGCAGCACCAGGAACACCGAGAGCAGGCCGATGGGAATCTCGATCTTGCCGATGCGAATATTGGGCGGAACCTTCCAGCCGCGCTCGCCGTGGTACTTCCAGCGCAGCACCAGCATGGCCAGGCTGTTGAAGGTGAACGACCAGATGACGCCGAAGGCGTACGCCTCGCCCAGCGTGATGACGTTGCCCCGGCTGGCGATGATGGTGAACATCTGCAGGATGAAGACCAGGTTGACGATGCGATAGCTGGTGCCGAACCGGGGATGCGGCTTGCGGAACCAGTCGGTCAGCACGCCGTCTTCGGCCACGCGCATCAGCACGCCGGTCGAGCCGATCATCGAGGTGTTGATGGCGCCGGAAAGAATCAGGAAGCCGACCAGCACGACGAAGATGCGGAAGGCGATGCGCCAGAACAGCGGCCCCACCATGTACATGGCCAGGCCGGCGATCAGGTTGTCCTGGTAGATGTGGGTCCGCTCCCATGCGGGAATCAGCATGGAAGCCAGCAGCGTGGCGCCGCCGGTGAAGATCAGGCTGTAGATGGCGATGACGATTGCCGCGCGCTTCAGGTTCTTGAGCTTGGGATGCTCGATCTCGCGGTTGACCTGGGCCAGGCTCTCCTCGCCGCTCATGGCCAGCACGGAGTGGCCGAAGGCCATGAGAATGCCGAACAGCCCGAAGAGCGGCACCAGTCTGGTTCCCTTCAGGAAGCCCAGGGCATCGTCGCTGAACTTGAGATTGGACGGCATGGGCGGCGGCGGCAGGTGAGCGCCCCGCACCATCACGGAAAAAACGCCCCAGAGCAACAGAATCACCACCATCACGGTGGTGATCTGCATGACCCGCAGCGCCTTGCCGCTCGACTCCTCGATGCCCTTGATGTTCTGCCACCAGTAATAGATGGTGACCGCGGCCGCGAACACCGCCGAGGTGTAATTCATATTGAACTGGAAGGGGTTGCTGCTGCGCGTCCATCAGGGCCGGAGGCAGCCAGTGGCTGTTGTTTGCCACCGTCAGCAGCTCGTTCATCAAGCCGGTAATGTATTGCCCGGCGGAAACGCCGGAGATCGGCCCGGTAAGAATGTAATCGAACATCAGGGCGGAGACGCTGAGCTTGGCGAAGGTGCCGCCCAGGGCCTCCTTCACCACGCGGTAGACGCCGCCGCGGGTGAACATCGAACAGCTTTCGACGTAGACCGCGCGCACCGCGAAGCTGAACAGCATGATGCCGAGGATGAACCAGGGCGCCGCCGCGCCGACCGCCTGCTCGGCGATGCCGCCCGGCATAGAAGGCCGATGAGCCCAGATCGCAGAGAACGATGGCCGCCGCGCGCCAGAAGGAGATGAACGTGAGCATCACGGAGGATGCCACGATGAGCCGGACGCGGTTGGACGGTGGGGCTACGGTCGTTCGGGTAGATGCCATCGCGTGAGTGCCGGCGAGTGCTGGCCCGGAGTGCCGGCTTTCTGGAGTCGAGAGAGCTCAATCTCCGCCCGCCCTGCGGTGAGTTTATGTCCAAATCGCGCCGGAGTCAATGAGAATTGAAACCGCGCGATCAAGGGCCACGGCAAAGAACGAGGACGAGCTACTTCTCGTCCTTGCCAAAGAGCTCTTTCCCATCCTCGATGAAGCTGATGAGCGACCACCACAGCCGACCCTGCTAGGCCGACGAAGAACATCAACTCAAGCAGACGCATTGCAAAGATTGCGAGTCCCATAGACACGATTGTAGCCCGATTTTCCTCCCGTCGAGCCTCTTGCAGAATTGCCTTCAGGCTATGGATTGCGTCGGGCACGACTTCAGTCGTGCGCAAATGGCTAATCTAGACTCCGCTTTAGCCGCTGCGAATTGCAAATTACTGAAAACAAAACCGCAAGGGCTAAAGCCCAACATGATTCTGTTGCTCCTCGGCACGGCTGAAGTCGTGCCCTGACACTCTTTGCGTCTCAATGGAATTTTGCAGAGGCACCTTCTACCGAGAATTTCGTCGCGCGCGGCTGGCCTCGGACACAAGGCCTCGTCCCGTTATCACCGTCCTGCGCCCGATGCGATAGACTTCGGCCAGTATGCAACCTCCATTCTGGAAGTCGGGAGCCTGGAAGTTGTGGGCCGCCGCCGCGCTCTCCGCCGGCCTGCTGGAGTTGCCGTTTCCGCTGGCCGGGCCGCTGCCCCCCTGGCGCGGCTCTTCGCGTGGTTCGGCCTGGTTCCGCTGCTCTGGGCAGTCCTGTCGCCGGCATGCGTGGCCGGCCCCGGCCCCTGCGCCGCGGCTTTCTGCTCGCTTATCTCTGCGGCGTCCTGTGGTACATGGGCAACTGCTACTGGGTCCGCGACACCATGTCCAGCTACGGCGATATGCCGCCTTGGCGCCCACGCTGCTGCTGGTGGGCTTCAGCCTGGTGCTGGGGCTCTACTTCGGGCTCTTCGGCCTGGGTTTGGCGCTGGTGCGGCGGGCCACCGGCAGCACGCGCCTGGCGCTCGCCGCCGCGCCGATCCTCTGGGCCGGCGCTGGAGCTGGCCGCCGCGCGCATCACCTCCGTTCCCTGGGACCAGCTCGGCTACTCGCAGGTGGACAACGCGCTTGTGAACCAGCTTGCGCCGTGGACCGGCGTCTACGGCATCAGCTTTGTGCTGGTCGCTGTCAATGCGCTCCTGACGGGCGGGCTGATGCTGGAATCTCGCCCGCATATCGGGCACAGGAACCGAACGATCTTGCGTGCGACTGGAGTGCTGCTGATCGGTGGCGGGCTGCGGCAGGCATTGCGATCCCGCCTCCACAGGCCTGCCACCACGGCCACCGCCGTGCTGATCCAGCCCAATCTCGACGTGTCGGCCGACAACCGCTGGCCGGGCCCGGCGAGTGGGACCGGCATATCGCCGAGTTCGCCCAGCCTGGCCGGCGAGCAGTGCAAGACCTACATCGCCGGAATCCCGCAGACCGGCGCGCCCAGCGGGCGAAATCGTCTGCCCGCCCTATCCCACGCATCCCGACCTGGTCGCCTGGCCGGAGTCGCCCGCGCCGTTCTTCGAGGAGCGACCCGCGCTTCCAGCAGGCCCTGGCCGCCATCGCCCGCCAGAGCCAGGCGCCGCTGGTGGTGGGCAACATCGGCATCGGACTTTTCCGCGGACGACCGGCGGCTGGCACGACTACAACTCCGCCCTGGTCGTCGGCGCGGACGGCGCGCGCGTGGGCCGCTACGACAAAATCCACCTGGTCCCCTTCGGCGAGTACATTCCCTTTCAGAACTCTGCTCTTCTTTGCCCACAAGCTCACCGGCCGGGTTTCGTCGTTCACGCGCGGCGACGAGCGCAAGGTCTTCTCTGCCTGCAACGGAGCCATCGCTACGGCGTCTTCATCTGCTATGAAGCGGTCTTTGCCGACGAGGTGCGCCAGTTTGCGCGCCTCGGCGCCGAGGTGCTGGTCAACATCAGCGACGACGGCTGGTACGGCGACACCAGCGCCCCCTGGCAGCACCTGAACATGGCGCGCATGAGGGCCATCGAAAACCGCCGCTGGATTCTGCGCGACACCAACAACGGCGTCACCGCGGTCATCGATCCCTATGGCCGCGTCCGCCAGAGCATTCCCCGCCACCAGCTGGATGCGCTGCCCGCCGAGTTCGGCTTCCGCGACGACATCACCTTCTACACCGCGCACGGCGACGTCTTTGGGTGGCTCTGTGCCATCGCTGGTTTGGGACTGGTTGGCTGGGCAGGAAGCAAGCTCCTGCGCGAGTGGGCTGACGGCTTGCCAAAAACAGCCAAGTAGGTTAATGCCGCACTGTGCTTGACTGCTACCCGCTATGCAACCGCAAAGCGCAGTCCGCCCGTGGCCGTGAAGACGTTCAATTCTCGTAGGCCGCTGCAATCGAGACACCGGAATCCATCAAGCCCCGAAGCCCTCTATACTGGTGCAGACGGGATCCCCTCGATGGATCATATCTGGACTCCTTGGCGCTATGCGTACATCACTTCGGCGGATACCGCGGCGCGCCCCGGCGTTCCCGCGTGCCTAGCCGCGTGGCCCGGCGACCTTGGCTGCGTCTTCTGCAACCTGATGGCCTCCATCGACTTCGCCATCGCGAACGGGATGAGTCCAGATGAAGCCGAGGCAGCCGGCGGCCTCATCCTGCGCGGGAAGCATTGCTTCATTTGCCTGAATGCTTTTCCTTACACCAGCGGCCACGTGATGGCGATGCCCTATGCCCACCTCGATCGGCTTGCTGCCCTGCCCACTGAAGCCGCCCACGAACTTGTCGAACTGGCTCAGCGCATTGAAGAGGTGCTTGAGCGCCTCTACAGCCCTCACGGTTTCAACTTCGGATTGAATCTCGGTCAAGCGGGGGAGCAGGCGTTGCCGGTCACATTCACCTTCATGCCCTGCCCCGCTGGGCCGGCGACACCAACTTCATGACGACAGTCGCCGAAACGCGCATCCTGCCCGAAGACCTCGAAACCACCTGGAAGCGAATGCGCCAGGCATTTGCCGAACTTGGGGGCTAGAGGAACGGATTGACGATCCTCACTCCGTCGATCTCCTGGCCGTGCTGTATATCTTCGGTAAGCAGGATGCGGCAGCCGCTCTGCTTGGCCATGCGCAGAACCAGCGCATCCCAGAACGAGAAGCCGTACAGGCGGTGCATGTCGATGGCTGCGAGAATGTCGCTGACGGTTGGTTCCGCGATGTGAAACTTCGCGAATACCTCGACCCTTTGTTTGGCCAATGCTGCATTCAGCTTCAGTTTTCCCATGGCCGAAACGAAGTACTCCTGCAAGACCTGAAGCGACACGACACCCGTTCTCAGGCACAGATGCGCCTTGATTAGGTTCAGAGCCATCTGTCTCTTGGCCGGATCTCTGGGATCGTCGGAGTATGCGAGGATATTCGTGTCCAGAAAGGTGCGCGGAGTCCGCGCCGCAGGAGAAGCAATCGTGGCCACCCTCTCACCGGACCTGGTGATGACCACATCTTCGCCTTTTTCCGCCAGCTCAATCAGGCGGGAGAGTTTCGTTTTCGGTTCATCGGATGTCATGTCCGCGGCCACCGCAAGCGCTCTTCATACACATCGTCGCGGTTGAACTTCCAGCCGGGCTCGGGCTTTCCCAGACCCGAGGTTCTTTCAAGAAACTCCAAATCGCGCTCAAGATCGTCATCGCCGGCCAAGTGCTGGAGGTGCTCGCGTATCTCCTGGTTCAGGCTCTTGCCCACGGCGCGCAGCTTCTCCCGTGCGCGCTCGACCAGTTGCTCGTCGATCGACAGAGTAATGTTCATGAGCACATAATACGTGCGCACGTATTATGTGTCAATCTCGATTGCGAACCTAGAATTGCTCTTTGCGTCTAGCGGGGCCAGAAATGTGGTCCGCCACCGTGTAACGCACGGAAACTCAACATGGGCTTTTTGTCCCCCTTACGGAGATATCTTTTGAAACAACGGAGAGGTCGTCGCGCCTCTCCCATCCGAGCGAATTCCAGAAGCACAGGCCGGCCTCATTCCTGTTGAAGAGAAAGAGATGGCATTTCTGGATGCCCGCGCCCTTCAATGCCGCGAGAGCGGCCTCGGCGAGACGGCGGCCCAGCCCCAGGCGGCGGGCGGACGGATCGACCGCCAGATGATGGAGGTAGCCTCTGCGGCCATCGTGCCCGCAGAGGACCGCGCCCACCAATCTGCCTTCTGACCGGGCGACAAAGCTCATGCCAGGATTGCGCTCCAAATACAGCTCGATGTTCGGCCGGGAATCGGCGTCGCTTAGGCCGATTCCGTCCGAACGCTGCCACAAAGCCAGGGCGGCGTCAAAGTCGGCGGGGGTGAACGCCAGGATTTCGATGTTCTTAATCAATCGACGTCGAGGCGTCCGCGGGTCCGCTGGAGGGCGGGTGGAAGAGGGAGTGCTCATATCCCAATGAGATTAGTCCATGCACTTGAATAAGTGGTAAACGGGAATCCGCGGGAGATCGAGACCTGCTGGGACTGCACGCCCCCTCCATTCCGTCATGCGCTGAGGCCCGTTGCGCTCATCGGACGGCGCTGCTTCGCAGCCTGGGGGTGGATCCCTTGAGCAGGAATGGAATTCGGGCTTCAAAATTGCGAATGTCTCGCTCAGAAGCACTCGATGTGGTCGCAGGCGTTCATCAGCGGAAGCTGCAGGGTGGAGTCGTGCTCGGGGCCGGAGTAAACGGTGATAGTGGCCGGCTTGTAGTCCTCGGGTTTGGCGGTCATGATGTTGGGGACGAAGGTTTGGGGGTTGCGGTCGTAGAGCGGGAACCAGGTGCTTTGAATCTCGACCATGACGGTATGGCCAGCCTTGAAGACGTGATCCACGTCGTGAAGCGAGAACCTGTACTCGTGAATCGAGCCTGGGCGCAGGGGCGCGGGCTTGTCGAAGGAATCGAGATACCGGCCACGGAAGATCTCTTCGTTGGTCATGAGCTGATAGCCGCGCATCTTGGGGTCGGGATCGCTGTCGGGGTACTGGTCGATGAGCTTGACGACGAGATCGGTGTCAGAGCCGGTGGTGGAGGCGAAGATGTCGGCCAGAACCTCGCCGGTGACGATGAGATCCTTCTTGAGTACGGGCAGCTTCCAGACCGCGACGTCTTTGCGATCGGTGACGAAACGCTGATCCTCGGTCATCCAGTTGCACCACTGCGATCCTTCGCCATAAGTGGGCTGAATGGGGCGATGGCGGTAAGGGACGGGGTTGGCGGGATCGCTCATGTAACTCGTTCTTACCTCTCCAGCCGCCCCGCTCCAACTGAGCAGGCCCGAGCCAAGTAAATGAAGGCTGGTGGGTTGCGACTCGATGGGCGGAAAGTGGGTGTAACGCTTCCAGGTGTTAGAGCCGGTCTGGAAGCTGGCCGTGTCTTCGAGGTCGAAGCCGGAGGGATTCGCGCCGGGCTCGTCCTTCAAGTAATGCGCGAAGAACTTGGCTTCGATCTGGGCGCGATACTCCTTGCCGATCGGCTCTGTGTAATCGATATTGCCCAGATGGCGCGAGCTGGAGTTCCAGGAGCCGTGGCGCCAGGGGCCGAGGACGAGAAAGTTCTGTGTGGTTCGTGTCGTGCGGTTCGAGTGCCGCATACTCCTCTTGCGGCCCGAACATATCCTCCTGGTCGTAGTAGCCGCCGACGGTGAGGGTGGGAACGGCGACTGTGTCGAGATGGTTCTCGACGGCGCGCGAGGTCCAGGCGCTGTCGTAGGCGGGATGCTCGAGGAAGAGCTTCCAGGTGGGCAGCATCTTTGAGCCGGATCGTTTCACGTCCTCGGCAAACGAACCCCGCTCAAGGAAGTAATCGAAGCCGTCGCGCGGCTTGCCGTCCTTGTCCTTGCCGTAATCGACGGTGGCTTGCTCCTTGCTGGACTCCATCTCGAGCACGTAGTCGTAGCCGTAGCTCTGGCGGAAGGCGCCGTTGTGGAAGAAGTCGTCGCCCATCCAGACGTCGATCATGGGGGCCTGGGGCGAGATGGCTTTGACGGCGGGGTGGGGATCGATGCCGGCCATCATGGCCAGGAAGCCGGGATAGCTGGTGCCGACAAAACCCGCGCGGCCGTTGTTGCCCGGCACGTTCTGGAGCAGCCAGGCGACGGTGTCGTATGCGTCGGTGCTTTCGTCGATGGCCTTGGGGTCGCGGTGGTCGGCGAGCGGGCGCATCATGACGAACTCGCCCTCGCTCTTGTAGCGGCCGCGAATGTCCTCGGCGACGTAGATGTAGCCGTCGCGCGCCAGCTCCGGACGGCTGGCAAAGAACATTGCGCGGGTCATAACTCCCGCACCGTATGGGGTGCGTTCGATGAGGAACGGGAGCGGCGCGGCGATGTCCGCAGGCTTGAGAATCACCGCGTGCAGCTTGACGCCGTCGCGCATGGGGATCATGACTTCACTGCGCTGGTAATCGTGGAAGACGTGATGGACGGGCGGGCCGGTGCGGTGGTAGACAGTGCCTTCGGGGTCGCTGGAGACGGCGAGAGTTTCGCCGCGCCCGGCTGCGTCGAGGGTGAAGTGGAAGGTAGTTCTTGAATCGGTCAGGCTAAACTCGACGGCGGAAACAGGCTTCAGTTCAGTCGGAACGCGCCGTTCGCTTTCGCAATGGAGCTTGCCGTCCTGCGCGTAGATGCTGAGCGGTGTGTCGGGTTCTGCGGAATCGGTGTATTCGCCGGCGAGGGCTTCAAGCTGCGTAGCGTCTGGTATTGCGCTTTGCGCTGGCGCGGCGGCCTGGGAGCAGGCGAGAGTCGGCGTGAACGGCGAGGCCAGGAAGAATACGGCGAGAACAACACGGGGAAGGATCAAACCGACGGGCC
The DNA here is from genome assembly GCA_963799145.1 of uncultured Acidobacteriaceae bacterium. GTDB lineage: Bacteria > Acidobacteriota > Terriglobia > Terriglobales > Acidobacteriaceae > Telmatobacter. Next base: position 1,492 of record CAWCWQ010000201.1, on the reverse strand, counting down.
TCCTGAATAAGATGCGGCGAACCCACTGCTGTCCAAGATAGCCTGAATCGTCTTGGACGGACGTTGATCTGACAGGACATACATTCGCAAACCCTGACTTTGGCGGAATGGGTTGGCGGGTTCCGAGTTATGCGTTGCGGTCTCTGCTGTCTAAGATGTGCTCCGATATAGATACGCCGTGGTGTGCCATCGCTCTTGTCGTGCAGTTCTGCTGTCCAATTCAGGCGAAAGCCAAGTGCAGTTGCGGCGAGGGCGGCGTTTCCGGTGCTTGAAATGGATCGTCGATCCACGTCCACAGATTGCGATAGACGAACAGTTGCTGGCGCAGCAGGACCATGAAATTGGACAAGTGCCAGCCGAAGGTCGATTTCATGTGCAGGATCTTGACCAGCAGCATGGCGATCAGCGCCGTCCAGATCTGCGTCTTCAGCGCGTTGGCCGAGGTGCCAACGAAGGTCTTCACCTTGCAGGACTGCTTCAGTGCCTTGAAAAACAGCTCAATCTGCCACCTGTTCTTGTATATCTCAGCAATGGTGGCGGCGGCCAGTTTCATGTTGTTGGTGAGGAAGACCAGCGTGCGCTGCTCGTCTTCGTCGAAGAACTCGATGCGGCGCATTTTGGGCGGGTTGTCGTTGTCGATGGCCTGCTGGGTCATGCAGATGACCTGATCGCTTACCAATCCCTTGCGATGCGGCACGGCCAGGTCCTCGATTTCAAGGATGTCGGCGTTGCTCTTCAAGCGTGTGACGAAGTAAACACCCTGTTGGGTCAGCCGTTCGAACCAGTTGTAATCGGTGTAGCCGCGGTCAAAGACCAGGATGGTGCCCGGTGCGAACTCCCACTGACGGGTCACGGTGACTTCGTGCTGCTTGCCGTCGGTGATCACACCGTAGCAGGGCAGCAAACCGTCGTGGTCAAGCATCAGGTGCAACTTGACGGCTCCTTTGGTGCGGCGAAACTGCGCCCAGTCGAAGACGGAAGCGCACAACTCGATGGTGGTGGCATCGATGGACAGCAGCTTGTTCTTGAAGCGAAACTTGTGCCGCACGCCCGACTGCTGAGCCTGGCCACGGGCTATCTCCAGCGTTCGATAGAAGAGGTCCTCGAAGAGGGCGCTGGGGCGATGGGCGTTGGCATAGGCCAGGGTGGAGCGGCAGGGCGCGGCGGGCAGGCCCAGATGGCGCAACTTGCCTTCGCTGGCGGCCAGACCGTTGACGATGTCGCGCAGGCTGTTGACCGAACCCAACTGGCAGAAGAGCATGGCCACCAACTGGCCCCAGCAGGTGAAACCCTTGGCGTTGCGTTCGGCCTTATGCTCGCATACTGCGCCATCGAAGATGGCACGTGGAATCAACTTCAAAACTTGGGAGAAAATGCTGCATACTGTGGACAAGGCTGTGTCCTCCTCTGACGGTGAGTTCTCGCAAACCCAACCTATCAGATTGACGCAGCCTTGCCTTTATACCCGACTTACCGCTGAAATATCCTGTCT
>CAWCWQ010000200.1:0-6548 GCA_963799145.1 uncultured Acidobacteriaceae bacterium | reverse complement strand
GTGCTAAGTTCCCTCTGTCTCATGCGGCGATCTCCGCGGCGCAGTTGTTGGATTGCGAGGCGTTGTTGTGCTCCGTGTAGCGGCGGAGAATAATTCTCAGTTTGTGCGGGAGCGCCGCAGCCTGGAGAAATTCCGGCAGTGTCGCGCGCAGCGCGCAGGCCACGACCAGTTCCGAGGGTGGCATCGCGGGATTCATGGTGCGCAACCAACTGCGGAAAAGGCGCCAGACCTCGGCCATGTGATTCAATGCCAGGTGCTGAAGCAGCCCCTGCGCGACGCAGCCCAACTGCACATGCAAGTGAAATGCATTCATCTTGCGGCAGACGGCGTCGCGGTAAGTTTGGCTTTCTCGGTGCAGATACTGGTCGCCCTGTCCGCGGCGGCGCGGTTTCATGTCGGCCATCCAAAAGTGGTATGCGTAACTTCCTACTACATGCACGGCTTGCCGGAAGCCTAGCTCGATTTTGAAGCGGTAGCCATAGAGCAGGACGATCTCAAGCGGCTCCAGAGTCAGATCGGTGGCCAGCAGGAAGATCGTGCCGCGCATCGGATGACAAACTATGACGAAGCGCACCAGCCGTCCCGCCGGCCGCCACAGGAGATCGATGGCGCGATAGCGCAGCGTAACATTCTGCTCGCCGTAGACGGGGCTTGGAGCGCAGATAAACCGGCTCTCGTCGCGGGCCAGATCCTTGAGCTTCACTTTTTCGCCGTAGAGCCTTGGCCGTCCGCGGCGACGGCGCGCGGGCACCTGCGCAGGCCAGTAGGCCACTGCGTTCGACTTGGCGCGGGTGACGAGTTGATGTCCCTGGCCGAGTAACTTCGTGATCATCTTTCCCGAGGCGTAGTAGGCATCGGCGACCAGCAGCAGTTTGCGATCGACGATGCCAGCCAGAGAAAACAGCAGCAAGGCCAACTTATCGAGCAGGGTGCGCGTGTCCCGGTTGGACCAGATCAACCCCTCGTGAATGCGCGAGACCAGCGGCACGGCGGCGACGTGGCCGGCCCCTGGACCAGTAAACTGACGGCCTGAAAGCTATGGCCCATGATGTAGTCCGGCTTCGAGTTACTTGCCGACTGCTGATGGAGCAGCTTGACGGCGGGCATCTTGCGGCCTTCTTTGGGAGCCTTGATGCCATCGGCCAGGCAGACGAGCCGCTCTCCCACGGCGACGGGCTGGAAGAGTCGCAAACACAGCCGCGCCCAGCAGGCGGTGAGCGCGTCAAGATCCAGGGCGCGGCTATGAAACAGGTGCAGGAAGCGCCGATAGCCTCGGTTGCCGAAGCCGAAGAGGCGAACCAGGCTGGTGACGCCTGCCCGCTCCGGGCGGCAGCAGAGGCCGACCAGGACCAGAATCGTCCAGAGGAAGGTAAGGAATCTTCTGACAGGCCGGACGCAGAGCGCGCACGGCATCGAACCAGGCGATCCAGAGGGGCATAATATCGATGCAAGCACGATAGCCGATAGCCGTACAGTGCTAGCGGTCACACGACTCGCAAATCGGCATCCTTGGCGTTATGCTTTTAATCAATGACAATCTCCAGGGAAAAGCTCTTGCTCCGGCAAATCGAGAGGGTGAAGGGGCAACTGGCCGCGCTCGGCGATCTGCGTCCAGGCAGTCTCTTCGACCCAGTACAACGTCTGCGGCACCCCCGGATGCCGGTGCAAGGCCACGCCGCCTGAGAAGCACGGCCCCTATTATCAGATAAGTTTTACGCGCAAGGGAAAGAGCAGCTCGAAGTTCGTGCGCAAGGAAGACCTCAACACCGTCCGCCGGGAACTGAAGAACTACGAGGTCATGAAGACGCTCATGGACCGCTGGATCGAGATGGCCACCGAACTATCCAACCTCCGCCTGGCCAACAAGCGATCCTGATTCCAGCAGAGAACTGGGCACTGTCCAGACCAGTTCTTCCAGTTTCTAAGTTCCGGGTTGCCGAAGAAGCCTAACATACGCGATGAATCTCCAGGCGAAGATTCTTCGACACCGAAAAACAGCCCATCTGCGAAATGGCGCAGCGGGGTTGAACCCGCTGCGTCATTTGCCTTTCAAGTTACCGCCAGTGTCCTTCCTGCATCTCCCAATGGTCGCCCCGATGAACCCACCTGTGCGCAACCCAGCGCTGGTGCTCTTGAGGCGGACGGTCCCAGCGGCCGGGCGTCCAGACGTAGTGGTCGCCTTCATAGCGGTGATAACCGGAGATCCATACATAGCCCCGCTGCGGTGGCGGACCCCTGCGCTCGTAAACCGGAGCCGGCGGCCCGATGCGGACCACAACCTGCGCGAACGACGCCGCAGGTAACATTGTGAGAGCAAGCAATAGTGCCAGTGCAATCTTCTTCATGGTAAAAGAATCCTCCAAGGGCTTGAGTGTCACCGGAATACTTCAGCCGTTCCGGCTTGTTGAAGATATCGAAGGGTCACGCGGCCGAGTGTTGCGAATTCATCCGGAGCCGCACTCTCGACAGTTTTACCACCGCTGGTTTCTTTGCGATGTGCCGGATTGCTCAGTGGAGCTCCTTAACCGGAATCTCCTTCTTCGGCGCCGCTCTCGGATCGAACGGCTCCCGAGGGGATTCCAAAGACCAACGCAGCATTTGCGGTGGACAAACCGGTCGATTCCGCACTGTCGCGGGCTTGGCCCGCGAAATTGAGAGCGTTCTAGAACAAGCGCCGCCTCCGGCGCGAGAATGCCCAGATCGCTACCACACCCAGAAACACCCCGATCAGCAACCAGGCAAGGTCGCGGTTGCTGAAATCCTGTAAGAACCGAAAATCGTGCCAACGCATCAGCGCCAGCGCATTGCCCATTGCGATCCGCATCTCTTCCCTCCGCGCACCGGTTTCATTGCCCGCCTTACGCACCTGGACGGCGGTTTCAGGCCCGCAGCCAGTCTCCCGGCAGCGGGGCGAATTTGCCTCAAATCGCCCTATCAGAAGACCCCAAGCAGATAGCACACCAGAAGAATCAACAGCACTGTGCCAAGCCCTATGCCTGTTCCTCCGCCGGCGCCCCACCGGTTATAGCCGTAGTATCCGCCGCCTCCGGCGAATACGAGCACCAGAACAATAATGAGTACGATCAGCATCTCAAGTCTCCTTCTTTCGGTGTTGCACCCCCAGGGTTTTGTCGCCGATTCGATTGCACCGCGTTCTTCAGCCCGGCGAGTTCAGCGAGGAGCGTGTGGGTCGCCGCAGATCTATTTGAAGTGTTAATCACCAAATGTGTAAGCTTCCGCACCGAGGGTCTTCCGCAGCATTAGCCATGGTTTTACAGCGGGGGTCTTCCATTTCAGTCAACGCGCTCGCGCGCAGGCTTTTACAGCGCAGGTCTTCCATCCCAATCACCATGCCATTGCACAGGTTCATGCAGCGAGGGTCTTCCATCTCAATCGCCGCGATCATGCACCGGGGGTCTTCCATCTCAATCACCACGCTATCGAGTAAGCTCTTGCATTTAGTCGCCACTTAAGCGAACTCAGTTCAGGTTGGCGCGGTCTAGGCCACAATGGCTGCTCAATAGTGCACACTTCGCTTTGGCTGTCTTGCAAATCCACCTGCCTGAGCAATTTTGACCAGCTTTCCTGTCCCTGCCGGCTTCAAACTGCACGTGACTTCGCTGCTGCCGCGGCGATGCCCCCTGGCTGTCGCGGACATCCAATGCAAAGGAGACGCGATGTACCACCTCACCATCGCTCAGTTGCTAGTTGGCGCCCTTGCTTTTATCCTCGCCATAGTCCTTGCCGTCAGAGCGATCCTTGGACATCGCAGGGAGAAAGCCGCGCCTTTCGGCGATTATTTCGGCTCCATGTATCGCCGCGACCTCCTCCGCCAAAGCGATTTGAGCGAAAGCGAAGACTGGCAGGCCGATCGTCAATGCCGCTTCACACCTTTCCGTCTCCGCGATTCCAGGGCCAACGAGCAAAGAACAAGTCCCGACGGCGCAGCCCAGCGGGGTCGCGAATTGAATTGATCCAGGTTCCGCTCACGGCTGCAGGGAGGATCGCCCTTAACCAAATCCTGCGACGGCCCCCCTATCAATCGCGCACCCAGGTCGATTCTGTCGGGCCTTCAAGCCCGTCGCCCTTTTCCCATTTCGGAGCGAGCAATTCTGGCCAGCTTTCACGCGCCTCTCCGCTCATGATGGACTGCGTAAGACTTTCCGCGACCCGGAAACCTCCACCATCAACCCAGCCGCCGCGGACATTCCCGCATAGGAGAGCGCAATGAACTACCACTTCATGGGTTACGACTTCACCTATACCCAGCTCATCGTTGTCTCGGCTGTACTCGTCGTCGCCGTTCTCATCGCCGTCGGCGTGTTCGTTGAACGCCGCAGAGCCCGCACCCTTGCCTTCCGCAACCGTTTCGGTTCCGAATACGGCCGAGCAGTGCTCACGCACGGCTCCTCGCAAAAGGCAGAGGCAAGACTGGCCGACCGGGAAAACCGCGTCGAAGCTCTGAATATCCGCGATCTCGGCGTCACCGAGCGGGAGCGCTTTGTCGCTGAGTGGGGTATGGTCCAATCCCGATTCGTCGATCATCCCAAAGCCGCGGTTACGGAAGCCGACGACCTCATCAACGCGCTCCTTGAGGCCCGCGGCTATCCAAGGGCCAGCTTCGAGCAGCGCGCAGCCGATGTCTCCGTCCATTATCCCCGCGTCATGGAGAACTACCGCCTCGCGCACTCGATCGCCGTCCGCCTCGATGAGGCCAAAGCCACCACCGAAGAGCTCCGCACCGCGATGATCCAATATCGCGCCATCTTCGACGATCTTCTTCAAGTCCAAACATCCAGCGAAGTCAGAGCCGCCGCATAACTCGAAGTTTGCGGCGCGAAGGCGCCAGCCTAGCCGGGGCCTGTTCGCACATCTGAGACAAGTCGCCTGAGTTGCGTGAACAGGCCCTCATGCAACCGATCTCAAGGAGCATAAGATGGGAGCACTCACGAGCATGATTCGCCGCGCCCGCAAGTCAGGAATCTCCAGCCTGCCGCTGGCGGGCGCATTAGCCCTGGGAACTACCCTTGGATTCGCCGCCAGCCCGCCTTCCGAGATCATTCAGGCCACCACTGCTGTCCAAGATAGCCTGAATCGTCTTGGACGGACGTTGATCTGACAGGACATACATTCGCAAACCCTGACTTTGGCGGAATGGGTTGGCGGGTTCCGAGTTATGCGTTGCGGTCTCTGCTGTCTAAGATGTGCTCCGATATAGATACGCCGTGGTGTGCCATCGCTCTTGTCGTGCAGTTCTGCTGTCCAATTCAGGCGAAAGCCAAGTGCAGTTGCGGCGAGGGCGGCGTTTCCGGTGCTTGAAATGGATCGTCGATCCACGTCCACAGATTGCGATAGACGAACAGTTGCTGGCGCAGCAGGACCATGAAATTGGACAAGTGCCAGCCGAAGGTCGATTTCATGTGCAGGATCTTGACCAGCAGCATGGCGATCAGCGCCGTCCAGATCTGCGTCTTCAGCGCGTTGGCCGAGGTGCCAACGAAGGTCTTCACCTTGCAGGACTGCTTCAGTGCCTTGAAAAACAGCTCGATCTGCCACCTGTTCTTGTATATCTCAGCAATGGTGGCGGCGGCCAGTTTCATGTTGTTGGTGAGGAAGACCAGCGTGCGCTGCTCGTCTTCGTCGAAGAACTCGATGCGGCGCATTTTGGGCGGGTTGTCGTTGTCGATGGCCTGCTGGGTCATGCAGATGACCTGATCGCTTACCAATCCCTTGCGATGCGGCACGGCCAGGTCCTCGATTTCAAGGATGTCGGCGTTGCTCTTCAAGCGTGTGACGAAGTAAACACCCTGTTGGGTCAGCCGTTCGAACCAGTTGTAATCGGTGTAGCCGCGGTCAAAGACCAGGATGGTGCCCGGTGCGAACTCCCACTGACGGGTCACGGTGACTTCGTGCTGCTTGCCGTCGGTGATCACTCCGTAGCAGGGCAGCAAGCCGTCGTGATCGAGCATCAGATGCAGCTTGACGGCTCCCTTGGTGCGGCGAAACTGCGCCCAGTCGAAGACGGAAGCGCACAACTCGATGGTGGTGGCATCGATGGACAGCAGCTTGTTGTTGAAGCGGAACTTGTGCCGCACGCCCGACTGCTGAGCCTGACCACGGGCTATCTCCAGCGTTCGATAGAAGAGGTCCTCGAAGAGGGCGCTGGGGCGATGGGCGTTGGCATAGGCCAGGGTGGAGCGGCAGGGCGCGGCGGGCAGGCCCAGATGGCGCAACTTGCCTTCGCTGGCGGCCAGACCGTTGACGATGTCGCGCAGGCTGTTGACCGAACCCAACTGGCAGAAGAGCATGGCCACCAACTGGCCCCAGCAGGTGAAACCCTTGGCGTTGCGTTCGGCCTTATGCTCGCATACTGCGCCATCGAAGATGGCACGTGGAATCAACTTCAAAACTTGGGAGAAAATGCTGCATACTGTGGACAAGGCTGTGTCCTCCTCTGACGGTGAGTTCTCGCAAACCCAACCTATCAGATTGACGCAGCCTTGCCTTTATACCCGACTTACCGCTGAAATATCCTGTCTTGGACAAGA
>CAWCWQ010000199.1:0-29344 GCA_963799145.1 uncultured Acidobacteriaceae bacterium | reverse complement strand
GTCCACAGTATGCAGCATTTTCTCCCAAGTTTTGAAGTTGATTCCACGTGCCATCTTCGATGCCGCCGTTCGCAAGCATCATGCTGAACGCCACGCCAAGGGCTTCACCTGCTGGGGCCAGTTGGTGGCCATGCTCTTCTGCCAGTTGGGTTCGGTCAACAGCCTGCGCGACATCGTCAACGGTCTGGCCGCCAGCGAAGGCAAGTTGCGCCATCTGGGCCTGCCCGCCGCGCCCTGCCGCTCCACCCTGGCCTATGCCAACGCCCATCGCCCCAGCGCCCTCTTCGAGGACCTCTTCTATCGAACGCTGGAGATAGCCCGTGGTCAGGCTCAGCAGTCGGGCGTGCGGCACAAGTTCCGCTTCAAGAACAAGCTGCTGTCCATCGATGCCACCACCATCGAGTTGTGCGCTTCCGTCTTCGACTGGGCGCAGTTTCGCCGCACCAAAGGAGCCGTCAAGCTGCATCTGATGCTCGATCACGACGGCCTGCTGCCCTGCTACGGAGTGATCACCGACGGCAAGCAGCACGAAGTCACCGTGACCCGTCAGTGGGAGTTCGCACCGGGCACCATCCTGGTCTTTGACCGCGGCTACACCGATTACAACTGGTTCGAACGGCTGACCCAACAGGGTGTTTACTTCGTCACACGCTTGAAGAGCAACGCCGACATCCTTGAAATCGAGGACCTGGCCGTGCCGCATCGCAAGGGATTGGTAAGCGATCAGGTCATCTGCATGACCCAGCAGGCCATCGACAACGACAACCCGCCCAAAATGCGCCGCATCGAGTTCTTCGACGAAGACGAGCAGCGCACGCTGGTCTTCCTCACCAACAACATGAAACTGGCCGCCGCCACCATTGCTGAGATATACAAGAACAGGTGGCAGATTGAGCTGTTTTTCAAGGCACTGAAGCAGTCCTGCAAGGTGAAGACCTTCGTTGGCACCTCGGCCAACGCGCTGAAGACGCAGATCTGGACGGCGCTGATCGCCATGCTGCTGGTCAAGATCCTGCACATGAAATTGACCTTCGGCTGGCACTTGTCCAATTTCATGGTCCTGCTGCGCCAGCAACTGTTCGTCTATCGCAATCTGTGGACGTGGATCGACGATCCATTTCAAGCACCGGAAACGCCGCCCTCGCCGCAACTGCACTTGGCTTTCGCCTGAATTGGACAGCAGAACTGCACGACAAGAGCGATGGCACACCACGGCGTATCTATATCGGAGCACATCTTAGACAGCAGAGACCGCAACGCATAACTCGGAACCCGCCAACCCATTCCGCCAAAGTCAGGGTTTGCGAATGTATGTCCTGTCAGATCAACGTCCGTCCAAGACGATTCAGGCTATCTTGGACAGCAGTGGTCGTAGTATTTTACCTGCGCGCTATAGTCGGCGTGTATACGCGAGCGGCCCGGGAAGCCGACTGCGTCCTCTCCAAGACCGTAGTTGTTGAAGACGAAGTCGAGGTAGGGCTTTGGGCGCCAGAGAATCTGTCCCCCGAGGCCGGGTTTGCCGTTGGCGCGCGCATAAGACTGCCAGCCGTTTATGATCCACGGCTCTATCTTCAGCTTTGCCGTTGGAAAATACTGGATGCGCAGGCCGTTGAAGAACCACGGTGTGTTCGACGAAACGAACGATGGCTGATAGGTCCAGTTATCGAAGTTGTAGTAGCTGAACAGGCCAATGTAGGAGACAAAGATACCGGCATCCACGTTCAGGCCATGAGCAACATCCCAGTGATAGCCGCCCCATGCCTCCGAAACGTACTTATATGCGCCTGCCAGATCCCATTGGCCGCGGCTGGGGCTGGCGTCGTTGCGCGGGGTCGTCGTAGCGAACAAACCGTTCATGGTGAGGATGCGCCCGCGCACGTTGTCGATGCGGATGTCGCCGCCGATGCTGATCTGCTCAAGCTGCCACTCGTCGGAACGGAAGCTCTCCGTCGCGCCGCCCATGGTGTCGTCCTTGGGATGGTTGTAGTCGAGTATGTAGTTCGCGTCGGCGCGAAACTCTGGCGTAAAGTACTTGGTGCTCATGGGGCTGTCAACGGCGTGGCCGTTGCTGTTCAGCCAGGTCCAGTCTCCCGGGAATGGCTCGCCTTTCTTGGTAGTTTGGGCGCCGATCTCGGGAACCGCCGGCGCCGCAACAGGGGGAGGCGCTGGCGCGGCCTGGCCCACGGCCGCCAAGCTGCCGCTTTCACCCGACCCAGCTGAACGCAACGCATTGGCGTCCCGTTCCGCGCTGGCCGCATCGTTCGCCCCTCTGTTCGCCTTCAACTCGGCTTCGAGTTGGGCAATGCGAGCCTTCATCTCCGCGAGCTCCTTGATGACCGCATCGTTGTTGAACGGAACCGCAACCGAAGCAGGCGCTGGGGCGGCCGAGCTTGAAGCCGGCGAGGCGCCTGCTGTGCCAGTAGCCGCGGCAGGTGCGGGTGTGGCCGATTCGCCGGCTACTGCGCCGGGGCCCGTCCCCGGCTCCGCAATGGCCGCGAGCTCGGCCACATCGGTTTGTACCGGCAGGCCGGCGGTCGCGATTCGCGCCCCGGGGTTCCTGGTGGACGTCGAAGCAGCATCCTGGGCTTGACACGCGAGCTGCGCGGTTAAGCCGCAGATTGCAGCTCCCAATGCGATGGCCGTCCTGAAGTTATTTTTCATGCGCATCCGATCTCCTCGACGCCTGGCGTCTGCGTGTTCACAAACGTTAACTCCATAAGGAATGGGTAGCTTGTTCGTATCGCCCCCTCATCCCCAGTGTTATGCGAAGCGGCGTAAAGGAGCCGCAAGGAATGTGCAGTATTTCCGTTAAGGATAAGTAGTATTTGGCCTTTTCGCGTGCGTTTCCCATAGTTCTCTTGGATCCGCTCGGAATTCGAGCGGCGGGTGGCTTATTTCGACGTTACTGTGGAGGCCATGAAGAATCCGTGTAAGTTTTGAAGAAAGTTATAAGCATAACATTAGAGGCCCATAATGAAGTCATGAGTATTATGTAGATAAGTTATTAACTATTGTCGGTTCCCAGGCTTCTTGGATCGTCAAACGACCGGCCCATGCGCTTGCTCTAGATTCTTGCCGTTTCATTCGTAAGCTAGGATACTTCAGCATTTGTCCAGCGGCTTGCTAAGGGTGCCTAGCCTGTATGCTAAGGGTGCCTAGCCTGTATCATGCGTGAAGAGTGAGAGCGAGAGCCCGATCCGCGCTAGAATGTAGTTGCGAATCAACAGCTTAGCAGCAGAAAAGAGGCTCTCGCTTGAGTGATTCCGCACCCCCGCCGCGTTTGTTGTTTGGCAAGCTTGCCAAGCGTCCCGTGACGGCGTTATTCGACCGGACGCAGGGCTCCGGCGATGGTGGCGCGATCTTGCTGGAAGCGAGCAGCCGCCGCTTCGGCAACGGATTCATCGAGGGTCTGACATCCTGCTTCCACGGCCGGCGCCAAGCGAACAAGTATGTGCCGATGCAGGAGATCCGCCTGGCGGCTGCTCTGACTTCCCTGGCCAGAGCGCAGGCTTGGACCATCCGCGAACGGCTGTTGAAGCTTGGCGCGCGGGTGGTATCCCCGGCTCGCCGCCTAGTCATTCGCTTGCCCCAGGCGTTTCCCTGGAAGGCAGAGTTCCAGAAGGCGGTTCTCGCGCTGGGCGCCACGGCTGGACAAGCAGGAACACCGCCAGCCTAAAACCCTATCCGCATCCCTCTTGGAGACTGCCGGGATTACCATGCTCAAGAATCGCTATCTGACCCTTTCGAACCGGCCACGGGCGGCCATTTTGCCTCAATGCCCGATGCTCGGCAGCCTTACTCCCGCCAAAAATCACTTACTAACCGGGAAATGAGCCGCCGGCACCCCGAAAAAGCCTGCCGGAAACTCGCTGATGCATAATCCAGGTTAGACTTGTTCATCGATTCAAGAGAGGATCGACAATGTGCATCACGAGCAAACGCTCTCTCGGGTTCGCAGCCTGCGCCATGCTGCTCGGTTCAATGCCCGCCGCCGCGCAAGCTGCGCCGCCCGCCTCCGCCGGCCCGGATCTCAGTTTTCCCACTGTGCTTTACGGCGTCGCCTATTACAACGAGTACATGCCCGGCGACGATGCCGACCATGCCGCGCGCCTGGAGAAGGACGTGGCCCTGATGAAGGCCGCCGGCCTGAACGTGGTGCGCATGGGCGAGTCCACCTGGAGCCTGTGGGAGCCAGAAGACGGTCGCTTCGATTACGCATGGATGGACCGCGTCGTTGATGCCATGGGCAAGGCCGGCATCAAGGTCATCCTCGGCACGCCCACCTACTCCATCCCCGCATGGATGGCCCACCAGCACCCCGAGATCCTGGCCGACCGCATTCCCGCGGGCATGTTTGGCGGCAAGGCTGTCGCGAGCGTTTATGGGCTGCGCCAGAACATGGACACCGACTCGCCCGCCTACCGCTTCTACGCCGAGCGGCTGATCCGCCACATTGTTGCCCACTACAGGGACAATCCCACGGTCATCGGCTGGCAGCTAGATAACGAGACCTCGAGCTACGACGCCGCCAATCCCGACGTCTTTGTCGGCTTCCAGCACTATCTTGAGAAGAAGTTCGTCACGTCCGAAGCGCTGTCGAAGGCCTGGTTTCTCAACTACTGGGGCGAAAACCTGCATACCTGGGAAGACCTGCCCAGGCGCGACGGGACCATATCCACCGGCTACAAGCTGGAGTGGACGCGCTGGAGCCAGATGCGGGTGACGGACTTTCTTCACTGGCAGGCGGCGCTGGTGCGCGAGTGTGCCGGGCCCAGCCAGTTCATCACCACCGACTACGGCGGCATGATGAGGCGCGACGTGAACGAAGAGGCGGTTGCCGGCGCGCTCGACGTCGTCGCCGACAACATCTACCACGGCACGCAGGACCACTACGACGGCTCCTTCCAGGCGTTGCAGACCGACTTCTCGCGCTCGCTAAAGCATGGGAATTTTCTGGTGACCGAGACCAACGCGCAGACCATCGGCTGGACCTCGCAAGGGCAGTTCCCGCCTTACGACGGCCAGTTGCGCGAGGACGTGTACACCTATCTCGCCGGTGGCGCCAACATGGTCGAGTACTGGCACTGGGCGTCGATCGCAGCTAACCAGGAAACCTACTGGAAGGGCATTCTCTCTCACGATCTCGAACCCAACCGCGAATACGCGGAAATGAGCCGGACGGCGCACGAGCTGAAGAAGATCGGTCCCTCGCTCGTGGGGCTACAGCTTCGCAACCAGGTGGCTATCCTGTGGAGCCGCGACTCGGCAAATGCCATCAGCTTCATGCCCTATGGCGGCGGAGTTCCGGCAAGGAGCTGGACAGGCGAACCGGATGGTTACGCCTCGGTGGCGCAGCAGATGCACCGCTCCCTCTACGACCTCAACATCGGCGCGGATTTTGTTTTTCCCGAGACAACGGACTTCTCGCCTTACAAGCTGCTCATCGTTCCCGCGCTTTACATCTCCGACGATGCGCTTTTGCAGCGCATCTCCGACTACGTGAAGAACGGTGGCGACGTGGTGATGACCTTCAAGAGCGGATTCGCCAACGAAAACTCCGCTGTCCGCTGGGTGCGCGCGCCGGGTCCCTTGCGCGAGGCGGCCGGATTCAGCTATCAGGAGTTTTCCAGCCTGGAGCATCCGTTGGCCCTCAAGGACGATCCCTTCCATGCCGGGGCGGAAAACAAGGTCTCTTACTGGGCCGAGTTCCTGATGCCCGAGCATGCCAAAGCTCTCGCGTACTACGATCATCCGTTTTTCGGCAAGTGGCCGGCCATCACCGAAAACGAGTTCGGCGCAGGAACGCTGCTCTACGAGGGAACCTATCTCTCTGACCAGTTGCAGACCGTTGTGCTCAAGCAGGAGTTAGCAAAACTCGGCTTGACCGGCCCCGACCAGCAACTGCCCGCATCGGTCCACGTGCAGCACGGCGTCAACCGCCTGGGCAATCGGCTCCACTACTACTTCAATTACTCCGGCGCCGAAGTGAAACTCAACTATGCCTACGCCGCCGGCACGAATCTGCTCGATGGAAAACCCCTGGCGCACGGCGCGGATTTCACGCTGGCGCCTTGGGATCTGGCGATCGTCGAAGAGCAAAATGCAAACTAGCCTAGCTCGGGCTCGCCCCCCGCGCGGCGTCATCAAGTCAACCTGGTCTCTGACCGCCGATTCCAAAAAGAAACTACTCTGTCTCACGCCGCCTTGGGTAGGATGTTGACGTCGTAGCCCAGGCTCTCCAGGCGGTTGACCAGGCGCTGGACGTGCTTGGCCTTGGCCCTCTGATCGAAGTGGTTTGCGCCGAGATCTTGGTAGCAGGCGCCGTTCTTGAGCATGTGGCAGGCGGTGGTGAGTAGCGAGGCGGCTACGGCACAGACGGCTTTTCTGGCGCCGCGGCGAGAGCGCAAGCGATAGTACTGCGCCTGGAAGTAGCTGCCTTTGGCGCGCATTGCGGCCCAGCCGCATTGAACGAGAATCGTCTTGAGCCAGGGCGCGCCCTTTCTCAGTCTTGTGGAGCGGCGCTTGCCGGCGCTTTCGTCGTTGCGCGGGTACATGCCCGCCCAGGAAACCAGATGGCCTGCGCTCTCAAAGCGGCTCATGTCGAGGCCGATCTCGCTCAAGATGACGCGTGCCGAAAGCTGGCTGATGCCCGGGATTGCGCTCGACAGTTCGGTGGCGGCGCGAAAGGGTTCGAGGCTTCCCTCGACCTTCTCGTCGATGCTCGCGATGGCGGTATCGAGGGCGTCGATCTGGTCGAGATGTAGCTTGAGCAAAAAGCGGTGATGCGGGGTGACGCGTCCGCGCAAGGCCGCCTCCAGTTGGTCTCGCGAGGCCTGGATGTTCCGATGCGCCAGCGTGGCCAGGGCTTCGGGCAAGGTCTCACCGTCGATCAACCGCTGAAGGATGCGGCGTCCGGTCAGGCCCAGGATGTTGGTGACGACCGTGTCGAGCTTGATGTTGGCGTCTTCCAGCGCCTTCTGGATGCGCTCCGTGTGGCCGATGCGCTCACGCACCAGTTGCTTGCGTGTGCGCAAGAGATCGCGCATCTGCCGCGTGGGCTGGCCGGGCACGAAACTGGCCCGGATCAAACCGTGCGCCAGCAGATCGGCCAGCCACTCGGCGTCCTTGACATCGGTCTTTCGGCCCGGCACGTTTTTCACATGCGCGGCGTTCCACCCCAGCGACGAAGACCTGTTGCTGGGGACCCCGGCGTTGGCCAGCAGAAGCGCAAAATCGCCGTCGGCCAGAATATGCCACGCCGGCTTCCAGTAGACGCCCGTGGCCTCCATGGCGATGTGGGTGACCTGCCCGGCCCCAAACCAGGCCGACAGCTCCAGCAACGCCCCGGTTGTGGTGGCAAAGGTGCGAACCTCGGTCTCCACCTTGCCGCCGCTCATGTGGCGCACACAGGCCACCACCGTCTCTTTGTGAACATCCAACCCAGCGCAAATCGGGTGAAGAACTTCCATCGCTAGCTCCTTGCCGGCGGCAGGCGTGGAACCCCGCGGAAGGAAATCCAAAAAAGCGTGCTCCGGGACGAAAACGTCCGTGGCCACAATCGGGGGTGCTCAAGGGTTCCGGGTCCGACTTGTTGAACGGGCTCAGAGCACCAAGGAAATACCGACCTCTGTGCCAGCCGCACAAGAAAACTCTATCCCATCCCGTCCACCGTTTCATCCATGGCGGGTCGGCAATGCCGGTGGAAGACTTGTTCCAAAGCAGCAGGGTTCAGAGGTTCCAAAACTCGATGCATGACACGGTTCAAGCCGTTCAACCGCCGTTCTTAGGATGAATGCGAATAGCCCAATGCCGGCATCAACAAGCCAACCTGCCAGGCCAGGTCAAGATATCTCCTTGACTGGGCTCACCCCGAGTAAGAGATATCCCTATTGAATGACCAGTAATCATTACCTGCCGTTTCCTGCGAGCTCGATGCGCGAAATCGAGGCAAACGGATGCGCCAAGCGCGGATGTGGGTCTATATCGCCCGCTCTCATTCTGCCGGCCGGCGCAAATGGCGGGCCAGCGACCACTTCAACTCGTCGATGCCCTGGCCGGTTACGGCGGAGATGGCGTGGAACTCCAGCTTGCGGCGCTTTACGTGAGCGGCCAGCTTCTTGAGCTTCTCGGGGTTGGCGGAGTCGATCTTGGTGGCGCAGACGATCATGGGCTTGCCGGCCAGGGGGTGGTTGGGCATGGCTTGCTCGCCAAAGCCGTCGGAGAAAGGATCGGACTCCTGAGCCGTGGCGCTTCCGGTAAAGCTGGCCAGCTCCTTGTTGATGACCTTGAAGTCCGCGACGGGATCGGGCCGGCCGGAGGCGTCGGAGACGTCTACGAGATGGACAAGCAGGCGGGTGCGCTCGATGTGGCGGAGGAACTGGGTGCCGAGGCCGGAGCCGAGGTGCGCGCCCTCGATGAGGCCGGGCATGTCGGCGACAACGAAGGACTCCTGATCCGGCTCCTCGCCCACGGTGACAACGCCGAGGTTGGGTTCGAGGGTGGTGAAGGGGTAGTCGGCGATCTTGGGCTTGGCGGCGGAGATGCGCGAGATCAGCGTGGACTTGCCGGCGTTGGGATAGCCGACCAGGCCCACATCGGCCAGCAGCTTCAGCTCCAGTCGGTAGTTGCGCTCCTCGCCGGCCCGGCCCAGTTCGTGCTCGCGCGGGGCCTGGTGGGTACTGGTGGCGAAGTGCTGGTTGCCGCGTCCGCCGCGCCCGCCCTTGGCGATGACGATCTGCTCGTCGGGCGATTGGAAGTCGTGGATCAGCTCGCCGGTGTCCTGGTCGTAAAGCGATGTGCCTACCGGAACCTGCAGGATGATGGAGTTGCCGTCGAGGCCGGAGCAGTTGGAGCCCATGCCGTGCTCGCCGCGCTGCGCCTTGTGCTCGGGGTTGTAGCGGAAGTGGATGAGGGTGTTGTGGCGCTGGGAGGAGACCATGACGACGTCGCCGCCGCGGCCGCCGTCGCCGCCGGAGGGCCCGCCGCGGGGTACGAACTTCTCGCGCCGGAAGGCCATGCAGCCATTGCCGCCGTCGCCGGCCTTGACGCGAATTCTTGCTTCATCGATGAACATAGACGACCAGGGGTCAGGGATCGGAGATCAGGGATCAGGTCGCCAAGGTTGACTGGCGGGGTAAAATCCGAGATGCCGTCTTTTCAGTTTACCGAATCCGGCTTAGAATCGTTTGCAAGTTCACTTTCGGGCAACCAGGGCGGTTGTGTGGACCGATTCCTTTGGGAGCCAAAGGCCTTTCATCGGCCTTCAGGCTGGCGTCGTCACGGTATCTCCGGTCTCTGAATTCGCGAGGCCGCGCCCAGCGGATGTGCCCCATCCGGACCTGCCGTAGAGCGGGGCGGAGAGTGAGCGTGCCTAGCGTTTTCCCACGGTCTGCCGCGAGCAGGTCTCTCGATGGCAGAGGCAAGGCAAAATCTGACGAAGGCGCTGGCTGCGGCTGTGCTCTGCGGGTTTGCGGGCATGGGGCTGGTTCTAGCTGCGCAGGAAGCTTGGAGCCAATCGGGGGTAGGCGCGGCTGACGGCGGCCAAGGAAGCGGCTCGCCTGGGGCGATCGCCGGCAAGCTCACCGATCTGCATTCGGCGTCGCTGGATGGTGTGACGGTTGTCGTGCGCAACGAGGCCACCGGTGAGGAGGCGCGCGCCATTACCGCCAGGAATGGCAGCTACCGCTTTGCCGGGCTCGATCCTGGCGAGTACACGCTGGAGGCCGAGAGCGCTCAGCTGGGCCGCGGGCGCGTGGAGGGAATCTTTGTGGCTGCCGGCCACGAAGCGCGCGTGCAGACGGCAATCCAGTTTGAGCCTCCCGCAGCCAACGCTCCGCAGATCGCGTTCCACCCGCCTCCTCCGGCGAATCCGGCGGACACTCCGCCAACAACCGCCAGGCCGCGGAGGGAACCCTCTGTGAGCGCATGGCACTTGCGGGATCCGGCTCATGAAATGCCGCCGGCTGTGGCGCCCGAGTTGGCCGCGACGCTAGCCGCGGAGCCACTGCTCTCGCTTCCTTTGAGTGGGCGGCGCCTGGCCCGAGCCGATGCGCGACTCGCCCGAGACCACCACGCCGCAGCTTGCTTTGGCACTGCCACCCGAACCGTTGCTGACGCTGGCTTTAAGCGAACGGCGATGGCACGGTGGTGGTCAGCCGGCGCCTGCGCTTGTGGCATCGATATTAACTGCGACGGTGGCTGCCGAGCCGCTGCTGTTACTGCCGTTGACGGGACGGCCTTGGCAGATGCCCAGGGCCGCCGCTCAACCCGCCGATCCAGTGGCGCAAGTGGTGACCACGACGGTCACCGCCGCCGAGTTGCAGGCCGTACCGGTGAGCGGGCGGCGGTGGCAGGACTTTGTGCTCGATGCGCCCACAGCCGCAACATCGGCGGGCGGCGGCGCTTCGCAGACTTCGCTGCGCGGCGCAGGCCAGGAGCCAGTCGAAAGCACGGTGGATGGCGTCAGCATCCGGCTGGCTTTCGGGGGATCGGGTGGCTCCAAGCCTCAGTCTTCGGGGCCGGGCGCGAACTGGCAGGGCGGGGTCGCGCAGAACGGGATGGGACAGGCCTGGGCCAGCGGGCATGGAGCAGCCGTCGCTGAGGCGGCGATTCGCGAGGTCCAGACAGTCGCCGGAAACGTCGAGGCTGAAGCAGCGCGCGCCGCCGGCGGGCGCATGAACGTGGAAACCGAGCGCGGCGAAAATGGGCTGCACGGCCAGGGGTTCGTCTTCGACCGCCAGAACACCTGGGGCGCGCGGAATCCCTTTTCACAGTGGGTGAAGGAAACCGCGCCGGCCACGGGGATCACTACTCCGGTATTCATGCCGGAGCCGTATACGCCGCCGGACGATGAGACGGTGTGGGGCGCTGGCGTGGGCAGCCAGATCCGGCGCGACAAGCTCTTCTGGTTCGCCGCCATTGACAGCTACCGGCGCAACGATCCGGGCGTCTCCACGGTAAAGCATCCCGACCTCTTCTTTGCCCAGCCGTTGAACGACCAGATGCAGGTGCTGTGCGCGCGGCTTGAGCTTATTGAGCCGGGGCAGTCGGGTCAGCCGAAGGCCTGTACCAATGCCTTGGTCCAGGGTTTCGGAGCATATTCGCCGATGTTGGAGACGCTTGCCGGACTGCTCGGACCGGCACCGCGCACGGCCCGCCAATTGACCGGCTTTGGACGCCTGGATTGGCAGGCAGCGGAACGGCACCGGTTCACCATGGAAGGGATCGGCGCTACTTGGAACTCGCCGGGAGGAGGGTTGACCCGGGTTTCGGAAAACTACGGCAACCACAGCTTTGGCTCAAGCCAAGCCAGTGAAGAATGGTTGCTGGGGCGCTGGGAGGCCTTTCTCACCCCCAATCTGCTGGCCGTAACTCAGGGATCGGTGGGGCGCAACATCATGAGCGCGCGGCCTGAGGCTCCCTCGGACTTTGAGAGAACCTTCCTCGCTGGAAGCGCGCGGGGACAGTTGCCGCAGATCGTGGTGGACAATCGCTACGGATTCACCATCGGCAATCCTTCGCGCTTCGGACAGGGGAGTTATCCGGACGAGCGGGTCTACCAGGCGCAGGAGTCGGTGGACTGGGTAAGAGGCAGCCTGCTGGTGAAGGCCGGCTTCGACCTGAGCCATAACTCCGACGCCACCAGCCTGCTGCGCAACCAGTCCGGGACGTATACCTACTCCAACGTGGAGAACTTCATCTCCGACGCGCTGGTCTTTCAGAAATTCGGCATTTCCGGCCAGCTCAACCCCAACGACCAGCATAACTGCGACCAGACGGGCAAGGCGTGGCGCGACCCGGCGGGCACGCTGCGCGGGCTGGGCTATCTGCCTTGCTACTCCTATTACTCGCAGGTTATAGGTCCGTCTAACTGGAACTTAAGCACCAGCGACTGGGCCGGGTACGCGACCGCGCAATGGCAGCCGGGCAAGCTGTTTGTGCTCTCCGCCGGGTTGCGCTGGGAGCGGGAGCAGTTGCCGCCGCCGATAGCCGCCCTGGCCAACCCAGGCTATCTGCTCACCCAAACTCTGCCGAGCCTGGGCAACGAATGGGGCCCACGGGTGAGCCTGGCCGTGGGAAAGAGCGAGACGCGCTGGCCGCTGCTGCGGCTGGGCTACGGCATGTACTTCGGGCGCACGCCGAACTCAACCGTGGAGACGGCGCTGACCCAGACCGGCAGCCCCAACGGCGACCTGAGCTTCTTTATGCGGCCTACGGACAATCTGAGTGCGGGCGGCGCGCCTCCATTTCCTTATGTGCTGGCCGGGCAGCCGGGCAGCGTGGTCAAGCCGGGTGTGGTCGAGTTTGCGCCCGGCTTCCGCAACTCCGAGGTGCATCAGGCCGTGGCGGCCTTGGAGGAGACTCTGCCCGGTCACCTAATAGTGACTGCCAGCGCCGTGGTGAGCCTTGGCCGCAGGCTGCCAGTCTCGCTCGACGCCAACCTCGGCCTCCCAACCCAGACCATCACCTACAACGTGTGCGACCAGACTCCCGCAGGCCCCGACAACGCCAAGTGCGGCCATTCCGGCCTGGGTCCCATCAAGGCCACGCAGATTACGGTCCCTTTCTACTCTTCAAGGCCTTCGGCGGATTGCCCCGGCGGCGCGGGGCCGAACCAGGCCGGCCAGCATGGATGGTGCAATCCAGCCTATCAACAGATCGACCAAATCGCGAGCAAGGCCAATTCGACTTACGAGGCGGCGGTGCTCAAGGTGGCACGTTATGGCCGGCGGGGGCTCAGCTTGCACGCCCACTACACCTACGCCCACGCCACGGACTGGAATGCGGGCGAAAGTCCGCTTGACCCCGCCAGTTCGGCCCCGGAATCGGACTTTAGACAAGAATATGGAACCAGCAGCCTGGATATGCGCCACTCAGCCGCCGCCACGGTGATCTTTGAGACGCCCTGGAAACTGGGCAATCTGAACAAGCTTACCAGGCGGCTGGCCAGTGGATGGATGGTCTCGGGCATCGGGCAGTTCCACAGCGGATTGCCGTACACCATGCGCGCCTCGGGCTCCCTGGCAGAGGAGTTCACGACGACCGGCGCGCTCATTGAGGGGCTAGGGCCGGGGATGAACGGCTCCGGAGGCGACAACCGGGTGTATGGGGTAGGCAACGACAACCAGGTCTATAACATCGGGCGCAACACCTACCGCTATCCGGCCACCTGGAAGGCCGACCTGCGCCTGGGCAAGAGCTTCGACCTGGGACAGATGCGAAAGCTGGAGCTGCTGGTGGAAAGCTTCAACCTCTTCAACCACCAGAACGTTACGGAGTTAGAGACGACCGGCTATTTCATCGAGTCGGGCAGCCCCCCGGTCGCGCCGGGCACACCCGGTACGCCTCCCTCGCTGAACTTTCTCACCGGCCTCAAGACCAACGCCACAACCGGCCTTGCCACCGCCGCCTTCGGCCAGCCCCTGAATATCAACGCGACCAACTTCTTTCGGGAGCGTCAGTTGCAGGTGGGCCTGCGAATGAGGTTCTGAAAGCGATTGGCGAAGCCTTCTCAGCCGCGCCCGGCGCCGGGCGCGGCGGAATGCGGCTGGATGCGAGTATCCTTGAAAGGAGCAGTACAACTCTCATCCAAGACAAGGAAAAACATGGCGGAGATAGCCGTTGAGGCCACCGAAGTACCCGCGCAGTTGCCCAAGATCCGCGTGGCAGTTCTGGGCGCTGGCAAGATGGGCGGCATTCTGCTGCAAGCCTTCCTCAAGCAGAACCTCTTCGATCCCGACCTGATCCACGCCACCGTGGGCCACGCCGAGCGGGCGCTTGCGCTCAGCACGCAATGGGGCGTGGACGTCGGGAACAACAATCTTGAGGCCGTCCGGCAGGCCGACCTGATTCTGCTGGGCGTGAAGCCCTTCCAGGTGCCGGCGCTGATCGAGGAGATTCGCCCCGCGCTCACCAGGGAAAAGACGCTGATCTCGTTTGCGGCCTCGGTGACGACCCGCGCCATCGAGGAAGCCGCGGGCCTGGAGATAGGCGTCATCCGCGCCATGCCCAATACGCCCGCGGCGCTGGGAGCCGGCGCCACGGCATTGTGCAAAGGGCGCTTCGTCACAGCCGCGCAGATCGAGCTGGCCGAGCGCATCTTCGAGACCGTGGGCCGCGTGGTGGTTGTGGACGAGAAGCACATGAACGCCGTGACCGGGCTCTCCGGCTCCGGCCCGGCTTACATCTACATCATCATCGAGGCGCTGGCCGAGGCGGGCGTAAAGGTGGGCCTGCCCCGCGACGTCGCGACGCAACTGGCCGCGCAGACCGCCTTCGGCGCCGCCAAGATGGTGCTCGAAACCGGCTATCATCCGGCCATGCTGAAGGACGCCGTAACCACGCCCGCCGGCTGCACCATCGACGGCATTCTGGAACTGGAGGAAGGCGGCCTGCGCGTCACCCTAATCAAGGCGGTGATGCGGGCGACCGAGCGGGCCAAACAGCTGGCCGCGGGGTAGCCGGCGACACTTGAGTTGCAAATCACGGGTACGATCTATCGCCATCCCGTGTATCCTGCATTTGCGTGGTAGGGTGATTAAGAAGGGTCGCCAGGTTCCTAAATTGGCGCAAATTAGGGTTTGCGATGATCGAGAGCGTCAGAATTCAGAATTTCCGCTGCTTCACAGAGCTTGAGGTACATGGGCTAAGGCTGGTCAATATCATTGTCGGCGAAAACGCTAGTGGAAAGTCCGCTTTCCTGGAGTCTGTCTACCTTTCGAGCGGAGCCTTTCCGCAAGCGGTGTTCCAGTTTCGCGCGGCGCGGCAGCTAGGTTATCCGCTCGAATTACGGCCCGATTCGGCTTCCTATTGGGGTCTGTGGGAAGATCTCTTCCACGGATACGACCTGGCGAAACCCATAAGCATTGAAGCCGTTGATCCAGGAGGTTCTCGCACTTTAAAAATCTCGCGCTCTTTGGATAGCAGTCAAACAATTTCAATGGGCGCTCAACAGATTCCGCTCCAAGCCTTTGCGCCCGTCATGTTCGACTGGACCCGTGGAGACTCCGAACCTGTTCGAGTAACCCCGAGGATAAAGGACAAAGCGTTGATCCTTGAGGGAGGGGCTCACGAGTACTTTCCAATATCGTTTTCAGGGCCGCATATTCCGGACACTCCGCAGGATAATGCGATTCGGTTTTCGGAGCTGAGGAAAGATGGAAAGATTCAACCAGTCATCGATGCTCTCAGAGCAGAATTCCCTTTCCTCAGAACCCTATCAATCGAAATCAGTTCAGGTGTTCCCACCGTTTTTGCGGAGGTGCAGGGGCAGAATCACAAACTACCTGTCGGCTTGATTTCCGACGGAGTGAATAAGCTACTTAGCTTACTGATTGCGATTGGGAGCAATCCTAATGGAATCGTCTTGATCGATCAAATTGAGGACGGTTTCTATTTCAAGAAGATGGCCTCAACCTGGAAGGTCATCCACAAGTTTGCGAGAGAGAATCGCACACAGATCTTTGGCACCACGCACAGCCAGGAATGCCTCGCCGCCCTACTTCCAGTATTGGAGGCGAACGAGGAGGATTTCGCTTTGCTGCGCGCTAGCCGTTCCGATGATTCGATCCGGTTTTCGGTAAACAATGGAAGACGGTTTGCTTCGGCTCTATCTCAGGAGTTTGAACTGCGATGAGCCTGATCCTTCCGCACAAAGTTGAACGAATTGAGGCGCCGTTTGTAGTGGCCTGCGAAGGATTTGGCGATGTATGCCTTGTCGAACAACTCCTCAAACTCAGACAGATAGAGAATTGTCGGGTGGGTTGCCCAAGTCGCACTGGTGTTGGCGGGGATGGGAAGGATTACCTCGACAAATACCTTGCCGCCATCGCCCTAGCAGCGGACAGCGGAGCCATCAAGGAGCTTCGAGCCTTGCTTGTTATTGTTGACGCTGACTTAGACCCTAAGGCGGCGTTTGATTCCGCTTGCGAGGCGCTCCGATTCGCAGAATATCCGGCTCCAGATGCACCTTACATCTCCAAGGAGACCGGCGGATTCAAGGTGGCAGTCTATCTAATCCCCGGCGCGAACGAAATCGGAACACTCGAGCATCTTCTGTTGCGAGCAGCCTTCGATTCCGACCCCAAGGCCGAGGCATGTGTCGATGCATTCTTGGGCTGCACTGGGAAGGCGCCCCAAAATGAGCCGAATAGCGTGGCAAAGATGAAGATGTCTGCCCTTGTCGCGGCGTCCTTCCCCAAGAACCCTTGGGCAACGCCCGGGCCGCTGCTTCAAAGTAGTGACAATGATCTTGTTCCCATAGGCAGCCCCCACTTCAAGCACCTGGCTGACTTCCTTGTTGCGTTCTGCATAGAATGATGCGATGCCCCACCTTGCCCATCCAACGCCCAACCTGGCTGCCCAAGACACTGCCGGAACTCGACGGGCTGCGCGGGCTTGCGGTTCTGGGGGTGGTGGCCTACCACTGCCATCCCCGGCTTGAGGGCACCTGGGTTCACACCGCCAGCCAATGGGGATGGGCGGGGGTCAATCTTTTCTTTGTGCTCTCCGGCTTTCTGATTACCTCGATTTTGCTCGATTCGCGCGATAAGCCGCGCTACTTTCGCAACTTCTACGGTCGCAGGGCGCTGCGCATCTGGCCGCTTTATGTGCTGGTGCTGGCAGTCTGTTATGCGCAGTCGGACTGGTTCATCGGACCGCGGCCGCTCGACGCTATCAAGGCCGCTCCGTGGCTGGCCTATATCTTCTTCTTCCAGAATCTTCTCCCCCCATCGGCGATGCCCCCGGCCATTGGCCCCACGTGGTCGCTGGCCATCGAGCAGCAGTACTACCTTCTGTGGGCGCCCCTCGTCCGCTACTTGCGCCGGCCGTGGATGCTGGCCTGCGTTCTCGTTGCCGCGCTGATCTTGTCGCCGCTTCTGCGTTATCTGAATCCGGTTTGGATGTGGAGCCTTCCCACCCATACGTTCATCAAGCTGGATGGCATTGCCCTGGGCAGCCTGCTGGCGCTAGGGCTTTACACGCTCGCGTTCAGCCGGCGCGTGTGGCTGTGGATGGGTCTGGGCGGTTTGGCGGCGGGCATGGCGGCCGCGGCTACCGTAGCGGGCGGAACCTCGCTTCTCGATTCAGCGCTGTCGGTCGGCTTCGCCGGAGCGGTACTGGCCTCCATCGCCTCCACCGGCGCGCGCAATCCGGTCAACGCCGCGCTGCGCCGGGGACCCCTCGCCTTCTACGGCCGCATCAGCTACGGCCTCTACTTGACCCACATCATGGTCTTTGTCTACCTGGGCAGCTTCGACGCGTGGATGAACCGCTACGGGATTGCCGGCAGCCTGGCCGTCGTCGCGATACGGCTGACAGCTACAACCGCGGTGGCCAGCGCGCTGTGGTATGGCTTCGAGTCGCAAATCCTCAAACTCAAGCGCTATTTTTAGAGACCCTCCGATCAAATCGATGTCTTGAAAGGGCAGGACTTTTGTCGTGCCGTAAATGCAACAAAAATAAGTTGAATGGGTGGCCCAGGTCCCTCGCACTTAGGGATCTGGGAAAGCATGTCAAGCACCCCTACCGCGGCCAGCGCCCGAAGATTACAAAGACGGCAAGCAGAAACAGCGATACTGCCGGAGCGGCCGACTCCTGGCGGCGCAAATGGTAGATGCCGGCGGCCACCATCAGCAGCGCAAGACCGCCGGCTGCAAGCAAGATAAACAGGTGAGCGGGCAGGTTGGCGGAAACAAAGCCGGCCGGCGACAAGACTCCCACTCCACCCGCAATCTCCAGCAGGCCGATCGCGGCAGCCTGTCCGCGCGACATTCCGATCCGCCCGCTCGTGGAGCGGTCTTCTAGTTTTTTCACGAGCTTTTCATAGGCGAAAAGCTTGGTGAATCCGGTGACCAGGAACACGCCCGCCAGCACCAGTTGCGCAATCCAAAGCAAGCCGTTCATCGCTTCACCTGCCTAGCTCGCTCATCCCTCGGACTCTCATTGTAAACAACCGTCCATCGATCGGTAGCAATCGATTGAACCCCTCAATCCCGGTCCATGTCAAGGCCGTCCTCGCATACTGCCGATGGCGGATTTCCGGCGACGATTGTGTGTCTTCACAATCCCAAAGGATGGGCCGCCGTCCCATAAGCATGTGACTCGAATCACCTGCCGCGCAACCGGCGGCTGGTAGGCTTATCGTGGCACGGAAATCAACCGTTGAAAGGTGCGACATGACCGAGAAACCGGCAAGCGAAACAACGAGCGAAGCCCCCCTCAGCCCGGAACTGTTGGCCAAGATGGACGCCTACTGGCGGGCCGCCAACTATCTTTCCGTCGGCCAGATCTACCTGAAAGACAACCCGCTGCTGGAGCGTCCGCTGACCCTGGACGACGTGAAGCCGCGGCTGCTGGGCCACTGGGGCACCACGCCCGGGCTCAACTTCCTCTACGTGCACTGGAACCGCCTGATCCGCGAGCGCGATCTGAACATGATGTACATCATCGGCCCAGGGCACGGCGGGCCGGGCATGGTGGCGAACACCTATCTCGAAGGCTCCTACTCCGAGATCTATCCGCACATCGAGCAGAACAAGGACGGCATCAAGCGCCTCTTCCGGCAGTTCAGTTGGCCCTACGGGATTCCCAGCCACGTGGCGCCGGAGACGCCGGGCTCGATTCACGAGGGCGGGGAGCTGGGCTACTCGCTGGTGCATGCCTACGGCGCGGCATTCGACAATCCCGACCTGATTGTGGCCTGCGTGGTGGGCGACGGCGAGGCCGAGACCGGGCCGCTGGCCACAAGCTGGCACGGGAACAAGTTTCTCAATCCCGCTGACCGACGGCGCGGTGCTGCCCATCCTGCATCTGAACGGCTACAAGATCGCCAACCCCACCATTCTGGCGCGCATTCCCCATAGCGAGCTGGAGAGCCTGATGCGCGGCTACGGCTATGAGCCGTTTACGCTGGAGGGCGACGACCCGGCGGTGATGCACCAGCAGGCCGCGGCGGTCTTCGACACCATGCTGGACCGTATTGCCGCTATCCAAAAAGCGGCGCGCGAAGAGGGCTCGACGGAGCGGCCGGCCTGGCCGATGCTGATCATGCGCACGCCCAAGGGCTGGACCGGCCCCAAGTTCGTGGACGGCAAGCCGGTTGAAGGCACCTGGCGCGCCCACCAGGTTCCGCTGTCGGAGATCTTCGAGAAGCCGGAGCACTTGGCACAGCTGGATGAGTGGATGCGCAGCTACAAGCCCGAGGAACTCTTCGACGAGAAGGGGCACTTCCGCGAGGATCTGGCGGAGATCGCGCCCAAGGGACAGCTGCGCATGGGAATGAATGCCCACGCCAACGGCGGCCTGTTGCTGAAGCCGCTCAAGGTGCCCAACTTCCGCGACTTCGCGGTGAAGATCGAAGGCCGCGGCCAGACCGACGTTGAAACCACGCGCGTTCTGGGCCGTCTGCTCCGCGGGGTTATGGAGGCGAACCTCGACCAGAAGAACTTCCGCATCTTCGGCCCCGACGAGACGGCCTCCAATCGCCTCGGCGACACAATTCCCGTGACCGGCAAGAGCTGGATGGCCGAAACCCTGCCAGTGGATGAGAACCTGTCGGAGACCGGCCGGGTCATGGAGATTCTTAGCGAACACATGTGCCAGGGCTGGTTCGAGGGCTACCTGCTGACCGGCCGCCACGGCTTCTTCTCCTGCTACGAGGCCTTTATCCACATCATCGACTCGATGGTGAACCAGCACGCCAAGTGGCTGAAGACCACTCGTGAGATTCCCTGGCGCAAACCCATCGCCAGCCTCAACTACCTGCTCAGCTCGCTGGTCTGGCGGCAGGACCACAACGGCTTCAGCCATCAGGATCCCGGCTTTATCGACCACCTGATGAACAAGAAGGCCGACGTGGTGCGCATCTATCTGCCACCGGACGCCAACACGCTGCTCTCGGTCAGCGACCACTGCCTTCGCAGCCGGAATTACATCAACCTGATCGTGGCCGGCAAGCAGCCCGCGCCGCAGTGGCTCACGATCGACGAGGCCATCGCGCACTGCACCACCGGACTGGGCGTGTGGCAGTGGGCCTCGAACGACGAAGGCGGTCCCGAGGTGGTGATGGCCTGCTGCGGCGATGTGCCAACCATGGAGACATTGGCAGCCGTTTGCCTGCTCCGCAAGCGGGTTCCCGACCTGCGCGTTCGCGTGGTGAATGTCGTGGACCTGATGGCGCTTCAGCCCACCAGCGAGCATCCGCATGGGATTTCCGACGAGGATTTCGATCAACTCTTCCCCGTCGGCGTGCCGGTTGTCTTCGCATTCCACGGCTATCCATGGCTCATTCACCGGCTCACTTACCGGCGGCACAACCACGACAACATCCACGTGCGCGGCTACAAGGAGGAGGGCACCACCACCACGCCCTTCGATATGTGCGTGCTCAACAACATCGACCGCTTCCAGCTTGCGCTGGATGCCATCAAACGCGTGGCGCGGCTCAAGCCGCTGGCTCCCACAGCCGAGCAGTGGTACTCCGAGGCCATTCAGCGCCATAGGCTATATGTGGCCGAAAACGGCGACGACCTGCCGGAGATCAAGGACTGGCGCTGGCCTAAGGACTGACTTTCGCGGTATCCCACCCTGGCCGCAAAACAAAAACGCGGCTAGGGTGGGGCACCCAGGACATTGCACCTTCCGTGAAAATGCCGGGCGCCCCAGGGTCTGGATTTTCACACCTGGGATTCCAACTAACTCCGCCGATTCGTTCGGCCCCAACTCAAGAGGTGTTCGTTCATGGCGTCTTTGCCCGTACTGGTTTTGAACAGCGGTTCTTCTTCCATCAAGTTTTCAGTCTATGAAGCCGGCGACGGCGAGCGGCGCAAGCTCCACGAGGGCGCGGTCGACGGCATCGGCACCGATCTGGGCAAGTTCTGGATCAAGGACGCCGGCGGCAACAAGCTGGTGGATCAAACGCCGGCTCTGCCCACGCGCGCCGTGGCCTTCAAGCTGGTAGCCGACGCGCTTCACTCCGGCGACTTCCCCGCCCCGGCGGCCATCGGCCATCGCATGGTTTGCGGCGGCCCGACGGTGCAGGAGAACCAGCTCATTACGCCCGAACTGATCGACGAGATGGAGCGCTACACGGCCTTTGCGCCGCTGCACACGCCCATCGCCGTCTACATCATGCGCGAGTCGCTGCGCCTGTTTCCCGGCGTTCCGAACTTCGTCTGCCTGGACTCCTACTTCCATCGCACCATGCCGGAAGTGGTGACGCACATGCCCATCCCGGAGGAGTATTCGGCGATGGGCGTGCGCCGCTACGGGGCGCACGGCATCTCCTACGAGTCGATCGTCTACCAGTTGCAGCCCAACGTGCCGGAGAAGCTGATCGTCGCCCATCTGGGCAACGGCGCTTCCATCTCCGCGATCCGCAACGGCAAGTGCCTGGACACATCGATGGGCCTGACGCCGACCGGCGGCATCATCAGCGGCACGCGCACCGGCGACATCGATCCCGGCGTGCTGCTGTTCATTCTGCGCAAGATTGCCGAGACGGCCAAGAGCGCCTCCGAGGCCGCCGACCAGCTGGAAGCGGTGGCCAGCAAGAAGGCCGGCCTGCTGGGCGTGAGCGATCTCTCCAACGACATGCGCGACCTGCGCGACGCCATCAACGAAGGCAACGCCAAGGCGCGCCTGGCCGTGGACAAGTTCACCTGGACCATCGCCAAGTGGATCGGCAGCTTATGTGGCCGAGCTGGACGGGCTGGACATGCTGGTCTTCACCGGCGGCATCGGCGAAAACGACATCGCCTCGCGCGCCGAGATCTGCGCGGGACTGGGCGCGCTGGGCATCGTGCTGGACCCGTCGCGCAACAATGTTCGCGGCGAAGCGGTCATCTCCGCCGAAAACTCGCCGGTCACGGTGCGCGTGATTCCGCCTGCCGAGGATCTGATCATCGTGAACCACGTGGTGCGGCTGCTGGGGGAGTAATCGACGAGGGAGACAGCGGACAGTTGGCCACGCTTGGCTTTACCTTAGCGGGCAGTGCAGGAACGATCTGCTGACTGTTGTTCTACACTGGTGGGTTCCATCTGGAGCCTGCCTTTATGCCTGCTGCCGCCATTCCCATCAATGCAAAACGTCTTCCCTCGCCCGCCCTGCGCCGCTTTGCCTGGGGCGTGCTCATTTACTTCATCGCCGTGATCCTGTGGGGTACGCTGGTGCGCGCCACCGGCTCGGGAGCCGGCTGCGGCAACCATTGGCCGCTGTGCAACGGCACGGTGATGCAGCACTCGCCCGGCGTGAACACGATGATCGAGTTCACCCATCGCCTCACCAGCGGCCTCTCGTTCTTCCTGGTTGCGGGCCTGCTGGCGTGGACCTTCGCCGGCACGGCGCGCGGCCATCTCGCGCGCGCGGCTGCAGTAGCCTCGGTCGCCTTCACGCTGATTGAGGCAACGCTCGGGGCGCTGCTGGTCAAGCTGGGCCTCACAGCGCAGAGCCAGTCGCCGCTGCGCCCCGCCTACCTGGCGCTGCACCTCACCAACACGTTGCTGCTCGTGGCCGCGCTCACTCTCACCGCGCACCTGCTCAGCCGCACGAAGGGCTTTCTGCGCGGCAGCGTCCGCCTGGCCGCGCCCTTCGGCGCCGTGGCTACCGTGGCCGTAGTGATGATTGTGGGCGTCACCGGCTCGCTGGCCGCGCTCGGCGACACGCTCTTTCCGGCCAGTTCGCTGGGCATGGCGCTGGCGCAGGACTTCTCCTCGACCAGCGGATGGCTGGTGCGCTGGCGCTGGACGCATCCCACCGTAGCCTTCGTGGCCAGCATCTTTCTCATCTGGCTTCTGGTGCGCGCCGCCCGGCGGTCGCCAGCCTGGGACAATCGCCGCCTCTCCGCTCTGGTGCTCCTGCTGCTGGCTGCGGTCTACACGCTCGGTGTGCTCGATGTGTTTTTGCTGGCGCCGCTGTGGGTCCAGGTCGCCCACCTGCTGGCCGCCGACACGCTCTGGGCCGCGCTGGTGGTGCTGACGGCGAGGCTGACGCTGCTACCGCGAGAACAGGGGTCAGGGGTTAGGGGTTAGGTTCCGACCTGGGATAGCATGAGCCCGAAGCCACAGCGCCGGGAAATCTGTGGGCTGCGAGCCAGGGTCATACCACATTCTTTGCGCTGTACTCCGTCGATTGGACCCGACCCCCGACGCCTGACCGCTGATCTCTGATTCCTGCTTTACTCAAGACACCATCCTGGACAAGAGCGGGAGCAGCAGTTCCCCCTCCAAGCCGCGGGCTCCGGCCAGCCCGGCTTCTCCCCCGCCATTACCGTCCGAAATCGGACACTCCATGCCGCAAATGGTCATGGCTGCCTCTTCCATCACATCTCCGCCCTGCTCTAAGTTGTTTATTTTCAATTTGGAAGCTCGACAGTCGTTTGGCACGCCGTATGCTCTGTCTTTTATGTCATGGATATCGCTCGCCCAGACCTGTTGCAGAAGAGAAAGCGCCGCTTTGTGGTGCTCGCCGTTGCCGCGCTGTTGATACTGGCGGTGGGAATGATCGCAGTCTTCCGGCTCAAGCCGGCTGCGCCAACTGTGGATCGCTCGACCATTTGGCCGGATACGGTCAAGCGCGGCCCGATGATCCGCCAGGTGCGCGGCTCCACGGGATCGTTGGTCCCGCGCGAGGACAAGCTGCGCCTGATTCCCGCCGAGACCGAGGCCACGGTGACCCGCATCCTGGTCCTGCCAGGGGCTCAGGTTCAACCCAGCACGGTCATTATGGACCTCTCTTATCCGCAA
Organism: uncultured Acidobacteriaceae bacterium; assembly: GCA_963799145.1. Taxonomy (GTDB): domain Bacteria; phylum Acidobacteriota; class Terriglobia; order Terriglobales; family Acidobacteriaceae; genus Telmatobacter. The sequence goes on along the minus strand of CAWCWQ010000199.1, from coordinate 5,602 downwards.
TTGGAGCAGGAGGCCCTGAACGCCAGTCTGGCGCTGAAGGCCGCCGAAAGCGACTACCACAACACCCAGATCAAATTGCAGAGCGACCTGATGACCCAGAAGGCCGGCGCCGCCACCGTGAGCGCGGACTTCAGCCAGGCCAGCCTTCAGGCACAGACCGACAAGGCCCTCTTCGACCTCGGCGTCATCTCCGGATTGACCTATAAGGCCTCGCAGAGCAAGGCCGACGAGCTGACTACCCGCAACCAGATCGAAAACGACCGTCTGGCCATGAACGAGAAGGTGATCGCCTCCCAACTGGCCGTTCAGCAGACACTGGTGGACCAGGCCCGTGCGATTTACCAGCTAAAACAGGAGCAACTGGCCGCCCTTCACGTCACCGCGGGCATCTCCGGCGTGCTGGTTGACCTGCCGCACCAGGTGGGCGAACACGTTGCCCCCGGCACCACGCTGGCCAAGGTTGTCCAGCCCGACCAGTTGAAGGCCTCGCTCAAGATTGCCGAGACCCAGGCGCGCGACATTCAGATCGGCCAACCAGCCTCCATCGATACGCACAACGGCATTATTCCCGGCCGCGTCCAGCGCATCGATCCCGCGGTGCAGAACGGAACCGTCACGGTTGACGTAGAACTCACTGGGCCTTTGCCGCAAGGGGCGCGGCCCGATCTGAGCGTGGATGGAACCATCGATCTGGAACGCATGACGGATGTTCTTTATGTGGGCCGGCCGGCGCTGGGCAACGAGAACTCCACGCTCAGCTTGTTCAAGGAAGATCCTGACGGCAAGGGCGCCGCGCGCGTTCCAGTCAAGGTTGGCCGGGCCTCGGTCAACAGCATTCAGGTGCTGGACGGTTTGAAGGAAGGCGACACAGTGATTCTCTCCGATATGTCGCGCTGGGACAATGTAGACCGCATACGGCTGGAATAACAGAGATCAGGGGTCAGGGGTCAGAGATCGGGAGCTGACCGCTGACGACTGACAACTGTTAGCAAATAACCGATCTCTGATCTCTGATCTCTGATCTCTGAAAACTGCGAGGGGGACGGAATGGGAACCAACGACAAGCTGATTGAAATCGAGGATCTGACCAAGGTCTTCTACACCGACGAAGTGGAGACGCACGCGCTATCCGGCGTTCATCTGACCATCTCGCGGGGCGAGTACCTGGCCATGTCCGGTCCGTCGGGCTGCGGCAAGTCCACGCTGCTCTCGATTTTGGGCCTGCTCGACACGCCCACCGCGGGCAAATACCTGCTCAACGGCCAGCCGGTCGAGAACTTGAAGTTCGGCGACCGCTCGCGCATCCGCAATCAGGAGATAGGCTTCATCTTCCAGAGCTTCAATCTCATCGGCGATCTCACCGTCGAGGAGAACGTCGAGCTGCCGCTCACCTATCGCGCCGGCATGCCTGGCTCTGAGCGCAGGAAGCGCGTCAAGGATGCCCTGGAGCGCGTCAACATGGCGCACCGCATGAGGCACTATCCGGCCCAGCTCTCCGGCGGCCAGCAGCAGCGCGTAGCCGTGGCCCGCGCATTGGCCGGCTCGCCGTCCATCCTGCTGGCCGACGAGCCCACCGGCAACCTCGACTCCAAGAACGGCGAAGCCGTCATGCACCTGCTCGCCGATCTGCACCGCGAAGGCTCGACCATCTGCATGGTCACCCACGATCCCCGCTTCGCCAAGCACGCCCAGCGCGAGGTGCATCTCTTCGACGGAAAGGTGGTCAGCGAGCAGGAGCTGAAGAAGCTGGAAGAGGAAGTGGAGGCGTAGTCATGCTGCAGGATCTGCTCTATGCACTGCGCCAGTTGCGCAAGTCGCCGGGATTCACGCTGACCGCGGTGCTAACGCTTGCGCTGGGCATCGGCGCCAACAGCACCATCGCCAGTTGGATCGACTCGACCCTGCTGGACCCCATCCCCGGGGTCGCGCATACCAGCGACATGGTTACCCTCATGCGCGGAGAAAGAAGCGAGCATCCGACGCCGCCGTTCTCCTATCCCGACTTTGTGGACATTCGAGACAATGCAAGAACCTTCTCGGGGATGCTTGCTTATCACGACGACTACATGTCCATCACCGAGTCCGGCAAGCCGGAGCGCATTTATGGCGCTTTGACCTCGGCGAATTACTTCGAGGTGCTCGGCGTCAAGCCCGTGCTCGGTAGGACGCTTCTTCCCACTCTGGGCAATGAGCGCGCAGGCGCTGCCGAGGCCGTGCTTGGCTACGATCTCTGGCAAAACCGCTTCGCCGGCGATCCATTCATTGTTGGAAAGTCGATCCAGATCGATCTGCATCCTTATACCATCGTTGGCGTCGCTCCCAGGGGCTTCCAGGGTTGCAAGTCCGGGTTGCGCGCCGATATCTGGATCCCGCTGGGAATGAGCCGCCAGGTCTGGGGTTGGAATCCCATTGAAGATCGCGGCGTTTCTTGGCTCCAGATTCTCGGAATACTCGGCCCTGGAGTCGCACCTCACCAGGCCGACGCTGAACTAAACCTTCTCATGCAGCGGATCGTGGACCGCTATCCCGAGTCTCATCGGGGCTCCAACAGCATTTCCACCGATCCCCTCTGGCGCTCTCCTTTCGGAGCCAACGTTTACCTCGCAGGAACCCTGCCCATCCTGCTGGCGCTGGCCACGGTCCTGTTGTTGCTGGCCTGCGCAAATGTCGCAAATCTCCTCCTTGTTCGCTCGGTTGCGCGCCGCCGGGAGTTTGCAATTCGCCTGTCGATGGGAGCAAGCCGCTGGAGGCTTGTGCGCCAGCTCATGATCGAGAATATGCTCGTCGCGCTGGCGGGTGGGGTAGTTGCGATCGTGTGTACGCTGTGGACGGCGCGATCCCTTTCCGCCTTTCTGCCTCCGACTACTCTCCCCCTGTCAACGAACGGAAGACTGAATGGAACCGTGCTTTTGGCAACCCTCCTAGTATCCATCCTGACCGCCCTGGCTTCCGGCATCGTACCGGCCATACGCGCCTCAGCCCTTTCTCCCATGACAGTCCTGAAGGATGAGGCGCTCAACACCTCCGGCGGCCTGCGGAAATCGCGGCTTGCTGCCGACCTGGTGGTCGCCCAGGTTGCTCTCTCTCTGCTGCTGCTTGCCTGCGCCGGGTTGTTTGTCCGCAGCCTCAACAATGCGCGGAAGGCCGACCCCGGATTCGATCCAAACGGAGTATTGCTTGCCACCTTCGACCTGGATCCCATGGGCTACTCCGACGCGGCGGGCACGGAATTCGAACGGCAGTTGTTAGATCGAGTCAGGCAGTTGCCCGGAGTCCAGTCCGCTACCCTGGCCGACTTCTCGCCCCTCAGCTTTACCATTCACTCCGAGGGCGTAACGCCCGAAGGCTATGTGGAGCACCTGCATGAATCCATGGAAGCGGATCGCGGCATCGTTGGCCCAGGCTATCTACAAACCATGCGCACGCCTCTGCTCGCCGGACGCGACTTTACAGATCGGGACAAGGCTGAAACAGAGCCCGTAGCCATCGTCAATCAGGCTTTTGTGAATCGCTACTGGCCCGGTCAGAGCGCCATCGGCAAGCACCTCGTGGTAGGCCGTGGCCACTACACCGTGGTGGGCGTGGCTGCCAACGGAAAGTACCGCCGCCTGACCTACGAGCCGGCCCCGCTGGTACTTATGCCGCTCATGCAGCGCTATGAGAGCGAGGTCATCCTGCATGTGCGCACCAGCGGCGATCCGCTGGCGCTCACCTCGGCGGTCGAGAGCACAATCGCCGGCCTCAATCCCAATCTGCCGCTATTCAACGTCGCCACGCTCCAGGAATCCATGCAGATGGGAAGCGTCTTCGAGCGCATCGCGGTGATCTTGGCCGGTTCTTTCGGGGTGCTGGCGCTGATCCTCGCCGTCGTCGGAATATACGGCGTGGTCGCCTACACCACCCGCCAGCGCACCCATGAAATCGGCATCCGCATGGCGCTTGGAGCCAGCAGGGCGGATGTCTTCCGCGAAATCGTTGGCCAGGGCCTTCGCCTCACTCTCGCGGGGCTTGCCGCCGGCATTGCCGTATCGCTGGTCCTTACCCGCTTCCTGCGCGGCATGCTCTTCGGTGTCGCAACCTCAGACTGGCTCACCTATTCAACTGTTTCCGTTGTGCTCTGCCTGGTCGCTTCGATCGCCTGCTTCATCCCGGCGCGCCGCGCCGCTTCCATTGAACCCATGCAGGCGCTGCGCTCCGAGTAAAAAGCCGGCAAGGAGAAACGAAGATGAATACGCTGTCTCAGGACATTCGCTATGCGCTGCGCCAGTTGCGCAAGTCGCCGGGATTCACGCTCACAGCCGTGCTTACGCTGGCCTTCGGCATCGGCGCCACCACCGCCATCTTCTCGATTGTGGAGGGCGTGCTGTTGCGCCCCTTGCCGTTTCCAGAGCCGGACAGGCTTCTTTGCTTCGGCGATGTTCCGGAAGGCGTGCCTGCGGACGGTGGAGCGCCCAACGTAACCGCGCCGGCAGTGCCCATCTATGTTCGCGACACCAGCGTATTCTCCAGTCTTGGCGCTTTCAGGCAAACCGCCTTTGAGCTTTCCGGCGCGGGCGATCCGGCGCAGATCAACGCCGCCCGCCTAAACGCCAGCGTCTTCACGGCGCTTGGCGTTCCTCCCTTGATGGGGCGCACATTCACGCAAAAGGAAGATGAAGGCTTCCAGCAGGTGGCTGTTATCAGCTACCAGATGTGGCATAGCCGCTTCCATGGCGATGCGCACATCCTGGGCCAGACAATCCAGCTTGAACGCCGGCCGTATGAGATTATCGGCGTCATGCCGCGCGACTTCGAGTTCCCGCTGGTTCCGGGGCAACTGAACCGCAGCGAGCTTTGGGTTCCCATGAGCTTTACCCAGGGGGAATTGGCCAGCGGCGCAGGAAGCTGGAACTTCAGAATGGTGGGTCGCTTGAAGCCGGGCGTCACGCCCGCGCAGGCCCTGCAGGACGCGCAGCCGGCGGTGCAGGAGATTCAGCGGAGCTTTCCTCCAGCCATGGGCAGCGTCCGCATTCATCCTGTGGTCCAGTTGCTCACCGAGGCCACCGTTGCGGGGGCCAGGCCGCTGGTGCGCACGCTTTTCTTTGCCGTCACGGTCGTGCTGTTCATCGCTTGCGCCAATCTAGCTGGGTTGCTGCTGGTGCGCGTCATCCGCCGTCGCCGCGAAATCTCGGTGCGCCTCGCGCTCGGCGCAAGCGGTGCGGTCGTTCTGCGTCAGTCCCTGGTTGAAGCGCTGCTGCTGAGCTTGGGCGGCGGGTTGTTCGGCCTGGTTCTCGCATCGGCTGCGCTCCGCGCGGGCGTCAGCTTACTGCCGGAGACGCTGCCGCGCGTGAGCGCGATAGGTCTCGATTGGAAGGTGGTTGGTTTTGCTCTCTTGCTGGCCGTGCTTACCGGGCTGTTATGCGGGCTCATCCCGGCTTTTGCCGCCGCGCGCACCGGTGTAAGCGAAGCGCTCAAGGAAGGTGGGCGCACCGGTACGGCCGGCGGCGGCCATGCCCGCCTGCGCTCGGCGCTGGTAATTGCCGAGCTCGCAGTGGCGCTGGTGCTGCTCACCGCTTCGGGTCTCCTGCTGCGCAATACGTAATCTGCTCCAGGCGTACCGTTA
>CAWCWQ010000198.1:0-29137 GCA_963799145.1 uncultured Acidobacteriaceae bacterium | reverse complement strand
CTCTCCCATGATGATGCGGTCCGGGCGCATGCGCAGGCAGTTGATCAGCAATTGACGCTGGCGAACCGCGCCCTGCCCTTCGATGTTTGGCGGGCGGGTTTCCAGGCGCACGATATTCTCCTGCGCCAGCCTGAGCTCGGCGGCGTCTTCAATCGTGACCAAGCGCTCGCCGCGCGGGATGTACTGAGAGAGGATATTCAGAAGAGTGGTCTTTCCGGAGCCGGTGCCGCCGGAGATGACGATGCTGATCCGGGCCTTCACGGCAGAGGAGAGCACCTCCATCATCTCCGCCGAGATGCTCTTCAATTGCACCAGGGAATTGGCTGCCAGGGGACCCGTACCGAAGCGGCGGATGGACAGCGAAGGACCGTCCAGCGCCAAGGGCGGAATGATGGCATTGACGCGCGAGCCGTCCGGAAGGCGGGCATCGACCATCGGCGAAGACTCGTCCACTCTGCGGCCCACGCGGGAAACGATGCGATCGATGATCTGAAGCAGGTGGCGATCGTCGCGAAACGACGTGCTGACCCTGGAAAGCAGGCCGCCCTTCTCAATGAATACATGGTCCTTGTCATTGACCATGATGTCGGAAATCTTCGGATCGCGAAGCAAAGGCTCGAGCGGTCCGAGGCCAAAGACTTCGTCCAGCAGATCGGCCTGAATCCGCTCCTGCTCATCGAAGTTGAGAGGCACGCGCTGGTCTTGGATGATCTCTTTCACAATACCGGACACAGCCTGGCGCGCCTGACTGGAATTGACGCGCGACAGCTTCTCCAGATCTAGCTTGGAGATTAGGGTCCGGTGTATCTCCGCCTTGTACTTCTCCAGATTCAGCAGTTCCACGTTTTGCCTTCCGTCGAGGAATTCTCCTCGTCCACTACGCCGCGTTGTGAAGTGCGGCCCCTGCCCCCTAACATGCGGGAATGGGCAAAGGTCTCGTCATCTAGCCAGTTCGAAGGTCACATTGATCGTGGTTTCCACTTCCACGGGCTCGTTGTCGAGCAGGTAAGGCTTGTAGCGCCAAGTCTTCACGGCGTCTAGAGCCGCCTGGCGCAACATCTGCGGACCGCTGATTACACCGAGGTTCTCGATTGTGCCGGCCTTGGAGATGTTGGCATGCAACACCACCGTGCCTTCAACGCGGGCGGTGCGGGCGAAAGAGGGATAAACGGGCGCGGTTCTCGAAGTCGCCCTGCCTGCCATGACGCTGCCGGAGACGTTGATCACCTTGGGCGCCGCGGCCGTCACCTTGGGCCCGGGCTTGGCGCCGAAGACGTTGGGCGCAGTCGAACTGCCCATATCCATGCTGATGCCGCCAGTGGGCGGCGGCGCGCTGGTATCCGCCGCCGGCTTCATGCCTTGCCCCAGCTTCGAAGGCGCATTCAGCTGATCTGTCATCGCGGACGACTGCACCGGAGCCGGTGAGTTATCCACTGTGGCCGCCGCCGTATTATCCGTCGCTGCTGCCGCCGCCGGCGTGGCCGCCGCCGGGGTCGGTCCCGGCTTCGGCTTCGCCGATTGCCCCAGGGATGCCGATTCGGCCGGTTGCGCTACGGTCTGCTCCGCCGCCACGGGCTTGGGCGCGGGCTTGCGGAGGTTGTAAGCATAGAAGCCGCCACCACCCAGCAGCACAAGGGCGACGATGGCGATGATCGCCATCTTCGTCTTTCCCTTGCCCTCCTCTTCGTCTTCGTCCCTGGCTTCGGCGCGGGCTTGCTTCCTGGCTTTGGCGTCGGCGCGAGCATCGGCTTCGGCTTGCTTCCTGGCAAGGGCTTCGGCACGAGCATCGGCTTCGGCCTGTTTCCTGGCAATAGCTTCGGCGCGAGCTTCGGCTTCGGCTTGCTTCTTGGCATTGGCTTCGGCGCGGGCCTCGGCACGGGCTTCGGCTTCGGCTTCGGCCCTTCGCCTTGCCTCAGCGGCAGCCCTCTCGCGCTTGGACGAAACCGGCTCAGAACGCTCTTCGACTTCCGCGGGCGGAGCAAGGGCTTTCGCCGGCGCAGACTCGCTGGGCGCATCCGCGTCGAAAAAGTCGTCGGGCAGCGTCGCCGGAGGCGCTCCGCTATCCCATTCACCGAAATCCGCAGGGAGAGTTGAGAGTTCTGTCTCCTCTGTTATTTTTGCTGGAGGTGCCATTGGCCATCGGCTCCTTTCACATAGGTTGCGCCCTTATAAGAGCGCGTTTCTTGTTTGGCCTGCGGAACGGGGGCCTTGCCGCTTTGCATTGAACCCCGTCTTGCGTCCGGGACTTCCGTGCGGTCCTCGGTCTCCGTTGGCGTGGACGGCCTCTGCGTTCCTGCCGTGGGCGCCATTCCCTCGGCGGGAGTCTTGCTTTCGGCGCCGCTCTTCTCGTCATTCATGTTCAAGCTGTGGTCCCGATACGCATCGAGGCGATCCTCAGTCTCTTCATCGGCTGCTTCCGGCCCGGCCGGCTCTATCTCTGGCAATCCCTCGACCAGGAGCGGCACCGTGGCTTGCGCCGTGTTGTAGTCGGCGCTATCGCCCGGCGCGAAGGTCGCCAAGAGTGTCTGTTTTCCTGCCGTAAGCACATTGCCGATCCCTGGAATATAGGTGAACGTTCCCTCAACCGACGCCGTGGCATTCAGTTGATCGCTGCCCAGCGCGGAGCCGTACGGGATCGGATTGGGATTCGGCCAGGCGATGGCCGGCGTCGCCTTGGCGACCGTGAGCGACACGGAGGCCTGCGCCGTTTCGTAGTCCGCTGTCCCTTCCGGAATGAAGGTCGCCGAGAGCGTCCTGGTTCCTGCCCCAAGCACTTCGCCGGCGGCGGGTGTGTAGGTGAACGTTCCTTCAATCGGCGCCATGGCGTTCAATTGATCAGCGCCGAGTGCGGTGCCGTAAACGATGTCGGCTGGCTTGGGCCAAGTAATGGCCGGCGTGGCCTTGGTGATGCTGATCGGCACCGTGGTTTGCGCCGCCGGAAGGTTGGGGTCCGCCGGAGTGAAGGTTACCGACAGCGTATGCACCCCCACAGGGAGAATGTCTCCCGCGGCAGGAGCATATTCGAACATTCCCGGAACCGGCGCCGTGGCGTTGAGTTGAGAGGCGCTGAGCGCGGTGCCGTATGAGATGTCGGCAGGAGCCTGCCAGGTGAGAACAGTTGCCTTCGCCTGGTTGACATTGAGCCGAACGCTGGCTTGCGCCGTAGTGTAGTCCGCGGAGTCCGCCGGAGTGAAGGTCACCGAGAGCGTCTGGGCTCCCGGCGTAAGCATCGCGCCGGCGGCCGGGGTGTAGGCAAACGTTCCAGGAATGGAAGCCGTGGCATGAAGCTGAGCGTCGCTGAGCGCGTCGCCGTAGGTAATGTCGGACGGCGTCTCCCAGGCAATGGTTGGAGTCGCCTTGCCGACTGTGAGCTGAACAGCGGCCTGCGCCACAGTGTAGTTGGTGGCGTCGGCCGGCGTGAAGGTGACCGAGGGCCTGTGGCTTCCAGCCGTCAGCAAGGCGCCGATTCCAGGTATGTATGCGAAACTGCCCTCAACCGACGCCGTAGCGTTGAGCTGAGCGGCGCTGAGCGTGACGCCGTAGGTGATCGGGTCCGGCTTGGGCCATGCGATGGCCGGCGTCGCATGGGTCACGGCGAAGGACACGGCAGACTGCGCCGTGGTGTAGTTTGCGGCGTCGGCAGGTGTGAAAACCGCCGAGAGCCTGTGCGTTCCCGCTGTAAGCACGCTGCCCGCGGCGGGCTGGTAGGTGAATGTTCCAGGAACCGATGCCTTGGCGTTGAGCTGGGCGGCGCCGAGCGCGGCGCCATAAGCGATCGAGGCCGGCTTGGTCCAGATGATGGCCGGCGTGGCCTTGCCAACGGCGATGGTCACGGTGGCATCCGCCGTGGCGAAGTCCGTGCTGTCGGTTGGAGTGAAGGTTGCCGTCAGCGTCTGCACACCCGCCGGCAAAACGTCGCCCACGGCCGGAGCGTAGGTGAATCTTCCCTCAACCGATGCCACGGCATTCAGCTGCCCAGCGCTAAGCGCGGTGCCGTAGGTAATGTCGGCGGGCTTCGGCCAGGTTATGACAGGCATGGCCTTGGCGACCGTGAGCGAAACGGCGGCCTGGGCAGTGGCATATTTCGTGCCGTCGGTCGGAGTGAAGGTTGCCGTGAGCGTCTGCGCGCCCGCTTGCAGAACTTCTCCCACGGCCGGAGAGTAAGCGAATCTGCCCGGAACCGATGCCACAGCATTCAACTGCGCGGCGCTGAGCGCGGCGCCGTAGGTAATCGGCGCGGGCTTTGGCCAGGTCAGGGCCGGCGTTGCCTTGGTGACGGTCAGCGACACGGCGGCCTGGCCGGCGTATAGTCCGTGGTGTCGGTCGGAGCGAAGGTCGCCGACAGCGTCTGGATACCGGCTGAAAGCACCTCGCCCGCGGCCGGAGTGTAGACGAATTTTCCCGGAACCGACGAGGTGGCGTTGAGCTGCGCGGCGCTGAGCGCGGTGCCATAGGTTATCGAAGCCGGCTTCGGCCAGGCGATCGCCGGCGTCGCCTTGGTGACGCTCAACTGGACGGAGGATTGCGCCGTGGCGTATTTCGAGCCGTCGGTCGGGGTAAATGTCACCGAAAGAGTCTGGACTCCCGCTGCAAGCACGTCGCCGGCAGCAAAAGCGTAAGCGAATGTTCCCGGGACCGATGCGGTGGCATTCAGCTGTGTGGCGCTGAGCGCGGTGCCATAGGTTATCGAAGCCGGCTTCGGCCAGGTAATGGTCGGCATGGCCTTGGTCACAACCAGCGACACGGTGGCCTGGGTCGGCGTGTACTTCGAACTGTCGGCCGGCGTGAAGGTTGCAGTGAGCGTGTGCGTGCCTGCCGGCAGCACATTCCCCGCCGAAGGCGTGTAGGCGAATTTGCCCTCGACCGACGAAGTAGCATTCAGCTGCGCGGCGCTAAGCGCGGCGCCGTAAGTAATCGAGGAGGGCGCCGCCCAAGTGATGATCGGTGTTGCCTTGGTCACAACCAACGACACGGTAGCCTGGGTCGGCGTGTACTTCGAAAGATCGGTCGGAGTGAAGGCCGCCGAGAGCGTATGCGTTCCCGCCGGAAGCGTGTTCCCGGCCGCGGGTGTGTAAACGAATTTCCCGGCAACCGGCGAGGTTGCGTTGAGCTGCGCGGCGGTGAGCGGGATGCTGCAGGAGATGGGATCGGGCTTCGCCCAGTTGATGGCAGGGGTTGCCTTGTTGACGACAAGCTGCACAGTGGCCTGCGCCGCGGGGTACTTTGAGGCGTCGGCCGGACTGAAGATTGCAAACAGCGTCTGCGTTCCCGCTCCAAGCACGTGCCCTATGCCTGGGGCGTACACGAATGTTCCCGGAACCGAGGACTTGGCATTGAGCTGCGCGGCACTGAGCGGAGTGCCGCAGGTAATCGGAGCGGGCTTCGGCCAGGTGATGACTGGCGTCCCCTCCGGCACCAGGGCCGGAGTCTCTTCGGCTGTCGCGTCCGCTGTCTGATCGGCCGTCTCCTGGGGCGCCGACTCTTGGGGCGCCGTCTCGCGCGCCGCCGACTCGCGTGGCGCCGACTCACGGGGCCGATCTGTCTGGATGTGCCATTGGCCATCCGCGCCCTTGACATAGGTAACGCCCTTGTAAACCCGCGTCTCCGGTTGGTCCTGTAGCTTGGGAACGATGGAAATCGGCAATTCCTCGCGCTTCTCTTCGCGCTTCGGCTCGCGCTTGACTTCCGCGGCCGGAGCAGGCGCGCGCTTCGCTTCCGCAGCCGGAGCAGAGGCCGGCGGTTCCGGAGCAATCTGCCTGGCCTCAGGCTGCGCGGGGGCCGGCACAACGCTAGGGGCGACCGATTGCGGCGTCACGCGCGGCGCGATGGAGAGCGGCTCGTCGGCGGGGGCGCTCTTGGCGGAGCTGCCTCTGCCGAATCCCTTGAAACTGAACCCCTTCTTCTTCTCCTGAGGCACCGGCAGCCCGGTATAGGTGCTGGCCATCTCCCTGATGATCCGTGAGATGGAGGAATCCTCAAGCACCAGCGGGGTGCCGGTGTTCTGCATCTGCCGGACCGCGGCAAAATCGTTGGGAATCTTCCACGAGGGCGGCACGGTAAGAGCTTTGGTAATATGCTCGTCGCTGACCCCCGAGCCGCGAGGGTCGTACCGGTTGACAATAACCTCGAGCTTGGGACCGCCCGAACTGAAGAACTGGCTGATCAGGCGATTCGAGTTGCGCAGCTCGGGGATGGCGGCCTGCGTTACAAGGTAAACCGTCTTGGCTTCCTTGAAGAGAGCCGTGCCGGCGAAATCGAGCCTCGATCCCACATCGATCACCACGCTGTCGAAGTCCTGGCGCGCAACGGTCAGCAGCCTGTCGATGGACTCGTTGCTTGCCTGGTACTGCGGCAGCTTGCCCGGCGCCGCGAGCACGTACAGCCCCGAATTGTGCTTGACCAGCAGCTTGGACAAAAAACTCGCGTCCAAACGGCTGGACTCCTGAAGAGCGCTGATGGTCGAGTACTCGGCCGTCAAACCGAGGTTGAGCGCAGCGTCGCCCAGCGGCAGATCGAGGTCGATCAACAGGGTGCTTTGGGAGGGTTCCTGGGCCAGCGCCACGGCAAAATTGCAGGCCAGAGTGGTGACACCGGCGCCGCCTTTGGCGCCGAAAAACACGAGAAGCTTGCCGCCTGCCTTCTTCGGGCGGGCTGCCGGCCGGCGGGCCGAAGCCCGAACCATGGCCTCGGCCATCGTGCTGGGTGCAAAGGGAAGAGTGAGAAACTCGCGGGCGCCCGCTCTCATGCAGCGCACCAGCAGGTCCGGATCGGCCTTGGCCGAGTAGACCATCACGGTGGCCACGCCATTGGCCCCGATACTCTCCACCAATTCAAGGGCGTATTCGGGATTGCTGTCCAGATCGATGACGATGACGTCGTAACGCTGTTCGAGCAACCTTGGCACATCGTCCAGGCCGGGAGGGTAAGAGGTAAACTCGCGGACCTCGCTCCCCTGGCATCCGGCCAGTGCATAGGCCGCCGCTCTGCGGCGCTGTTCGTCCGGACCGATCAGCGCAACCGACAACGGGTCGGCGCCGAAGGAGTCGGGATACTGTGGGTCGACGTACGAGGACGTGTTTGGGTTCACGGAATTGCCTCTCCCTGGCGCTTGAAAACTCCCCTTTGGTTCAACTTCAAACTGGAACTTTCTCTCCGAATCGCGCATGACGCATTCAGTTCCTTACGGGACAAAAAATGAAATCAATGTTCCAACGGCGATAGCTGGAGCGTAAGGCATCTTGCGCTTCAGAGGGTTGGCGAGAACCATTTCCGGATCGCGATGCATGCCGCGCTGCTTCCAACCGAAGACGAGATCGCTCGCCCCCGTAAACAAGTCTTTAAGAAATCCGCCGCAGGCGGCCCAGCCCAGGGCCATGATCCCCCCAACTATGGCGGCAATGAAAAGTGCCTGGAACAACTGAAGCGGGCCGATCCAGGCGCCGATCGCGGCAGCCAGCTTCACGTCGCCAGCTCCTGTCCCGCCCATTAAGAAAGGTATGCCGTAGAAAACAAGGCCGAGTCCCAGGCCGGCGAAGCTCTGGCCGATCCCGTGCCAGCCCAAGCCACGGCCGATGCCGGGCCAGTTCTGGCGCCATGGGGAAATTACTATCCCCGCCAGAAGGAAAGGAAGCACCACCCAGTTCGGGATGCGGCGGCTGCGCAGATCCGTGAAGGTAACCACGGCTAGAACCACGACTATGGGCCACCATGCGAACGAGTGCATTCCTCAAACTCCTCATTCCCGGTTCTGGGAGCACATCTCTATGTGCAATTCCCCATCCAAACCGTTCCAGGCCCAACATCTATGAATTCATATAGTTAACGCCGAACTGCCGCGGCGACTGTACACGGATGTTTACGCGCGCTTAACTGGAGTGAAGCGGAGCGTATACACCCGAACGCCATCCGGTTAACACGAAAGGGTTATTAGCATATTAGTACAACTGCAAAGCGCCGTTGACAATCTTTTTTCCCGTCCACACGGTTCGAGCCTGCTGCGGCTGCTCAGCTTGCCGGGGTTGGAGGCGTACTTTCCATACCAATAGAGAAACACGCAATATGACTGAAAATAAATGAGTTATGCTCATCGTAAACCAGCTTCCGCGGCCTAGGATCGATCTCCTTTCCCTTCGCCTTTTCCTCTTCTTTTCAGGTGTTTGCCCACTCAACACTTCGAAAATGTTACCGGCCAACATTCAAATGGTTACTAAAGAAACGTTGACATGGCTTGAAGCTGTACCTAGACTGGCCGGTCTGCTTGAGTTCGGGGGGGCGCGCTGTGCGCCCGGGCGCTCCTGCACAGTGGTTGGGGCTTTCTTGTGATGGAACGCATTCCCTGCGCATAGTGGGCCGCGGGGTGATGGGTTGCTTTCGCGCGGCTTGGCCTAGGAAACGGGCTCGGTAACGCGGGGGCGTTACTTTCGTTGCACCGATCTAGCACAAAACAGGCATTGCCGTGAGCGCAGCCGGTTCACGATGATGGTAATGTGTTGCCGCTTTGCCTCGAAGAGCGGTCTACCTGTACGCTGAGAGAGTACACCGATTCATGATCAAGATCGGACTATATTCGGAAGACCGCACGCTCCATCCGCTGCTTTCCTCGGCACTTGGGAAAGAGTTCCAGGTCCTGCTGGAGTCGGATCAGGAGGGGATGAGCAGCCTCGTACTGGCGGGCGAATGCGATGTCATGATTCTGGATCTGAACTCGAATCATGACTCGCTGCAGGAGCGTATTGAGTTTTCCCGCCAATTGATCGCATCGAATATTCCCTCGGTGGTCATGGCCGACGATGGCCTTCGCTCCACCGCCTTTGAACTGGTGCGGACCGGGGCCTTCGGCTACTGCCGCAGACCGCCCTCGATTCGCGATCTGAAGACCATGCTCAGCCGGGCGTATGAGAACTCCACGCTGAAGCAGCAACTGCAGACCGTGCAGCAGCAGCTGGAGGAGCCCGGCAGTTGCGACCGGCTGATCGGATCCAGCCCGCAGATGCAGCGGGTCTATCAACTCGTGCGCCGCGTGACCAATCTGAATGCCTCGGTGCTGGTGACCGGCGAAAGCGGCACCGGCAAGGAACTGATCGCCCGCGCCATCCACAATCTGGGTTCCCGCGTCCAGCCGGCCGTTTGTTGCTGTCTCCTGCGGCGCCATTCCTGAGACTCTGATCGAGGCCGAGTTGTTCGGCCATGAAAAGGGCGCTTTCACCGGCACGGTGGGCGCTCGCGAAGGCTACTTCGAGCAGGCCGCCGACGGCACGCTCTTCCTCGATGAGATCGGCGACCTGAGCCTCTTTACGCAGGTCAAGCTGCTGCGCGTTCTCCAGCAGATGGAATTCAGCCGCCTGGGCAGCAACAAGCTCATTCCGTTGCGGGCGCGCCTGATCTTCGCCACCCACCGGGACTTGGCCAAACTGGTGGCCGAAGGAAAATTCCGCCAGGATCTCTTCTACCGCATCAATGTCATGCAGATTGAGTCGCCGGCGCTGCAGGAGCATCCGGAAGACATTCCTCGGATCGCCCGCCATTTCCTGCGCCACTATAGCCAGATCTTTCAAAAGCCGATGGATGGATATTGAGCCGGATGCCCTGGCCATGCTGCAGAATTACCCCTGGCCCGGCAATGTGCGCGAGCTGGAAAACGTGATGCAGAGGGCCATCATCCTGGCGGCCGGACAGACGGTTCGCGCCGAGGATCTGAGCCTGAATATCCAGGATCAGGAAGACGATGGCGGCGACATCGACGACGTTGTCGACATCGGCGATTTTCATCCCGCCGGCTCTTTTGAACGGCAGTTGCGCGACTACAAGATCAAGCTGGCTGTTGCGGCCGTCCGCGAGAACAACGGCAACAAGACGCTGGCCGCCCGCAGCCTGTGCATCTCGCGGGCTTATTTGCATCGCCTGATCAGGCTGGCCGAGCCCGACCCGATCTTCGAACAGGATCTGCGCGAGTTTACTGCCTGACGACGGCATCCTCCGCCGCCTCGAACGGCGCCCAATCCGCTGCATTGCCTTCTGAAGACAAGTTTGTTGGCCGCGGTCCACTTGGCTTTGCCGAGGCTGCCTATCAGCCCGTGGCGAAAGTCGGGCTTTGAAAGGGCACGACTTTAGTCGTGCCGCAAATGATTGATAAGAAACGATGGGCTTTAGCCCCAGAGGGATTGTCTTCGGCAACTTGGACTTCTACCACAGGCTGCTATGTGTGCAAGTTGTAATCCGGCGGCCCGGCAATCACCAAACCGCTCCGTTGCCGCCCGTGGATGTACCAGCAGCACCAGGCTGTTTCATGCAGTTGCTTGTCGCGGGGCGCAATTAGATCTCTGTAAACGATCTTTCCATAGATGAAGGCCTTTTCTTCCCAGTTTGCCACCCGCTTGAACCTCTCCTCGGTCTCGCATATCCCCTTCCCCTCATCCCGGCAGAACGATTTGATGGCCGTGGACTCACCCGGAAGCAGGATGATGGGGACGCGCGGGGCGCCTGGTTCCCCATACTCGGGTGGTGAAGGCAGGTGCGTCTCATCGATGGCAATCTTGATCTTCTCCGCGGTAGCGACGATGGTGGCCGGGGTGCGCCCGCGATTGGTTGCCATCACGGTAAAGCTGTTTTCAATCCTCGGCGATGGCTCGACGGTTATCAACAGCCAGGGCCTCTCCGCATCGATGATCGCTTGAGCATTCAGCAATGCGGCCTGGGCGCTGACGGCTGCGGCTGCGGCTGCGCCTTCGGCGATCATGCTCTGGCGTTCGATCTTCCTGAGCGCGGAGAGGGCCAGCCAGATTGCGGCCAGCCCCTCGGCAGCGAGCACCACGCAGGCACCCCACAGCACGCGATCATGCCAGGTCCACGTTGCGGGGGCAGGAGCCGGAGCAGGAACAGTGACAATGACGCGCGGCTGTTGGTCCTCGCAAGGACCGCCGGTGCAATCGGTCTTGGCGGCGGGATTGCCTGAGGCTGGGGGCGTGGGGCTAGAGGAAGCCGCGGCGGGCGGTGTCTGCCGATTGGCGGCGGAGGAATCGGCCGCCTGCCCAACGGCCGGCACAGGCACCTGCGCAACGGCCAACAGCACCGCCAAGAAAGCCAAATGCTTGGATCCCATGGCGCAAATGTACCACATGGAACTCCGGGGGGAGCGTGACCGCCGGCGAGCCCCCGAGCGCACAGCCCAGTGAACATGACAGAAAACGACGTCTAACAGAGTCCCCCGCCGTGTTCCTTCCCTATCGGCTCGTTGTTAGCCGATGGCAAGCTACCCAGGTCTCCTCCGAGACCTGGGTCTTGCCGCTCCGCGGGAACCTGGAAAGGCGCGCCATCCGCCTACTTAGTGGCGATCTCGACCAGCTCGACGCGGCGGTTCTTGGCCCTGCCATCGTCGGTCTTGTTCGACGCGACAGGAGCGTAAGGGCCATTGCCGAAGGCGAGCAGGCGGGCGGCGGCGATGCCGTGCTTCGAGACCAGAGCGCCGATGACCGATTGCGCGCGGGCCTGCGAAAGCTTCACGTTGCTGGCCGCGTCGCCCACCATGTCGGTATGCCCGACGATATACACCTTCAGCGTGGGATTGCTGGTCAGCAGCTTGGCGATCTCGTCGATGGCCGGCTCGGATTCGGGCTTGATGTCGCTCTTGGCGGTGTCGAAGTTGATGCCGTAGATGGCGACGCTGCCGGAGTCGGCAATGCTGCTGGCCATGGCCGCTGCATCGATGGCCACTTCCTGCTTCATGGCCTCCTTTTCGATGATGGTCAAATCGTATTCATACCCCTGATAGGGGGCAACGTCCAACCACAGACTCCTTGTCGCCCTTGGTGAGGCGAATGGTGGTGACGCGACCATTGTCGAATAAAACCTTCCCGCCGACGGCGCGCGCTGCGTTTTGATAGTTGCGGATGACCTGCAAGGGGCTGCTGTTCGGAAGGCCTTGCTTGAGTCTGTACCTGTAATAGTACATATGGCCTTCCACCGACTGTTGCGTGTCCTTGCCGTTTTCAGTAACCCAGAATTTATGGGCATCGAAGGCGGTTTCTGTGCAATCTCCATATTCGCGGAGGATAAAACCAGGGACGCGCGAGATGCCGGGGTAATCCTTGTAGCCGGCACGATCTACTTGCTGCCCCCAAGCCGACGGCGGTTGAAGTTAGCGCGATCGCGGCAAGCGCCACGAGCAGAGTGCGAGAAATGAGTTTCATGATAGCTCCTTGGTAAATCCTGTTTGTTGTTTTGGAATGGGCGGGAATGTGCGAAATCCCTGCCGCTGATACGATCGCGCGAAAGGTCAGCGCGGCTTATTGCTGGATTTGACCGTCGCGTCCCCGGTAGTCTTGCCGGTCTTCAGGTTGACCGACCCCGATCCTTCCGCATCGATGTTCAGGTCAAAGTGACCGCTCATCCCGGTAGCGCTCCACTCGCCCTGCGCGTGAGTGGTGCAGTTGGCGGGCGGCGCCAGCAGCGCGATATCCGGCTTCTCGAAGCGCAGTTCCTTCACTTCCAGCATCAACATAGGCGGCGCGCCCGGAAAGGTCATCTCCGCCTTGACGGGATAGCTGCCATTCACGGCAATCCATATCCTGGACTTGCCCTGATCGCTGGAGTTTTCCGTGAGCTTGGCCGCGATGCCGTTCACGTTCTCCTGGCGCACGGCGTTCTTGTTGAATGTGGCAAGGTCTTCGGCAGACGGCTGGGGGGTGGCGACGGGGTCGTACATGGTGGGCATATCGGGGCCGGTATAAGTCATCCAGTAGCAGGAATTCTTGACCAGGTCGAGCGAGTAGGCTTTGTGGGCCACCAGGTCGAACCAGTGTTGCGCGTGAATGGCCTTGCCTGCCTTCGCCGTCGCGGTCACATCGACGAACTCCCTGGGACCGAAGCGCGAGACCTTGGCCTCCACGGCGCCGTTGGCGGTCATGGCTTCAAGCGCCATGGCCGAAGAGACGGTGAGGGTATAGGACTGGGGCACCGTGGACTGGGCCGGCATAAGAGAAACGAGAAGGCAAGCGGCAAGAGCCGCAAGAAGCGTTCGAAGAGTAATTTTCACGATGACTCCTAGGGCTGCAAGTCGCAGCGCTCTGCAATGCATAAGCGGAATTGGGAGGAAAACCGGTTCAGGAGTTCTTTTTGGTGGGGTTCCACAGCTCGTTCCCCAGGATAATCGGGGCAGGCCCGCCATTCATGAACGGAAAGGAGGCCATAAGCCGGGTGCCCCAGGTCTCGCCCTTGAGACCTGGGAGTACCTTGACTATCTCGCCAGCGCCTCCTTCACGATCTCGCCGGCCGCGCGGCCCTCGGCGCGCAAGCCGGGGCAAACGCCAGCAGGATGTTGCGTAGATTGTGAGCGAACATTGCGTCTTCACCGTAGCTTTCTTCGCTCTGTTGACCGCAGCGACACGGGGTGATAAGAGCAGACACAAAACGACCCCGATGGGGATCGAAGAGATGGTAGGAGCATCCCCCGCGGGAATGCAAGCAGATTCTCAATGTTTGCAAGAGATTAAACACCGGCGCGGGTATCGCAGTTCTCCCCGGACACAGCGCCTGGCAGTCGATAGCTGCGCCAATGCGCGATCCTGCCTTCGCGCTCCGGCTATTCAATGGCCCTTCCGATCGCAAAACCCAGTTGCGCCTGGGCCGTGCCTGCTGCGTCAGGTCAGTGAGTACTTCCCGCTTGCCAGATCGCGAACGGCTTCCGCCAGATCCTCGGGCCTGCCCAGATCGCGCCAATAACATCCATCGGCGCGGAAGGCTACGATCTTCTCTCCCTGGGCCGCGAGACGCAGATAGGCGTCAACGATGGGAAAAGCGCCTTCCTCTTCCATCTTCTCGAAGATAAGTGGAGATAGGACATGGATGCCGGAAAAGGCAAGCGCCCGCGCCTGCCCGGCGGGCCGCGCTAACTCATCCTGCCAGTCTTCGGCGTTCGTGGCTTTACCCTTTGCTGCGCGCCCACTCCGGCGGCCGCAGAGTTGATCGTTCTCATTGAAAAGAAGATACCGCGAAGTCTCTCGCTCTTGCACTGCGAGAGTGGCAAGCGCGGCCTGTTCCTTGTGAAACAATACCATGCGCCCGAGATCGATCGAGCTGATAACATCGACGTTGTGCAGGATGAACGGTTCTTGCAAGCCGCCGCTGGAATCGAGAAAGAAGTGAGCGGCCTTCTTCAGGCCCCCGCCGGTGTCGAGCAGGACCTCCTCGCGAGAGACCTCGATGCGCATTCCGAAGTTATCGTTGGCCCTTAAGTAGGCGTAAATCATCTCCGCGCAATGATGCGTATTGACGATCGCCTCGGTGACTCCAAAGGCGCGCAAGCGCGAGAGGGCAACCTCAAGCAGCGTGCGGCAGGCAACTGTTACCAGCGCCTTGGGGCGGTCGTTTGTTAGCGGCCGCAGGCGCGTGCCCAGCCCGGCGGCCAGAATCATCGCCTTCATTTGCCCAGCCTTTCCGGATCGCGCTGTTCCAGCTCGACATGCCGGACTAACACTTCCACCCCGCCCCCGGCCCGCAAGTGCTTCGCCAACTGCTCCGCCAGATAAACCGACCTATGCTGGCCGCCGGTGCAGCCGAACGAGACCATCAGGTTCTTGAAACCCCGCCGCCGGTAACTGCTCACGCTGGCATCCACAAGCGACTGGACACCGGCCAGAAACTGGTGAACGCTTTCCTGCCGATTGAGATAGCCGCTTACCGCCGCGTCCTTGCCGGTCAAGGAGCGAAACTGCTCTTCACGCCCGGGATTAGGCAGGCTGCGGGCATCGAAGACAAAGCCGCCGCCATTTCCTGTCTCATCCGCGGGCGCTTGACGGTGAAAGCTGAAACTGAAAACCCGCACCGTCAAACTCTCCGCCGGCGCAGCCAGACTCTGGAGTTTCTCCGATGCGGACAAGCCATCGAGGGCGTCCATCAGCGCCGGCAGGGCGATGGGCAGCCTGACGTGAGAGGCGAGCCAGCGCAGGTTCTTCAGCGCATACGGCACGCTCTGCAAGAAATGAGCCTTGCGCTCGTAAAATCCCCTGAAGCCATAGGCTCCCAGGGCCTGCAATATGCGGACGTAGACATACGCATAGTAATGCTCCATAAAAGCTTCGCGCTTAAGATCGATGAAACTCCCAAGGCAGTCGAGATAGTAGTCGAGTAATTCCTGGCGCAGCTCCGGCGGCAGATCGGCCTTGCCATCGTACAGGAGGGACGCGATGTCGTATTGCAGCGCGCCCTTGCGGCCTCCCTGGTAGTCCAGAAAGAACGGCTGCCCGCCGCGCAGCATGACATTGCGCGACTGGAAATCCCGATAGAGAAAGTAATCGCGGCTTGCGCCCAGCAGAAACTTGGTCAAGCGGGCGAAATCCAGCTCCAGCGCCTGCTCGTTGAAGGCAACGCCCGAGACCCGCAGGAAATAGTACTTGAAGTAATTCAGATCCCAGGCGATCGACTGGCGATCGAAGCTCGCTCGCGGATAACATATCTTGTAATTCAAGTCGCGGCCTGCCTCCACTTGAAAGCGCGGCAGCGCGGCCGCCGCCTTGCGATACGCTTCGATGGCCGCCGGAGCGATAACTTCGCCGGCGCGGTTTTCGCCAAGCAACTCGAAGAGCGTGGTGTCGCCCAGGTCTTCTTCAAGGTAAGCGCCCTGGCTCAGTTCCTCCGCATAGATCTCCGGTACCGGCAATCCGTGGCGGCGAAAATGCCTTGAGAACTCAAGGAAAGCCACATTTTCCTCGCGCACGGGATACAGAATGCCGATGGCGGTGGCTCCTCCGCCAACCAGCCTGACGATGGCGCGCCCCGAGCCGCCGAGCTGGCCCTGAAGCGGCTGCACGCGTTCGACCGGCACCCGGTAGTGCTGCTCGAAGAGGCGTTTTAATACGTCCATGAGTCTCTTTCCGGGGATTGCCGCCCCAAGGTCTGGTCTGTCGCAGGCTGAAAAGGGCTCCCTCAGCTTGCCAACTGCCTCTTGACGGCTTCGCTGACCGCGCGGCCCTCGGCGCGGAGGCCGGCGGCCTGGAGTTTGGCCTGGACGGCCTTGATGACCGGGCCGATCTCCTTGGGGGTGGGCGCCTTGCCGGTGGCGGCTGCCACTTCGGCAACGGCTTCGGCGACCAGCGTACTCAGGCCGGCCTCGTCCAGGGCCTTGGGCAGGAACTCCTCGATCACGACGATCTCGGCGGCTTCGGCGGCGGCGAGTTCCGGGCGGTTGCCCTTAGTGAACTGGTCGATGGAGTCGCGGCGCTGCTTGATCATGGTGGCCAGCGCTTGCTGCTCCTCGGCAGGTGTCAAAGCTTCGCGCTTCTCGATGAATTTGTTTTTGAGGGCGTTCTTGATGAGGCGCAGCGTGGTGGTGCGGATAGCGTTGTGGGCCTTCATGGCGGCGACGATCTGCTGGGTGACGATGAGTTCTAGCGTGCCTGCTTCGGTCATTGATCTTCCTGCCTGATTCTTCGGATTCCTGAGCCGGCCGAGAGGCCGCTCCAAAGAGAATTGTACCGACTCCAGAGCAAAGGCCTGCGCGTTGGCCGACTTCAGCCCGATGGTGGCGCTCCACCAAATCTGGGACTGCCTGACGATTTCCACAGAAAAACTTCACAAAACTCACATTTATGTGTATTCTGTGATTGTCGGTGACCGGGATGGGAGTCGAACCTGGCCCCAGTTCCGGTCTCCGAAGCTGCATCGCGAGATGGCGGCCGTGAATGAAACACCCGAGACGCGGAACCTTCGACTCCCTCCGCTGCGCTCCGGTCGCTCAGGATGACAGCTTAGGTGGGATGAGTTGAAAGATCGCCAGATGAATTGAAGAATCGCCAAACGAGGAGAAAACCATGATTCGCAAGACGCGCTTGTTTACACCCGGGCCGACGCCGCTGTTGCCGGCGGCCCAGTTTGCCATGGCGGCGGCGGACATTCACCACCGCACGCCGGAGTTTCGCGCCCTGTTTCTGAAGGTGCTGGCGCAGTTGAAGGTCTTTGTGGGCACGCAAGAACGACGTGCTGCTGCTGTCGTGCTTCAGGGACGGGCGCGATGGAGGCTTCGGTCTCGAATCTGACCTCGCCGGGCGACCGGGTGCTGGTGCTGACGGCGGGCAAGTTTGGCGAGCGCTGGGTGGATCTGGCGAAGGCCTTTGGCTGCGTGGCGGATGTGGTGAAGGCGCCGTATGGGCGAGACCTTCGACCTGGCCGAGGTGAAGGCGGCGCTGAAGCCGGAGCACAAGGCCGTGTACATGCAGGCCACGGAGACCTCGACCGCGGTGCGCCACGATGTGGAAGCGGTCGCCAAGCTGGTCAAGGAAGCGGCGAGCGAGGCGCTGCTGGTGGTGGACGGGATTACCGGCCTCGGCACGACGCACTTCGACGTGGACGGCTGGGGCATCGACGTGCTGATCGGCGGGTCGCAGAAGGCGGTGATGATTCCGCCGGGGCTGGCCTACCTGAGCGTGAGCGAGAAGGCGTGGGCGGCGATGGAGAAGGCCAAGAATCCGCGCTACTACTTCGACCTGCGCAAGGAGCGCAAGAACGCCGTGAAGGGCGAGAGCGCGTATACGCCGGCGGTGGCGCTGGTGGCCGGGCTGGGCGCGGCGCTCGACTACATTGCCGGGCAGGCGGGCGGCGACCTGGAAAAGGGCCGCATCGCGCTGATCGACAACGCGCAGGTGAACGCGGCGGCGACGCGGGCGGGGCTGGTGGCGCTGGGGTTCACGCTGTTTGCGCCCACATCGCCGGCGGCGGCGGCTACGGCGGTGGCGGTGCCGGAGGGGATGGACTCGGGCGCGGTGGTGAAGGCGCTGAAGGCGAAGTTCGCGCTGGTGACGGCCAACGGCCAGGGCGAGATGCAGGGCAAGATCTTCCGCGTGGCGCACCTGGGCTTCTTCGACTACCTGGATACGGTGGCGCTGCTGGGAGCGATGGAGCACATTGCCAAAGACACGCTGGGGCTGCCGGTCGAGTTTGGGCAAGGGGTGGCGGCGGCGCAGCAGGTGTACGCGGATGCGGTGAAAAGCTAGCAATCGGCTATTAGCATTTAGCTGTTGGCTTGTCCGATTGCTGGTTGAGGTTCGCGGTTTCCCACCCTAGCCGCAAAAACAAAGACGCGGCGAGGGTGGGGCACCCAGGCGAATAGCTAAAGGCTAATAGCTAAAAGCTAGAAGCTAGGAGCTGTATTTATGGCCGAACTGAGTTTTGGGGAGAAGCTGCTGATCGCGCGCAAGCAGCTTGACCTCTATCAATACGAGATGGCCGAGCGGCTGGGCGTGCATCCCAACTCGATCTCCGAAGTACGAGCGGGGCGAGGGCAAGCCGCATGCGGCGGTGGTGCGGATGTTCGATTTGCTGTGCGAGAAGCACGGCATCCGCTTTGACGAGTACGAAGCCGGGCTAAAGGACAAAGGAGAGAGGATGAAGATCGTTCTGGCAGAGAAGGTTTCTCCGGCGACGCTGGCCGTGTTTGCGGCCGAGCCGGGGTGGGAAGTGCTGACGCACGACCAGTTGCCGGATGGACTGGCGGCGGCCCTGGCCGATGCCGACGCGCTGGTGGTGCGCAGCGCCGTGCAGGTGGACGATGCGCTGATGGCGCACGCGCCCAAGCTGCGAGTGATTGGCCGGGCCGGCGTGGGCGTGGACAACATCGACGCCGAAGCGGCCACGCGGCGGGGCATTGTGGTGATGAATACGCCGGGCGCGAACGCCGTGGCCGTGGCCGAGCTGACCATCGCGCTGATGCTGGCGCTGGCGCGCAAGCTGCCCTTCGCAAATTCGACGATGCATGCCGGGCAGCTGGGAGAAGAAGAGTCTGCAAGGTTCGGAGCTGCGCGGCAAGACGCTGGGCATTCTGGGGCTGGGGCGCATCGGGCTGGAAGTGGCGCGGCGGGCGCAAGGGCTTTGGGCTGGAGATCATCGGCAGCGATCCGTTTGTTTCGGCGGCGGTGGCGCGCGAGAACGGCATCAAGCTGGTGACGCTGGATGAGCTGATTGCCGGATCTGATTACATCACGCTGCACGTGGGGCTGACGCCGCAGACTGCCGGAGTGATCAACGCCAAGACGCTGGCCGCAATGAAGAAGGGCGTGCGCATCGTCAACTGCGCGCGCGGCGAGCTGATCGACGACGCGGCGCTGGTTGAGGCGCTCAAGAGCGGGCAGGTGGCCGGCGCGGCGCTGGATGTGTTTGCCGAGGAGCCGCCCAAGGAATACGCCGTACGCCGAATTCGACAACGTGATTCTGACTCCGCACATCGCCGGCTCGACGGGCGAGGCGCAGGAGGCGGTGGGCATTCAGATCGCCCGGCAGGTGCGCGAGTATCTCAAGCTGGGAGTGGTGCAGAACGCCGTCAATCTGCCGTCGCTGAGCCACGAGGAGTATGTGGTGCTGGCGCCGTATATCGATCTGGCGGGGCGCCTGGGATCGTTCCTGGCGCAGACGGGCAAGGGCGGCATCGAGGCCATCGATCTGACCTACGGCGGGTCGATGGCCGAGGCGAAGACGGAGCTGGTGCGCAATGCGGCCATCGAGGGACTGCTGCACGGCTCGGAGAATGTGAACCGCATCAACGCGGCGGCGGTGGCCGGCGAGCGCGGCATCCGCATTCACGAGGAGAAGGAGGAGAGCCATCGCGGCGGGGCGGCAAGCGTGCTGACCATCGAGCTGCACACGGCGGCGGGCTCGAGCCAGCGCCAGCGCAACGGTGATTCACGGCGAGCAGCCGCGCCTGCTGGCGTTCGACGGCATCGACATCGAGGCGCCGCTCGAAGGCAACCTGCTGGTCTGCCGCAACCTGGACGTGCCGGGCGTGATCGGCAGGATCGGCACCATCCTGGGCGAGCACGGCGTGAATATCGCCAACTTTGCCCTGGGCCGGGAGCGCAGCGGGCCCAAGCCGGTGAAGGCGCTGGCTGTGGTGCAGGTGGACGCGCCGGTTTCGGAGACGGTGCTGGAGGCGCTGAAGACCATCGAGGCGCTGCTGGAGGCCAAGCCGGTGCAACTCACCTAGCAGAATTGGAACGGCCTCACGCACAGCGAACGAGCAGACCTCAGAATGCTCTATATCGTTGAATCCAAAACCTCGCGGACCTTCCTCAGAAGCCCTTCTCGCGTGAAGGGCTTCTCAAGAAAGGCGCAGGCGAGATCGCTAGGCTCGCTGTCTTTTCCGCCCCCGCTCAACTGAAGAATCGAGCCTTCGTGGTACCCCGACGTAAAGAGCACCCTTGTCTCCGGTCTGACCGCTGTAATCCTTTCAGCAAGAACAGGACCGCTGAACCCTGGCATGACCACATCCGTGATCATCAAGGGCAACGGCCCATGGTGTCCTCGTGCCATAAGAAGGGCTTCGGATGGGTCGCCTGAGTCGAGCACAGTGTATCCGGAACCCTCGAGAAGCCGCCGCGTAAGTCCCCGCAGAGGAGCGGCATCGTCAACAAGCAGGATTGTCTCTGTTCCCCCGCGCAATGGCTTCTCCTTCGCCTGTTGCCCAGCGGTGGAGAGATCGTCGCATCGGGGAAAATAGATCTTGAACGTTGCTCCGGCGCCGGGCTCGCTGTAAACCGAGATCGAGCCCCCGCTTTGCCTTACGATGCCGAAAACCGTGGACAAGCCGAGTCCGGTGCCGTGGCCGGGAGGTTTGGTGCTGAAGAAAGGCTCGAAGATGTGGGATTGCGTCTCCAGACTCATGCCGCTCCCCGTATCGCTTACGGTCAACAGCACATACTCGCCGGGCTCCGTGAAAGGGTGTTGCCGGGCATAAGCTTCATCGATCTGTATATTTGCGGTCTTCACCACGATTTGTCCGCCCTTGGGCATGGCGTCGCGGGCATTGATGGCCAGGTTCATCAACACCTGTTCAACCTGGCTCGGGTCGGCGCTGATCTTCCCCAAGTCGTCGCCGAGCACGCTTTTCAATCGGATGTTCTCGCCGATCAGCCGCCCTAACATCCTTTCGGTGCGGTTCACCGTGTCGTTCAAATCCATTACCACAGGTTGCATCACTTGCCGACGGCTGAATGCGAGCAGGCGCTGGGTGAGTTTCTTGGCGGATTCACCTGCATTCTGAATCTCCAGGATCATCTCGCGGGTTGGTTCCGGCATGGCCGTCTGCGCCTCCAGCAGCTCGCAATACCCCAGAATGACCCCCAAGAGGTTATTGAAGTCATGAGCGAGACCGCCGGCGAGCTGGCCTATCGCCTCCATTTTCTGAGCCTGGCGAAGGCGTTGTTCTGACAGTTCGGCATCCTTCCGCTGTCTGATGTCGCGAATGTTGCACTGTATGACTTGGTCTCCATCCGCTCGATAGACGTTGCTTACGACTTCCACGCTGACGCTTTGCCCTGACTTGGTCTGAAGGGGCAGATCCTCATACCGGACATAACGGTTAGCTGTTAACTCTCGAAATGCCAGCTTGGACGCGTCGATATCCTTGAACAGGCCTATGTCCCAGAGTGTCTTTCCGAGCAGTTCGGCATGGGAGTAACCCAACAGTTCTGTCAGGAAGGGGTTCACATCTGTGATCGCTCCAGTCTCTACATCGAGAAGCAGTATCCCGTCGTGCGCGGCCTCGAAAAGCCGCCTGTACCTGATCTCGGAGTCCCTCAACCCCTCTGAGGACATCGTGCGACCTTTCGCGCCGCCTTCCGCACCCTCGGGCAGTTCCGATGTTAAAAGGATGGGCGCCGCCTCGGTTGCCGAACAGATGTGCTCCGGATCGTGTGGCTGGGTTTCCGTGGGATTCATCTCTATCATGGGTTCCAGTGTTGGCACAGCATTCCTCCATTAGAGATGGCCGGTCCATTGTGCCGCTCCATTCTCCGCCTTACAGCCGACAGGATTTCCGAACGCGCGGTGTCGGCGGCCGGCCTCAAATGTAACCAAATGGGGCCCTATCCCGATCGGAAACTACGCTTCCTCCAATCCTTCGCTCTTTCGCGCGGAATGACTGAGCAGTTTTAGCCAATGAATCTGGCATCCTCTGCCGGTCTGCCTTGCGCACTTGTCGATTTCGATTCCGCCGAAGTATTCCGTGCCGCCGGTTGTGGGTTTTATCGAGGGCAAGAGTGGAATCGGCGGAGGAGGTTACTGGGCGGGCGGACCCTGCTTCTGCTGCTGGGCCTCGAGACGCTGCACGATCTCCCGCTCGCGCTTGCCGTCCTCGGGGCGTTGCAGCTTGTAGTAAAGCGAGGCGAGCTGGATGTGCGGATCGAGCCAGTCGGGGTCCTGCTTCTCCAACTGCTCCAGCGCGGCGGCGGCCTCGGCAAAATGGCCGGTCATGCCGTTGAGCACAGCCATCTGATACTGCGCCTGCGGCGCCTCGGGATGCAGTTGCAATGCCAGCTCCAGCAGCGGACGCGCGCCGTCGATGTCGCGCGCCTTCATGCGCATGGTTCCCAGATAGAGATTGGCGGCAAAGTCCCGCGGATCCTGGCGCAGCGCCACTTCGAAGGCGGCCTTGGCGTCCTCTGTGTCGCCCAAGGCGTCGCGGGCTTGGCCGGCCATCGAGTTCAGGCCGGGAAGGGTAGAATCGATGGCTAGCGCGGCGTCGAGGTCCGCGCGGGCTTCGTGGAATTCGCGGCGGTGCAGCCGCGTGGTACCGCCTATGACCCAGGCATCCAGGGCGTTGGTCGCCTTGGCGGTCTTCTCCATGCGCGGCAGCCCTTCGGCTTCGCGCCCGGAGGCGATCAGGGCCTCAGCCAGCACAAATTCGAAATCCAGATTGCTGTCATTCCCCGGCTCCAGCGGTAAGAGCAGATCGGCGGCGGCACCGGCCTGGTTGAGCTTGATCTGCGAGTAGCCCAGCAGCATGGCGGCGGTCAGGTCCTTGGGGCGCGCCGCGCGGACCTTTTCAAACTGTTCGCCGGCATTCTTCCAGTTGCCTTTCTTGTAGTAGGCCAGGGCCAGGTTCATGCGGATGTCGGTCTGGCCGGGCAGGGCGGCCAGAATGCGCCGATCTTCCTCGATGGCGGCGTCGAACTGGCCGTCGGCGGACAGGGCGACGGCCAGATTAGCGCGGGCTTCGACGGATTCGGGGCGGACAGCCAGAACCTTGCGGTAGTCTTCGATGGCGGCACGCAGGTTTCCCTGGCGCTGTGCGGCGAGGCCCTCCCGCATGAAATCGCCGGCCGTGGAGGGGACCGTCGCCTGGCCGGCGGCATGGACGATGCAGAACAGGAGGAGCGAGGCAGCCAGGGTACGCATACGCCTAGGATAATGCAAGACTTCCCGGCGCAGCTGACGGGCCGCGCGGCGGATAGATTAGAATCGGCTCGAATGGGCAGTCAAGAATACTAAAAGCACTTTCTGCTGTCTTATTCGGGGGGGCGGTGTTTCAGCAATGAAGACGAGCGGGCGAGCGACGTTCTGGCTGGCCTTGGCGGCAACGCTGGCGATGGCGCCGGCGAGCCTGCGCGGACAGAAGGACGCCGGCGAACCTCGGAACTCCGAGTCCCCGATTCGCTTTGAATTGAAAAACCTGCCGTTCCAACTGGACAGCGACGAGAGCCAGTCGCGCAACGCCCCGGAGACGATGGCCGGCGGAGTAGCCGTTTTCGACTACGACGGCGACGGCCGGCCCGACATCTTCTTTACCAACGGCGCCGGCCTGGCAACGATGAAAAAGGACGGCGAGAAGCACTGGAACCGGCTTTATCGCAACAACGGGGACGGCACCTTCACCGATGTGACTGTCAAGGCCGGCCTGCAAGGCACCGGCTTCGATGTCGGCGTGGCGGTGGGCGATTACGACAACGACGGCCACCCTGACTTGTTCGTTACCGGGGTGCGCGGCAACACGCTCTACCACAACAACGGCGACGGCACCTTCACGGACGTGACCCACAAAGCCGGCCTGGACAAGTGGAACGATCCGGAGTACGGGCCGCTGTGGGCCGTAGCCGCGGTCTGGGTGGACGTAAACAACGACGGGCTGCTCGACCTGTTCGTGGTCAATTATCTGCAATGGATATACGACAAGAAGCCGCTGTGCGTTATCGACGGAACCCCGGAGTACTGCCACCCGCGCTTCTACAAGGGTCTTCCCAACCAGCTCTTCCTGAACCAGGGCGACGGCACCTTCAAGGATGTCTCCAAGGAATGGGGGATCCGGGATCACGTCGGCAAGGGCATGGGCGTGGGGATGGCGGACTTCGATCTGGACGGCAAGCAGGACTTGTTCGTCACCAACGACTCGGAGTACAACTTCTTCTTCCACAACTTGGGGGACAAGTTCGAGGAGATTGCCTTCCAGACGAATACCGCGCTGGCGGAAGAGGGCGCGTTCATCTCGGGCATGGGGCTGGATTTCCGGGACATCAACAACGACGGTTACCCGGATATTGCCTACGTGGCTCTGAACCGGCAGACTTTCCCGATTCTGCTGAATACGGGCAAGGGCGATTTCCGGGAAGTGACCTCGTCGAGCAAGATGGGCGCCTATAGCCTGAATATGTCGGGCTTTGGTCCGGCGCTCTACGATTTCGACAACGACGGGTGGAAGGATCTGTTCGTCTCGCGCGGGCACGTTTCCGCAACGCGGCCGCCGGGCGCGGCGGTCAAGCAGCCGAACACCGTCTTTCGCAACCTGGGCGTCAGCGGCCAGTGGCAGCCGCTGACCGAAGAGGCGGGATTCACCGAGGCGACGGCAGCTCGGCACCGGGGCTGCGCCCTGGGGGATTTCGACGGGAACGGCCTCATCGACATCGTGGTCACCTCGATGGACCACCCGGCCGAGCTGTGGATGAACCGGAGTCCGCACCCTGGGCACTGGCTGGAGGTGGCGCTGGAGGGTGTCAAGAGCAATCGGGACGGGATTGGCGCTCTGGTGAAGGTGACAGCCAAATCCGGCACACAGTACAACCACCAGACTTCGAGCGTCTGCTATGCGTCGTCGAGCCTGGGGCCGGTGCATTTCGGACTGGGTGCGGACGCGACGGCCGGCGAGATCGAGATCCGTTGGCCCAGCGGCATCGTGCAGAAGCTGGAAGATGTGAAGGCCGACCGGGTTATCCACGTGAAAGAGGCGGTACCGCAAGCCGATGCCGGAAAGAAACGATGAAAAGTTGTGAGATGAAGAGGAAACTCGCCGCCGTAATGCGGATTCTATTGACGGCTGTGGCCGGTGCGTCGGCCGCGGGCTGCGGGGCGGCCTGGTCTCAGAACAGCGAACCGGCCCCGGCGCCGGAGTACATGCGGGCGCCATCGATGTACGCCACCCTGGCGGGTGCTCCGAACTTCCTGGTCATCGACAGGCCGGCCAAAGGCACGATCTACCCGCCGGAGATTGCCCCGCCCCAGTTTGCCTGGCGGGACGGCAACTCGGCATCGAGGGTTTGGCGGATCGAGATCGAATTTGCCGGTCACGGGCATCCGATTCGGGTCTGGTCGAACGGCGAAAAGATGCTGGTAGGGGAGCTGGACACGCAGTTGCAGGGCTACGTGGAGCCCACCCTGACGGCCGAGGAACTGGTGACGCACACCTGGCGGCCGGACGAGAAGACCTGGGTGGAGATCAAGAATCGCTCGGTCGAAGGGCCTGCAACGGTTACAATCAGCGGCTTTACCAGCCGCGAGGATTCCAAGCCCCTCTCCAGCGCGCGGAGCACGCTCGAGACTTCAAAGGATCCGGTGGGGGCGCCGATCTTCTATCGCGATGTGCCGCTGATTCCGCCCGCGCCGGAGTCGGAGCAGCGCGGCGTGATCAAGCCGCTGCCCGACTCGGTTCTGCCCAAGATACGTTGGGAGCTGCGCTACATTAATGAAACCAAGAGCCGGCTGATGATGACCAACCTGCCGACCTGCGGGAACTGCCACTCGTTCTCGCGCGACGGCAAGGTGATGGGCATCGACGTAGACGGTCCTGCGAACGACAAAGGACTGTATGCGCTGGTGCCGCTGAAGAAGGTCAGCACCATCTCGAACGATTACATCGTCCGTTGGAGCGCATTTTCCGAGACCCGCTCGCAGAAGCGCTTTGGCTTCATGAGCCAGGTATCGCCGGACGGCAAGTACGTGGTGAACTCCATCGATGTTCCGTACGCGCATGGGGTCCGCGTGCTGGACAGGCTCTACAACGGCTTTTACGCCTTCTTTGGCTTTGGACAGGTCTTCTACCCCACGCGCGGGGTATTGGCCTGGTACAGCAAGGAGAGCGGCAAACTCCAGCCTCTGCCGGGCGCGGACGATCCGAATTACGTGCAGACCTCGGCCTTCTGGAGCCCGGACGGGAAGTACCTGGTCTATTCGCGCGCCGCGGCGCGCGACCCATATCCGCCGGGCGGGCAGAGAGCCATCTACGCCAACGACCCCAACGAGACCCAGGTTCAGTACGACCTGTACCGCATTCCTTTCAATGACGGGAAGGGAGGCGCGCCTGAGCGGATTGTGGGCGCCTCCGAGAATGGGATGAGCAACAACTTCCCCAAGGTCTCGCCGGACGGAAAGTGGATCGTCTATGTGCGCTGCAAGAACGGACTGCTGATGCGGCCCGACAGCAAGCTGTTCATTGTGCCCTTTGCCGGCGGCGAGGCGCGGCCGCTGGAATCGAATCTGCCGGTGATGAACTCCTGGCACAGTTGGTCGCCGAACGGGAGATGGCTGGTCTTCTCGTCGAAGAGCCCGTCGTTCTACACGCGCCTTTATTTGACCCACATCGACGAGGAGGGGCACGCCAGCCCGCCGGTCGTGGTTGAGAACGCGACAGCGGCGAACCGGGCGGTCAATATTCCGGAGTTTCTGAACATCGGGCCGGACCAGCTGGACCACATCGAGACGCCGGCGATCGATTTCTATCGCGAGTTCGATGCCGCCGAACAGCTACAGGAGGAGCACAAGTACGCCGAGGCCATCCCGGCCTGGCAGGTTGCCGCGGCCAAGGATCCGGCCGACGCCCGCCCGCTGAACAACATGGGCGTCGCGCTGGATGCTTCGGGACGTACCGCGGAGGCGATCGAGGTCTACGAGAAGTCGCTGGCGATCGATCCCGACAGCTCCCAGACGCAGAACAACCTGGGCAGCGCGCTGGCCGAGTCGGGCCGGATCGAGGAAGCGCTGCGGCACATTCGCCGCGCGGTGGAGCTGGACGCCGACAACGGTTCGGCGCACGTCAACCTGGGGCATATCCTGCTGCAAATCGGCGAACATGGCGATGAGGCGGTTGCCGAGCTGAAGAAAGGCATCGAGCTGTCGCCCCGCTCGCCGGACGGGTACAACGTCTACGGCGCCTATCTGGCGCGCCAGGGCAGGCTGGACGAGGCGATCGCCCTGCTGCAGAAGGCCGTCGAGCTGTCGCCCCGCTCGGCCGAGTACCGCTACAACCTGGGCCGGGCACTGGCGGCCGCGAGGCGCTTCCCCGAGGCCCTCCCCAACTTCGAGGCCGCCGCGGAGATTACCGGACGTAAAGACCCTGGAACCCTACAGATGCTGGCCGCCATGAGCTTTGAGACGGGTGACGCGCCGCGGGCTATCGCCACGGCGCAGGAGGCGCTGCGGCTGGCTACGGAGCAGAACGACGGCCAGCTGATCGAGGCGCTGCGCCGCGACCTGGCCCGCTACCAGGCTCAGGGCGGACAGCCGCGGTAGCGATCTCGGGGGCGGCCAAATCGATCCCAGGGGAGTGCCGAGGTGTACTCCTGGCGGGATCGCCGCCCAACGAGCCCTGCTCGGCGCGCAAAAACAACCCTGGGAGCAAAGGCAGTTCGCGGCCGGAATTAGGCAAGGGAGCCTATCGAGGTAACGGTATCATGAATAAGCAGGTTACTTGCTAAACCGTTTGACTCAACCGTTTGGCTGATGCGCGCCTAGCGATAAAGTGCTTGACATTTGTGAATTTGCGGGGTTATCGTTTTCAATCGTGAAAGCTTTTATGGTCCCATGTCTGTGAAAACGTTTTCTGAGGAAGCGTTTTCGTGGCGAATCTCCGCGATGTTCGGCGTCCGCGAAGACAGGCAGAGCAGCGGGAACCAGGAGCGGTCACGAATTTCAATTGGGAGGCAGTAAATTGAGCACAGACATGGGAACAGCGAGATGCTGGTACCGCGATGTCCAGTTCAGGATCGGCTGTTTAGCGGCTGTCTTGGCCGTGATTCTGTTCGGGCTACAGGGTATTCCGGCATCGGCACAGCAGTTGACAGGCTCCTTGAGCGGCATCGTCCTCGACCAGTTGGGCGC
Source organism: uncultured Acidobacteriaceae bacterium (assembly GCA_963799145.1). Taxonomy (GTDB): domain Bacteria; phylum Acidobacteriota; class Terriglobia; order Terriglobales; family Acidobacteriaceae; genus Telmatobacter. Next base: position 1,018 of record CAWCWQ010000198.1, on the reverse strand, counting down.
GAGGATTCCAAACGCCAAGGTCGAACTCAAGAGTGAAGCCACCGGCGAAGCTCGCGCAACAGTGAGCGACAAAGAGGGCTACTTCAACATAACGGCGGTTCAGCCAGCCACGTATTCGCTTTTTGTTTCGGCCACCGGCTTCACCACGTGGGAGGCCAAAGGCATCGTGATGGGACTGGGCGACCAGAGATCGATCTCCAACATCACGCTGAAGGTCGCTGCCGCCGGGGTAGAGGCCATTACCATTGTTGCCGGCGAAGACGTAATGATTCCGCTCGATACGTCCGAAGTCAGCACAACGCTGAACCAGCAGGTGATCAACGATTTTCCGCTCGGCGGCCGTAACGCCGGCGAACTTCTGAAGATCATGCCGGGCTTTGCCCGCAACAACGGCCTCAGCCAGACACAGGCCTTCAATGCCACCGGCGCGGTGAGCAGCAACAGCGGTCCGGCGGGCGATTACTCGGCCAACGGCACGCAGCCCAACGGCTCGATGGCGTATATGCTGGACGGCTCGAACCTTCTCGATCCGGGCAACATGGGAACGCAGATCGCCAACATCAACCAGGACATGGTCGCTGAGGTCAAGGTTTTGACCTCGTCGTACTCGGCCGAATACGCCAAGGGTCCGGTGGTCTTCCAGGCCTTCAGCAAGAGCGGCACCAGGAACTTCCACGGCGAAGGCTATATGTATGCCCGCAACAGCGCGTTCAACTCCTGGGACTGGTACACCAAGCAAACGTATGTGAGCCAGGGCGGCGGCACGGCCCTTGCGGCGTCGTTGCGCCCCGACGAGAAGTATTACTACTATGGCGGCAACGTCGGCGGCCCGATCTTTCTGCCTTAGCAATGAAATTGTTACGAAAAAAAACGTATTGCTGGGGAGGCGATGGGGCCGCCATAAAGTATGTCACACTACAGAGGGAGGGAGACGATGGGGACGTCCATAAAGTATGTCACACTACTGTAACAAAGGGCATATGGCAGAGGGCTAATGTGGGCATATGCTAGTAATTAT
>CAWCWQ010000197.1:0-8887 GCA_963799145.1 uncultured Acidobacteriaceae bacterium | reverse complement strand
TGCCGGTCGAGATCGTAGATTTTCGCCAGCAGGTCGTAGCTGTCCCGCACAGGCAGGGAAGGCCACAAATGCGAGCGCTGGCCGAACACCAGTCCGATGGACCGGGCCAGCCGCCGCGTCTCCTCCCAGGGAACCAGGCCGCAGACATGCGCCTTGCCGCTGGTGGGGCGCAAGAGGCCGCACAGCATCCGCAAGGTCGTCGATTTGCCTGCGCCGTTCGGACCGATGAAGGCGACCTTGGCCCCGGCCTCGATGGTGAAGGAGAGTTCGGCCACGGCCTCGACCGTTTGCTTGACGCCCTTGGCGAGCCAGCCCCGCCAGCCGGGCTTGGCCGGCCGGCGCATGGTGAATTCGCGCCCAAGGCGTTCGGCCACAATGATGTTTTCCGGCATCCAGCTCCCGGCGGGTCCCTATACCAGTCGCCAAAAGTTTTGACCGCTCCAGTACCGCGCCGTCATCGCGAGGCCGCTTGAGCGGCCGTGGCGATCCAGGAGCAATACGCACTACGCTTGCCGCTGTTGCCCTGGATTGCTTCGCTTCGCTCGCAATGACGTGGAGAGGTCAGAACTTATAACGATTGGCATTATCGCGAAATGTTTCGCGGGGAAGCTAAAGCTCCAGGCGGCCAGAGGCAAGCCGTCTCTCACGCCCGGCGGATTCCGGCGGGCACACGTTGCCGTCGCGGTGAGACGAGATTAAGGATCGTGGCAGTTGAAGCGGCGCCGCAGCGTCATTCCCGCGAAGGCGGGAATCCATTTCTAATGTCGAACAAGCGCTTATATGGGTCCCCGCCTGCGCGGGGACGACGCTGCGGAAAACCGCTGTCCTTGCAACAGCCGCTTTTAGGTTTAATTGCGCGGTGTCGCGGTGGCAGGCGATTTCTGCGCGGCGGAGGCGAGCGGCCGGTTCTGCGCGTCCAGCAGCGGCACGCCGTAGCTTGCGAGCAGCGCATCGATCTCCGCCTGGTTCTCCTGGATGAGCCGGTTCAGGAGCCGCTTGAACTCCTGGTCCGAATGCCGCACGGCCATGCCAATCCTGAAGCTCATGCGCGGACCTTCGAGCGGCGCGACGGCGAGCTTGGGCTCGGAATGCATGCGCGAAATAGCCGGCCATCGGCCCCCACAACACGCCGGCGTCGACAGTTCCATCCTCGATGTCCCGGATCATGTCGCGGGCGGACGAATCCACGCGCGTGTCGATCACCAGCGGATAGGGCTTGGCGCGGGTCATCAGGCCATTGGCCAGCATCGCGTTCGATGGCGGCGTGCCAGCCACGATGCCGAGGCGCTTGTCCTTGAGGCGCGGATCGGCGAGCGAGGCGGCGCCGTCGAGCCCCGTGCCCGGCTTGTACACCAGCGCATAGGAGGTGGCGTAATAGGGATTCGTGATCTGGGCGATATCGTCCCCTTGCGGGAAGCCCATGATCACGTCGCATTTATAGGAACCGAGCGTGTTGCGCACGAAGCCCATGGAGTTCGGATACCAGGTATAGGCCAGGGATTTCCCGAGCTTGGCCGCCAGAAGCTCCGCGAGTTTGTTCTCGAACCCCTCGCCTTTTTCGTTGGAGAAGGGCAGGTTCCGGGGGTCGGAGCAGACGCGGAAAACCTTGGGGTCGATAAGCTCCACCGCCGCCGCGGGCCCTTCTTGTGGAAGGGCGGCCGCGTGGCTCCAAAGCGCGGGAAGGAGCGCTCCGATGAGCGCGGCAAACAGGCTTCTAGGCGGCGCCATCATGATCCCCCCATGCACTCGTTCTCGGCCTTGGCCGCGGCGGGCGGCTTCGGCGCGTGCTTCTCCGGCCTGCCGCGCCCGACGGCGCCGTCGCTGCGGGCGCGCAAGTACACATAGATATTGTCGAGGTAGCATACCACGTTTTTATTGTTACCAAACGATGGCATCACGAAATCGGTCGAGGCCGATACGTTTTTCCGGCCTTGCGCAACAATAGACAAGAAGGTTGGGTAGTCCATTGTCTTCAATGAGTTGGTTAGAGCTGGTGCATAACTCGATCCGGCACCGTCAGGACCGTGGCAAACGATACACATCGAGTTAAAACGCAAGTAACCGGAGTATGTGTACCAATCGACCGCGCCATCCTTGTCGACATTAAAGGTCGGAGTGCCTTGCTTATCGTAGTATTCGCCATTGACGTCCTTGACGGGGGCGGGATCGCCAGACCCGTCGGCCCAGGCGCCTCCGCCGAAAGCCGCACACGAATACAGGGCAAGCCCCACAAAAAGAACTCTCACTCTCAAGATAATCCCTCGCCGCTAGAAAGCATGGATGCCCGGCGCTTGATGCGCCGGGCTCCCGATTTACGCTTGGCTTACGCGCCCGGCAGAGCGAACACTGTCATCGTCCCGCCCAATGCGGTGTAGTTCGACAGCGCCGCATAGCCACCGACCGCGCCGAGGCCTTCATTCGGCTTCGTGAGACCAGCCGCGAGACCGATACCGGCCCAGCCGCCCACGCCCGAAAGCACCGCGACGAACTGCTTGCCCTTGTGCTCGAAGGTCATGACGTTGCCGATGATGCCGGAGGGCGTCTTGAACTTGTAAAGGTCCTTGCCCGTCTTCGCATCGACCGCCTTCAGATAGCCTTCAAGCGTACCGTAGAAGGCAACGCCGCCAGCCGTCGTAAGCGCACCCGACCACACGGAGAACTGCTCGGGATTCGACCAGACGACCTTGCCCTTGGTGCCGTCCCAGGCGATGAAGTTGCCCATGTGGGTTCCGCCAGGAGCGGGGAACATGGACAGCGTGGCGCCGACATAGGGCTGACCGGCGGTGTAGGCGACCCGGTAAGGCTCGTAGTCCATGCAGACGTGGTTGGTCGGCACGTAGAAGAGCTTCGTGTCGGGATCGTAGCTGGCCGGCTGCTCGTCCTTGCTGCCAAGTGCGGCGGGGCAGATGTTCTGGTAGTTGACATCTTCGCCCTTAGAGCCAGGAGCGTATTGCGCGACCACCTGCGGACGCCCGTAGGTCTTCGAACTCTTGTCCATGTCGACCTTGGTCGCCCAGTTGACCGCGGGATCGTACTTCTCCGCGACCAGCAACTCGCCCGTCTCACGGTCGAGCGTATAGCCGAAGCCGTTACGGTCGAAGTGAGTGAGCAGATTGCGCTCCTTGCCGTCGATGGTCTGCTCGGTCAGGATCATCTCGTTGATGCCGTCGTAGTCCCATTGGTCGTGCGGCGTCATCTGATAGAGCCACTTGGCCATGCCCGTATCGGCGTCGCGGGCGAAAATGGTCATGGAGAACCTATTGTCGCCAGGGCGCTGCACCGGGTTCCAAGTCGAGGGGTTGCCCGTTCCGTAGTAGATGAGGTTCAGCTTGGGGTCGTAGGAAATCCAACCCCAGGTCGAGCCGCCGCCGGTCTTCCATTGGTCGCCTTCCCAAGACTTGAGACTGGTATTCGCCCCAACCGGCTTGCCAAGCTCCATGGTCTTTTCCGGGTCCACGAGAGCCTCGTTGTCCGGACCGGTTGAGTAGGCGCGCCAAATCTGCTTGCCGTTGTTGATGTCGTAGGCTGTCATGCGGCCGCGCACGCCGAACTCGGCACCGGAGACGCCAACCAGCACCATGTTCTTGACGACCAGCGGCGCCGAGGTTCCGGTCTCGCCCTTGCCGGGATCGCCTTCCTTCACCGACCAGACCACCTTGCCGGTCTTGGCATCGAGCGCCACGAGCGTGGTATCGGCCTGATGGAGAAAGATCTTGCCGTCACCGTAGGCAACGCCGCGGTTGACGGTGTCGCAGCACATCACAGGGATAACCGACGGATCCTGCTTCGGCTCGTATTTCCAAAGGATTTTGCCTTCTTGGTTCAGGTCGAGGGCATAGACGGTATTCGGGAATGGAGCGTGGACATACATGACGTCGCCGATCACGAGAGGCCCGCCTTCGTGTCCGCGCAGAACGCCCGTCGAGAATGTCCAAACGGGCTCAAGCTTGTTTACGTTCTCGTTAGTGATCTGCTTCAGCTTGGAATACCGGTTATTCGAGTAATCCCCGGCTTGCTGGGCCCAGTTGCCGCCTTGCTGCATTTTCATCAGCTCATCGTTTGCCGAGGCAGGCGCGGATAGCCCTGCAAGCAGCGCTGTGAGTGATGCCGTCAGAAGTAATTTTTGCACTGTTTCTTCCTCCCTAAGATACGAAGAGTTTAAACCTGCGCCACCGGTGAACCGATTGACGAAGTTTTTCTCCTTTTCACTCATTATCCCTGGACATAGGCCAGGCTTTAGGTAAAGGCATCACGTTCTCTTACTGTAAAGCCTTACCTTGTCCAAAATCCTCCTTATTCGTTAAGGCTCCTTCCCCGCGTGTTTTCTAGGAACGAGCGCAATCGTGTCTGCGACGAAGAGTAGTCACACTATCTGTAAACTGCAATAGCCGTTATGGCTAGAACGGACAATGTATAACGAGCATAACGTAGAATTGATGGTTGCTTCAATATTTACTAACACATAAGAAAAACATGACAACTCTTTGCACATGAGGATGCGCGCGCATAACCATCATAGGTCATACGCCGCGCGCATCTATTGTTTCGTAGGGCTGGCGTCCCATAAAGAGACGGCATGATAATAAAACAGAACAAGCGGCGGCGTGTCAATTGAGTCACAAAGCTTGTAACTCACATGTGATCGCGTGTGATGTGCTTCGATATCAAATATGACGATTGATATATCAAATCGAGTGATAAAATTAATCGAGCGATAGGGATATCAAATCGGGCGATAGAAATATTAAATACCATCACGATTCTTTTTACTGTTTATGCTAGCCTCGTTGTGAGAGTTATAGGATTGACATTATGCGAACTATCCATGCAGACTTCAAACCGTGCAGTCGGAAGCATTCCGCGTGGGCGCGCAGGCAAGGCCAGCGCCACGCCTGCGTTCTGACAGCGAAGCTCAATAATAACATTTGCGAAGGCGGAAACGATCCATGAAAACGCGCGCTGCTGTGGCCTGGAAGGCTGGCGAACCACTTTCCATCGAAACCGTGGACCTCGAGGGTCCTAAGTCCGGGGAGGTCTTGATCGAGATTAAGGCAACCGGCATCTGCCATACCGACGCCTACACGCTATCGGGGGCCGATTTCGGAGGGGATGTTCCCGTCGATCCTGGGGCATGAGGGCGCTGGCATCGTGCGCGAACTTGGTCCCGATGTGCGCAACCTCAAGGTTGGCGACCACGTGATCCCGCTCTACACGCCCGAATGCCGAAACTGCAAAACCTGCCTTTCGCAGCGCTCCAACCTCTGCACGGCGATCCGCGCCACTCAGGGCAAGGGTGTCATGCCCGATGGCACGTCGCGCTTCTCGAAGGACGGCAAGACGCTGTACCACTACATGGGTTGCTCGACGTTCTCCAACTACACCGTGCTGCCCGAGATCGCGGTCGCCAAGGTCCGCGAGGACGCGCCGTTCGACAAGATTTGCTATATCGGCTGCGGCGTTACTACTGGCATCGGCGCGGTGATTTATACGGCCAAGGTCTGGCCCGGCGCCAATGTGGTGGTGTTCGGCCTCGGCGGCATCGGCCTTAACGTCATTCAGGGCGCCAGGATGGTGGGCGCGGACAAGATCATCGGCGTGGACCTCAACCCGTCGAAGGTGCCCATGGCCAAGAAATTCGGCATGACGCATTTCGTCAACCCCGACGAGGTTGGCCGCGACAAGGTCGTGCAGGCGATCGTCGACCTGACGGGCGGCGGCGCGGACTTCTCCTTCGAATGCATCGGCAACGTCCACACCATGCGCCAGGCGCTCGAATGCTGCCATCGCGGCTGGGGCGAGAGCATCATCATCGGCGTGGCCGCATCGGGCCAGGAAATCTCCACGAGGCCGTTCCAGCTCGTTACCGGCCGCGTCTGGAAAGGTAGCGCCTTCGGTGGCGCCAGGGGCCGCACGGACGTGCCGAAGATCGTCGATTGGTACATGGAGAAGAAAATCAACATCGACGATCTCATCACCCACACCATGCCGCTTGAAAAGATCAACGAAGCTTTCGACCTCATGCATGAAGGCAAGTCGATCCGCTCGGTCGTGATTTACTAGAGCTTATCCGCTTTTGATGGAATCAAAAGCGGGCTCTGAGTTTTTGTCTTATCGTGCGTCTTTATCGGAAAACCGCTTCACGCTTTTCCTGACGCACTCTAGAGGAAGCGCCCTTTGACCCGGCCTCAGATCGTTTCGCAAAACAAAAGCTTCGGCGGCACGCAGTATGTGTACCGCCATCGCTCCGCCGAGACTGAAACGGACATGCGCTTTGCCGTGTACGTTCCGGCGGGCGCGCGGCCGGGCCGCGGCTTCCCGGTGCTTTGGTATCTCTCCGGGCTTGACCTGCACCGAGGAGAATTTCACGGTCAAGGCGGGCGCGCAGCGCGTGGCCTCCGAGCTTGGACTGATCGTGGTGGCTCCCGACACAAGCCCGCGCGGGGAAGGCGTCCCTGGCGATCCCCAAGGGCGCCTACGATTTCGGCCTCGGCGCAGGTTTCTACGTGGATGCCGTCAAGCAGCCCTGGGCCAAGAACTACCGCATGAGGTCCTATATCGAGCGCGAGCTGCCCGAGCTGATTGCGCTGGATTTCCCGGCCGACATGGCGCGGCAAGGCATCACCGGGCATTCCATGGGCGGCCATGGCGCGCTGACCATCGCCTTGCGCAATCCGGGCCGCTTCAAATCGGTGTCCGCGTTCGCGCCGATCTCCTCGCCCATGAACTGCCCCTGGGGGCAGAAGGCGTTGAGCGGCTACATCGGGGAGGACCGCCAAGCCTGGCGGGCCTACGACGCGTGCGCGCTCATCGAGGACGGCGCCCGCTTGCCGGATGTGCTCGTGGACCAAGGCACGGCGGATAACTTCTTGAAAGAGCAGCTAAAACCTGAACTCCTGCAAGAGGCCTGCGCCAAAGCCGGCATACCCCTCACGCTCAGGCGGCAGGAGGGCTACGACCATTCCTACTACTTCATCTCGACCTTCATCGAGGATCACCTGCGCTGGCACGCCCAGCGCCTGAGCGCCTGAGAAGGTCCGTTTTGGCGGCGCCGTGCCGCCTTTTGGGAGGATGGAATGATACCGGCTCCGGTCAATTGCGTCGCTGGCAGCCCTGAAAGACCCCCTCGAGCCAGCCCTCTCCGCAGCCGGACAGGGGGCCTCGCCTGGCTGGCCGCAGCTTTCGCGATCCTGTGCGGCACCCTTTCACCGGCCACCGCGCAGGACATGCTCCAGCATCTCGACATGCAGTCGCCAGCGATGACGCAGGCGGAGATGACGCGCGCGGAAATCGAATCGCTCCTCAAGAGCCAAGCGGGCCGCCCGCTGGATCTGTCGAGCAAGGCATTGAATGGGCTCGATCTTTCCGGCCTGGACCTGTCGCACGCGGTCCTTCGGAATGCCCGCCTCAACAAGGCGAGCCTCAAGGGCGCGAAGCTTGAAGGCGCGATTTTGGACCAGGCTTGGGGCATCGGCGCCAATTTCAGCGGGGCGAATCTCAAGGGCGCCAGCCTGTTCGCGAGCCAGTTTCAAGGCGCAAATTTCGACGGGGCCGACCTTTCCGGCGCGCGGATCACCGCGGATCTCAGCAGGGCGAGCCTGAAAGGCGCAAATCTTGCCGGCGCGAATGGCAGTGCGGACCTCAAGAACCAATCGATGGGCCTCATGACCGGAGTGTTCAAGTCGGCCGACCTGACCGGCGCGAACCTTTCGAACGCAAATCTATTCCGGGCAAACCTGGAGTTCGCGAAATTGCGCGATGCGAACCTTTCTGGCGCGAACCTGACCGAAGCCGAAGCCTCCGGCGCCGACTTCCGCGGCGCGGCCACGGATGGCGCCAACTTGACCGGGCTCGACATCAATTCGGCGCGGATCGACAAACCTTCGGCAAAGTCCGCCTTTGCCTCCGCCAAGAATGTGGAGGCCGCTATTAAAGAATAGCTGTGCCCAATGCGTGGCGCATGTGGAGTGAATTATGGCCGGGAGGAAGCTAGATCACGGGTATTTGTCCGCGTGACCGGATGCTTTGTACCATTATCCTCACACTACACTTTAACGTGATCCTGCCGGCAGATAGCCAAGACACTCACATTGATGTTATTACTAGATTGCAAGCGTGGCTGTCTGATTATCCGAGCACGGCCTAGGCAGTCATCGTGTTGCAGCCAGCCTAAACCTCACCAATTGGGTGATTTGAGGTATCTGAGGTACGAGAATGTTTTTTTGGAAGAAGAAGAACAGTGGGAGGAGTGCGATGAGCGCAGTACATATCCATCCGGCGGTTGACAACGGGTTGAAATCCGAGTCGCCAAGCTTTGCTGGCGGAACATTGAAGTGCAGATGTGCAACCAATCCCGTAACGGTAAGCATCAAGGGCCAAGTCGCCCATGACCATGCTTGCGGCTGCACGAAATGCTGGAAGCCAGAAGGCGCGTTGTTTTCGGTCGTGGCCGTCGTGCCGCGCGATAACCTAACCGTGACCGCAAACGCCGATAAGCTCTACATCGTCGATCCGTCCGCAACCATCCAGCGCCACGCCTGCAAAGCCTGCGGCGTACACATGTACGGGCGCATCGAAAACACGAAGCACCCCTTCTACGGGCTCGACTTCGTTCATCCGGAACTGTTTGCGGAATCTGGCTGGCAGCCGCCGCAGTTCGCCGCCTTCGTCTCGTCGATCATCGAGGCCGGCGCCGATCCGAAGAACATGGATGCAGTGCGCGGACGGCTCAAGGAGCTTCACCTGGAGCCCTACGACGCCCTGTCGCCCGCACTGATGGACTACATCGCGACGCATGTCGCCAAGGCCTCCGGCGCACTCAAGCAGTAGCCGGCTTACCCCCTCCTCATTCATGCTCCTCCTCCGCTCCCCTCGGGGAGGAGCTTGGGGA
>CAWCWQ010000196.1:0-9989 GCA_963799145.1 uncultured Acidobacteriaceae bacterium | reverse complement strand
GGCGAGGACGCCGGCTTCGCGGCTCAGCCACTAGTAACCGGCACACGCTGGTATCGTGGCGACCTGCACATGCGCACGGCGCACAGCGACGGCAACTGCGCAAGCCAGAGCGGCAAGATGGTTCCCTGCCCGTCTTTGTAAGCGTGCAGACGGCCGCGGCGCGCGGGCTGGACTTCATCGCCATCACCGACCACAACGCCGACTCCCAATATGACGCGGAGCGGGAACTGCAGCCTTACTTCGATCGCGTGCTTCTGATTCCGGGACGGGAGATAACCACCTTCCATGGACACTTCAACATCTTCGGCGTGACGCAGTTTGTGGACTATCGCGTGTCGGCGGGCGGTGTGGATTTGAACAGCTTGCTGCGCGATGTGAAATCGAAAGGCGGCATCGCCTCGGTGAGCCACGCCGAAGCGCCTGGCGGCGAGGAACTCTCCCCGATCGTCGGTGGCCGCCGTGACGATTGCATCCGTGGCTGTGTTGTGCAGCGCCACCTGGCTGTGCGGCACCACCGCTCCGCTTGGGTCGGTTACTGTCCCGAGTACCGTTGCTGTATCGAATTGCGCTCTGGCGCCGGCTGCCACCGCCACAAGAAGCGCGAACACTACTAAGCGGCGCATTGCGTCCCCTCCCAGAATCGTATTGAGACTTTCTCCCAGGATCTCCGCGAAGAACGGGATTTCATGGCTCGATTGCGGAAAAGGAGTTGCCGCCCGCCTTTGCGCCAGTACTCGATGTGAGGGTAGACGATCTCCCAATCGACATACCTTTCAAGGGTCGATAATGAACAATTCCCGCGCGGATTTTCTATGTAAGTTCACGGAGTTAGGAGTTGCGGCGAGGGGGTTGCCCAAATGTACCTCAGCCGCGCCGCATCGAGGGTTTCCAGCAGGCCGGAGCGGGCGCGATCGACCGGGATTCGCCTGGCGTGAGTCTTTCATCGGCTGCCGCCGCAAGCGTGAACTCGCCGCAAAAGATATGAGATCGGGAGCCTGGAAAAACGCCTGCTTTCGAAACTCGGTCCTGAGTTCTTGACAGAGGTGTAAGCGTACTTTAGCGTCAGAGGCATCCGCTCTGCGGACAAATTCATGCGGAGGATTCGAATGCCGCCTTCCCCTGAGAACAACCCCCAATCTACAATCCAACAGGCCGCCGACCAGCACGCCGAAGAAGTCCTGGCGCGCCGTCGAGAAAGCCGTGCAACTCGCGCCGCTGCTCTCGCAGCTCATCCTCAGCCCCTCTCCATCAAGACCGAGCTCACCCATGCTCGCCTTGCCACGGCCGTCGCCCCTGCCCCCGCTCCCGTTTCGACTACCGCTCAAACGGCGGGCTATCTGCTGGCCGTTGGCGACTCCTGGTTCGACTATCCCATCCATGACGTCCTGACCAGGCTCGACGACAACTACGGTTACAACATCGAGTCCTCCGCTCACAGGGGTGACGCCATCGAAACCATGGTTTCGCGCGTCGGGCAGCTCGATAAACTCGCGCGGTGCATGGACAAGATCGTCGCCCTCGGCGCCACTCCCAAGGCCATCCTGGTCTCGGGCGGCGGCGACGACATCGCGGGCAACGAGTTCGGCATGTTGATCAACAATATCGATTTGCACCCCATCCCCGGCTGGAACGATCAGGTTCTCGCCGGCGTCATCGACACCCGCATCGCCGCTGCCTATCGATTGATGTTTTTCTCCATCAACTCCCTCTGTCAGAAGAATCTCGGCCGCACCTTCCCCATCCTTGTGCACGGCTACGATTATCCCGTCCCCGACGGCCGCGGTTTCCTCGGCGGCGGCGGGCTGTTGCCTGGCCCGTGGCTCAAGCCGGGCTTCGACGAGAAACTCTTTACCGATGTCAACGCCACCACGCAGATGATGGTCACCATCATCGACCGGTTCAACACCATGCTCCAAAATCTGGTGAAGGATCCCGGCTTCCAGAACGTAACCTACATCGATCTGCGCAAGACCCTCTCAAACTCACAAGCCGACTACAAGGATTTTTGGGCAAACGAAATCCATCCCAACGCCGGTGGCATTTTCGGCGGCCAGGATGGCTGGGGAGCCGTTGCCGCCAAATTTCAAGCCGTCCTCGCAACGCTTCCCTAACCATCGCTTCAAGGCGAAACCTTCCCAGTGGACTCACGGCCGATTTTGGGAGCCGGTTCTGTTGGTGAAACATCGAGATGCAGACCACCGGCCCCCAATCCCGGCGCTTCTGGTCGCGGTCTCCTTCTAGCCATGTTCCCGGACGAGGGTAGATCGCCAAGGCGCGTTTCCAGCGCCGCTGGGGGTCCAGTCAGCAGCAGGGGCAACGGCAAACGCCCCAGCGTCTGGCGGTTCCGGAGATCTCAGCGCATCTGATAGATTCCAAGACACTTGCTGGCTTCGTGGTGCCGGTCCTCCCTCGGCAAGCGAATCGGCATTTCTCTGGATGCCAGGCCTTGAGCTGGCTCGTCCGGTGAAGCCAGGGTTCTTCTGCGACCCTGTGTGCGATTGAATCCGCGCCCTGCAACGCACAGGCAGAGCCAGGAAATCCGGGATAGGTGTGGAATCTCAAGTTGGTCAACACGGGAGTTCACCACCAGGAACAGAACGCCTTGCCTTCCCCGGAGAAACAGTGACCTCGCAAGAGGTAGACTGTCACTGGCCGATGTGAATTCCACGCTTGATTCGACTGCGCGGCAACGATGAACTGCATGGCGCATCCGGGTGTGAATGAACCCACGGGCCGGTTTGGGATCGTTTCAGCCAAGGAGCTTCAACATGCGGGCTGCAAGGGGGATTTTCCATCGATGACCGGGAACGAAACGAAATCTCTTCCGGAAAACGCCAGCCAGCCGCTCAAGCCCGGCGAATCCTACCAGCCTATTGTGCCCGCACAAGCAATGATGCCAGAACTCACGCCGCGGTCAATCCTGTGGGGCATTGTGCTGTGCGCGATCTTCACTGTCGCCTCGGCGTATTCGGGACTGAAGGTCGGCCAGGTGATGGAGGCTGCAATTCCCATCTCTATCCTGGCCATCGGCTTGGCGCGCGTCTATAGGCGCCGGTCGAGCCTGCTGGAGAACGTGATCGTCACCGGAATCGGCGGCGCGGCCGGCGGAGTGGTTGCCGGGGCCATCTTCACGCTTCCCGCGCTGTACATCCTGCACCTCGATCCGCATCCGGTTGAGACCATCTTCATCTGCCTGGCGGGCGGCTGCTTGGGTGTACTTTTCCTGATTCCGTTGAGGCGTTACTTCGTGCGTGAGATGCACGGCCTGCTGCCTTATCCCGAGGCGACAGCCATCACCGAAGTGCTCGTCACCGGAGAGAAAGGGGGCTCACCGGCCAGGCTGCTGCTACAGGCGACGGTCATCGCCGGGGTATACGACCTTTTTGTCACCACCTTTCAAGTGTGGAAAGAGTACGTGGATTTTCAGTTTGTTCCGGTAATGCATTCCCTGGCCGATCGGGCTCGGATGGTATTCAAATTCGACGCCATCGGCTTCATCCTGGGTCTCGGCTATGTGATGGGCCTGCGCAGTTCCATGATTCTCTGCGCGGGCGGCGTTCTTTCCAATTTCGTCCTGGTCCCGACGATCTGGTTCATCGGCAGCCACATCGACACCTCCGTTTACCCCGCCATCATGCCCGTCTCAAAGATGAATGCGGTGGATATCTATCGAAACTATGTGCGCTTCATCGGGGTGGGGGCCATCGCCACGGCCGGCATCGTCGGTATCGTCAAGTCACTGCGAGTGGTTGCCGGATCGTTTGGCATTGCGCTGCGCACCTTCCGCCGTGGCGAAGCCGCCCAGCCGGAGCGCACCGACCGCGATCTGCCAGTCGTTTACCTTCTCCTCGGCGTGGTATTGGGCGCGATCGGACTGGCAGCCTTTTTCGGGCGATTTCCGGTCTCCTTCGCAGTGATGGCGGTGGGCCTGGTGCTGACGCTGCTTTTCTCGTTCTTTTTCACCTCGGTGGCAGCCAACGCCATCGCGACCACAGCTCGCAATCCCGTCTCGGGGATGACGATGCTGACCATCGTCATCTCCTCGGTAGTCCTGTTGCGATTCGGACTTTCAGGCACGGCGGGCATGTTCTTTGTGATGGCGATTGCGGGAATGGTCTGCACGGCCTTGTCCATCTCGGGGCAGACGATTACCGACTTGAAGGCCGGCTATTGGATCGGCTCCACTCCGGCGGCTCAGGAGAAGGTAAAGTTCTTGGGGGTCGCAGCATCGGCGATTGCCGCCGGACTGACCATCGTCATGCTGGCCCACACATTTCAGTTTGGAGAAGCTCTCCCCGGAGACCTGCGGCCGGTTCTGGCATCGCCGCAGGCTTCGATTATGAAGGCTCTGGTGGAGGGATTCATGAGCCGCCAGCCGGTCGCCTACCTCCTGTTCGGCATAGGTGCGATGATTACGCTGGTGCTGGAGATGCTCGGCCAGCCGTCTCTGATCTTTGCTCTGGGAATGTATCTGCCGCTGGAACTGAACACGCCTGCTTTAGTGGGAGGGTTCATGTCGCATTTCCTGAATAAGCGCTCGGAAAAAGCCGGTGGCGAGCAAGGCAAGGGGATTCGAGAGCGCGGCGTGATCATTGCTTCGGGACTGATGGCGGGCGGCGCGCTCGGAGGAGTGTTGGGCGCTTCCCTGCGTCTCTTCCCCTGGTATCGCGAGGATCTGATCAAGACCCCGTTCTACGCTAACGATCCCGTCTCTCAGATTGTTTCCGCCCTGATGTTTATTGGCCTCTGTCTGTATGTCTGGTACCGTGCTTTGAAAAAGGAAAAGGTGGTCTGATGGATCAAGCAGGCAAGTATGTGGCCGATGCCGTCCTCGGCATCGATACACTGTGGGGCGGTGACGTGATGTGCCCATCGGGCACGGGGCGCTTCATCGCCGACTCCTGGTTTTCCGATGAGTTGCTTCCCGCTGCCTACACGCATCCAGCCGCTGCGCGCCTGCGGCAATCTGGCGGTGTATCGCTCGATAATCGGGAGGCGGTGGAAGAATACCTGTGCGCGGTGAACATGTCCCAGGCCATCGCCGGAATCCGTGAAGAGGCAGCGAAGATCGGCGGGCTGCGCCAGCCCTATCTGGCCGGCATGGCGGATTGCCTTGAAGTCATGTTCGACCTTGCCATGGAGCTCCTCGGCAAGGGCGATCCAGTGCCATACTCACGCTGCGTTGAGGCGGCGACGGCAAAGCCTGCTGAACCCTCCATGCCAGAGAGCAAATGCGCGCGTGTCGGCGAATTGCTGGGCCGCGCCGGGTACAAAACTTCGCATGCGGACTGTTTGCTTGAGGCAACCGATCTCTGGCGCCGCGAGCGAGCCATCCCGATGGCCTCGGTGCGCGGTCTCGGCGCCGCGGTGATCGCGCATTTTGACAATCTCAGTGCAAGGAATCTGCTCCCTTACCTTCCTCGGGAGCTGGCGCGTGTGCCTCGCGCAAACATCGATTTCCGGCCCATCGAGGACGCCTGGTTTTCAGGTTCGATGAACTACATCGGGCGGGCGCGGAACACCGACGGAACTCCGCAATACGAAGCGAATTACGAGATCAATGCTTCGTTGCAGATTTCGTTTCCGGAGTTTGAACAGCTCGTGAGCCACGAGGTCGTGCCCGGGCACGTCACCACATTTGCCTATCTCCAGGACTTGTACGTTCGCGGAAAGGCCGGCTTAGAGGCTACGATTCTCACCATGAACACGCGCGCCGCCACTCTGTTCGAGGGAATTGCCAATAATGCGATTCTGATCGCCCATGACGTCACCGAAGTCGACCAGTTGCCAGACGAAGACTTGCAGATCGGTGTGCTTTTGGCCCTGTTGCAAGACGACGCCAAGAATCAGTCTTCCTATCTGACCTGGGGCGAAGGACGGCCCCAGGAGGAAGTGGCGGCCACTCTGCGGCGCGATTTTCTGGTTACGGAAGAACGCGCCGATAAGCTGTCAGGCGCCTGGGGACGGCATCCCCTGCTGGGGCGGATGTATCTCCCTGCCTATCGCGCCGGCACAGAGAAGGTGGCTCAACTCCGGAGAACTTACCCGCCAGATCGAGTGCTTCCGGCGATCTATGGTTGCAACGGACTGGTCAACATCCAGACGGTCGATCGGATCCTGTAGAGGCCAGAAGCCATCTGTCCTCTTCGCCGATAAGGAATCCAAGCCGAAGAGTCCTTCACTCGCGATCGCTACTGTCCGGCTAGGCTTATAACACTCGCCATAATCGTCACATGACAGATTCCTTAACGTATAACTCGGTTCTTTCGAATGGATCAAGCAGCATCTGCGCATCGAAGCCTTCTACGGCACCGGCGAGAACGCGGTCGAGACCCAAATCCGGATCGCCGTCAGCATCTATGTTATGGCCGCCATCGTCCGCAAACGCCTGAAACTGGACCGCTCCCAGCGCTCGCGCAGCATGGTCTGTCCGCACTGCCCTTTCCCGAACGCGGTAACCTTGCGTTAGGTAACGCTCCGTTAATGGAGGAGAGTCAACGCATGTCCACGGAAATCCCTCGCCGCAAGCTGGCACGGGTCTCGCACGCTCTTTTGCTGGCGGCGGCGCTGCTCTTCGCTCCGCAAAACTCTGCCCAGCAGCAGCCAGTTGCAGCTTCGGCGTCGCCTGGCCCGGCAACCGCCTGGCAGCCGCGCATTCACTTCTATTCCCCGCCCAATTGGATCAACGACCCCAACGGCCCGATCTTCCTCAACGGCCAGTACCATATCTTCTTCCAGCTCAACCCCTTCGGAGACCAATGGGGCCACATGAGCTGGGGCCACGCCGTTTCGCCCGACCTGACTCGCTGGACGGAACTTCCCGTCGCGCTCAGCCAAGAGAACGGCACAGCCATCTTCAGCGGCTCCGTCGTTGAGGACCGCGAAAACACCGCGGGGCTCTGCGGCGATTCTGGTAAGCAGGCTCCTGGCTGCCTCATCGCCATTTACACCGGGGCCTCGCAGGAGAAGCAGACACAGAACCTCGCCTTTAGCCGCGACGGCAGCGCGAGCTGGACGAAATACGCCTCGAATCCGGTGCTTGACCTGGGCCTCAAGGACTTCCGCGACCCCAAGGTCATCTGGCACGCCCCGTCCCAGAGCTGGGTGATGGTGGTCTCGCTCCCTGACCAGCACAAGCTCCGCTTCTACCGCTCAAAGAACCTGCGCCAATGGGATCTGGCCAGTGAATTCGGCCCCGCCGGCGCTGTCTCAGGAGTCTGGGAGTGCCCCGACCTCTTCGAACTCCCTGTTCGCGACGGCAAAGGACGGCAAGTCTCCACTCGCTGGCTGCTCAGTGTCAACATCGACCCCGGCGGCCCGGCCAAGGGTTCGGCGGACCAGTATTTCATCGGCCAGTTCGACGGCTTTCGCTTCAGCGAAGACCACCCCGGCTCTGCAATCCGCTGGGCCGACTGGGGCAAGGACTTCTACGCCTCCACTTCCTTCTCCAACATCCCGCCCGATAAGGACCGCATCTGGATTGCCTGGATGAGCAACTGGCAGTACGCCGCGATGCTTCCCTCCTTGCCCGGCCGCGGCGAAATGACCGTCGCCCGCCGCCTCTACTTCCGTCAGCCGCCTGTGAATTCGGCTTCAAGCCTCTCCCAGGCAGCGCTCCAACTGGTGCAGGAACCCATCCTGCCATTCCCGGACCTGAAACCTTACACAGCCATGTTTGGCGGTCCGTCTCTGAAGACAATTGACCAGGCCAATCTCCAGATAGCCGCTCTGAAGCAGTCCGGAAGAGTCTACCGGCTGAGCTTCATCCTCAACCCCGGCGACGCCGAGGAAGCCGGTGTCCGCCTGCGCCGCAGCAGCGCAAATCCCAACGATCCCGCCTCTGAAGAAACCGTGGTGGGGATCGATTCCTCCAACGGCCGCATCTTTGTCGATCGCACCCGTTCCGGCAAAACCGGCTGGTCGCCCGACTTTCCCGCCCGCATATCGGCTCCCCTCAAGCACCCGCAAGCCGCTTCAATCCCTATCCAGATTGTCGTAGACGAGAATTCCATCGAGGTCTTCGCCGAAGACGGCGAAACCGTGCTCACCAACCTCATTTACCCGGCTCCATCCAGCCAGGGCCTGGCCTTTTACTCCACGGCCACTCCACCCGGAGCCGGTCCAGCCCTTGTCCGCAATGTTGAGTTTGTCCCGCTCGAACAGCCATCCGCTTCAAAGTAGACAGTGCGAGGCAGAGATCTGCCCGCCGCCAAAACTCCATCCGTGCGGCCTGCGCATTCGCCGCTACCCGTTCAGCTGCTCCTGTAGCTTGTTGAGGGTGCGCTGCAAGTCCTTGTCGGCGCGGCGCAGTTCGTCGATCTTGGCGATCGAGTGCATCACCGTGGTGTGGTGCTTGTTGCCGAACTGGCGGCCGATCTCAGGCAAGCTGGCCTCGGTCATCTGCTTGGCCAGGTACATGGCGATCTGCCGCGGCACCACCACGTTGCGCGAGTTGTTCTTCTGCTTCAGGTCGCTGACCCTCATGCCGAACTCTCTCGGCTACGGCGCGCTGAATGGCCTCGATGGTGATCTTGCGCACCTGCATGTCGATGAACTGCTTGAGGCACTGCTGGGTCGAGGCCAGCGTAATCTCCATGCGGTTGAGCTGGCACCAGGCGATCAGGCGAACCAGGGCGCCCTCCAGCTCGCGCACGTTGGTGCGCACATTCGAGGCCACAAACAGCGCCACGTCGGTGGGCAGTTGCACCTGCTCGCTCTCGGCCTTCTTTTGCAGAATGGCGACCTTGGTTTCAAGATCGGGCGGCTGAATGTCGGCGATCAGGCCCCACTCGAAGCGCGAGCGCAGGCGGTCCTCGATCTCCGCCAGCTCCTTGGGCGGACGGTCGGAGGCGATGACGATCTGCTTCATGCTCTCGTGCAGCGCGTTGAAGGTGTGGAAGAACTCCTCCTGGGTGCGCTCCTTCTGGGCGATGAACTGAATGTCGTCGATGAGCAGCACGTCCACGGTGCGGAAGCGGTCGCGGAAGCTGGTCATGCGGTCGTTGCGCAGCGAGGTGATCATCTCGTTGGTGAACTTCTCCGCCGAGACGTAGCAGATGTTGACCATCGGCTGGCGGCGCTTTACCTCGTGGCCGATGGCGTGCATCAGGTGGGTCTTGCCCATACCTACGCCGCCGTAGAGGAAGAGCGGATTGTAGGCGCGGGAGGGGCGCTCGGCGACGGCCAGGGAGGCGGCGCGCGCAAACTGGTTGCCGTTGCCGATGACGAAGGCGTCAAAGGTGTAGCGCGGGTTGAGCTGCGCGGCGGTGGACCAGTCGAAGCGCGCCTGCTCCGGGTTGCGCGGCGCGGGGGCGGAGTGCGACGCGATGGGCGGGCGCGCGGCCAGCGGGCCAAAGCCGCCGTCCTTGCGCGGCGGCGGAATCGAGGGATCCTCCTCGGCGGTCACGAAGCTCACGTCGTCGAACTCCATCGACTGCAGGTCGATGGCCTCCTGAATCAGGTCGCCGTACTTGTCGCCAATGTGCTGGAACTCCGGCGAAGGCACGCGAACATAGAGCGTGCGGCCGGCGGCGTGGCTGTAACGCGTGGGCTTGAGCCAGGTCTCGAACGATTGGCGGATCACTTTCTTTTCGAGAGCCGCGAGAATCTGGAGCCAGGGATTGAGAACCGTTGCCGGCGAAGTTGCAAATGCCATGGTGCCAATCCTTGCCTGCGTCGCCTGTATGATGCCGGTCCGGTTCATCGGCGGCATTTGGGCAACAGCTCTCTCTTAGGGCGAAAAGACTTCGCTTTCCGTCCTGGATGCCGCCGACCGACTGCCTGCTTACACCGGTCCGACTGCCTGGGAGCCTCCGCTCTACCCTTACTTGATTGCGGGCGTGTTCCGAGTCTTCGGCATCTACTCCGCTGCTTTTGGCGTTTGTGCTGCTCGCGATCAACAGCCTTGTATCCGCGCTGACTTGTGTTCCGATCTTCCGGATCGCGCAGCATCTCTTGTCCGAAAAGGTTGCGGTTGGCTCCGCCTGGAC
>CAWCWQ010000195.1:0-18611 GCA_963799145.1 uncultured Acidobacteriaceae bacterium | reverse complement strand
TTCCACATAGGCGCGAAAGACATCGCCGTCGGTGGCCGAGGGGACAGTCATGACCGCTTCGATGCCGCGTAAACTCATGGTTCCCAGCGTGGTCAACACCTGCCGGCGGCCGTCCGGCGCGGCCTCGTTCACACGTTCGCCTCTCGGCGCTCGCCCCCACAAGCGGGTCATCTGCGTGGTTACGCCGCTTTCATCGAGAAACTTCAGCTTTTCCGGCGGGATCGTGGCGATGGCGGCAAGAAACTCTTCCCGCCGCCGGCGGTTCTCCTCCGTGTCCCGCTCGCTGGCATGGAGCGACTTTTTTTCAGCCGCAGGCCCATCTGTTGAAGAGTCTGACTTACCCGGCTGCGGCTCACGGCAACGCCGCTGGCACGCAACTGCTGGCCCAACTCCGCCAGCGTCCGGTCCGGCTGCTCGCGCAGCCAACCGCGTAACTGCTCCCTGACGGCCTCTGTCATGCGGCTCAGCGGACCGCGCCGCGATTGCGGCGCGCGCTCCATTTGTCCACTGAGCCGCCACTGCTTGCGCACCTTGCGCACGTACTCAAAACTGACTCCGAATCGCCGCGCAAGCTCGCGCTGCGAGCCTTCGTGACGCGCATACGCCGCCAATATCCGGCAGCGCAAATCGTCGACAACGCTTTGGGCATCGATTTTTCTATCGCAGAGCTATCGCCAACTGTAGAAAACCCCCTTATGCCCTCTCTTGGGTATAGCAAACTTGGAACCGCTCTAGCCGCACTCGCGCCGGAATTCTGGTGGTTTGCGGCAGCTCTCGCGGTGATCGGCGCGGCCGGCCTCACCTTCAGCAACGGCACAAACAGCATCATGCAGCTCTCTACAGAACCAGCGATGCGGGGCAGGGTGATGGCCATGCGTGTAGCCATTGCACTCGGAGGAACACCGATTGGCGCACCGATCGTCGGATGGGTTGCCAACCACTTCGGCCCACGCTTGTCGCTAACAGTGGGTGCTGGGGCGGGCTTCACCGCTGCCCTGGTCGCAGTCTGCGTTCTGGCCCGCCGAAAAGAGCCGCTGCTTGCCCAGTAGTCGGTTCTGTGGAGTCGGCTTGTTGCAAAGCTTTTCCGCAAACTCACACTGTTCCGGTGGATCAGGGACAATTCGGAGGTGATCCGGGCTTGAACTGGCGCCTGTTCCTACAGTCGAAGATGCTCCCTGTTGGTGGGGGGACAAGAATCGCGGGCCCAATAGCCGCGTATTTCTCGCTCTTTCATGGGGTTGAAGCCCCAGGCTCCCGCCAGTGTCGATTCGTTCCGAGGCTTGCAAGGCAACCTATTGGTTTTTGGGGAGCTTGCGGCGCTGGTGAAGAGGCTGCGAAGTAGCCCGAAGAGCGTGCCTCAGGGGCTAAAGTCCGGCTATTCTGTGAGTTGTTTGCGGCCCGACTGGAGTCGTGCCGTTGTTACAAGACCAGGCTTTGCGCACCCTCCGAAGTCGTGCCCTCACTTCTGGCAGGCTGGCATGAGTTCTTGCGAGCCTGCGGAATCGTGCCTCGATTACAAGGCGAGCTTGGGGAGGCGATCCCGTGATGGTTCTATGCCAGGAGGTAGCCGATGCCTTGTTCTTCGAGCAACTGGCGATGCTCCGGGGCGAGGCCGCGGTCGGTAACGATCTGATCGAGCTCGGCCAGGTCTGCTACGTGGATCATGGCATTCCTGCCGAACTTGGTATGGTCGGCAACAATCACTACGCGGGAAGCGCACTTCATCATGGCGCGAATGGACTCGACCACAAGGGCGCTGGTGTCGCGGAGGGCGTCCGCAGTGATGCTGCGGATTCCGAGGATGGCGACGTCGGCCGAGACGCTGTGTAGCATTCGCTCGCAGATGGGGCCGAACTGAATGCCGAGGCGGGGGTAGAGGGAACCGCCGGTGAGAGTGACCTCGGTCTGCCTGCTCTCCCAGAAGATTTGGGCGACGGGAATGGAGTTGGTGACGATTTGAATAGGGCGGTCGAGGAGGCAGCGGGCGACTTCTGCGACGGTGGATCCGCCGCCAAGGATGACGGTTTGCCCATCGTGAACGAGGTCCGCGGCGGCCCGCCCAATGCGCATCTTCTCTTCATGGCAACTGACGGAGAGGCGGCTGAAGTCGAGCGCTTCTTCGCGCGATGCGGTAGACATGGCGCCACCGTGAACGCGGCGGATGTTGCGGTTGCGCTCGAGCTTAATGAGGTCGCGGCGGAGCGTCGCCCTAGAGACTCCGAGCCCGCCGCGCAGATCGTCGAGGCCGACGAAGTCCTGGCGCGAGAGGGAATCCTGAATGTATTTGAGACGCTCGACCTGGTTCATCTTGAAGAAAGCACCATTGGAGAGTTACCTGAGCATCCTGTGGTGAAAGTCCGAATCGCTGAAAAACTTCCCTCGGGGGCTAAAGCCAAGCCGTAATTCTTTTGCGTTTGCGGCACGACTGAAGTCGTGCCCTTTCAATACTCGCTCTTCGCCGTGAGCTGTTAGGCTTCCAAACCTTTCCGAAAGAAGTCACGCGCGCCGGCGCACGAGGCCACAAGGCGATCACTTGGCTTCAAGCGCTCCCATCACGGCATCGGTGACCGACTTGACCAGCGCATCGAGATCCGATTCCGGCGGGCTTGCCGGTGTTGCCGTCGCAGGGGCGCGGAGAGAGAGCGATGGAGCCCGGCACCTCAAGATCGGAGAGCTGGCACTCCTTCATCCTTGAGGTATCGAAGCGAATGTCCGGCAGGCCGAGCTTCTTCTTGATGGCCAGCAGGTCGGAGCCCTTCTGCTCGGAGATATGGGAGATCGGAACGCCGAGTTGCGAGGCCAGCATCAAGGTCCAGCAGTAAGTCTCGAGCACCTCGGCGTACCACTCGGCGTGGGTAACAGTGTCTGCCCAGCAGATGATTCCGTGATTGGCCAGCAGCACCGTGTTATGTGTCTTGACGTAGGGCAGAACGGTCTGCGCAAACTCCGGCGTGCCGGGCGTTTCGTAGGGCGAGATAGCTACCTTGCCGATGAAGACTTCAAACTCGGGAATGACCAGGTTAGGGGGAACCTTGCCGGTGATGGCATAAGCGGTAGCATGAGGCGGATGGCAGTGGACACAGGCCTTGGCCTCGGGCACCGCTTTGTAGATTTCCAGGTGGAGCAAGATTTCGCTGGTGCGCGGCTTGGTTCCCGCAATCTGATTGCCCTCGAGATCGACCAGGCTCATGTCTTCGGGAGTGAGATCGAACTTGCTGACCAGGGTGGGCGTGCAGATAACTTCGTTGGGACCGATGCGATAGGAGATATTGCCGCCGTTGCCGTCAACGAACTGGCGCATCCATAGCTTGCGGCCCGCAGCGCAGATTTCCTTTTTGATGGCTTCGGCTTCAGGCGTATTGAACAGCTTGGGATTGGCCGCGCTGCGAGTTTGCGCCGAGCCCGTGCCGCCGCCGTATGCGCCCGATGACGATGCCGGGGCGGAGTGCTTAGGCGCGGCCTTGCCGGCGGGTACCAAAGCGATATTGTGCTGGGCCAGGAAGTCGCGGGCCGATGGGGTGACGACGCAGTTATCGCAGATGAGCACACTGCTTGCGCCTGCCGCCAGGGCGCTCTGCGCATCGCGCATCGCCAACAGCTTCTTGCCCGTAATATCGATGCTCTTCACGTCACTCTTCACTGCCACACCTCAAATCTTCAATGAACGTCCTACAGCTGAACGCCGATCGAATCCACGATCAGGGCACAATACGCATCCACCGGCACGGGAGTGGGCCAGAATGGATTGGCCGCCTCGCGGCCTTCAGTAAATGCAACGATCTGCCCCTTCGCGGCTCCCAGCGCATCGATGGCTACGAGGGCTTTGCCTCCGCCCAATCCATTCCCCGCGCGCAGGTTCTCCATGGTGACCGGCTCGAGGACGACAAGCGTCTTGCCCCGATAGGCCGCGATGGCCGGGGTGAGAACGACGTGTCCGCGAACGATTCCCAGCCTCATGAGTTACTCCGTCTCTGCTAGTACCGCGTCTTGACGATCGTGCCTTCCCAGGTCCCCAAATGCTAGGGACCTGGGCCACCCAGAACTCCTGCTGGGGCACCCAGGGTTTCTGGTCGAATTACAAAATCTCATGGACACTACTCGATGCGAGTTGCACCTGGTCAACAATCCCCACCACCACCATGCGAGCCGGTGTGGTGTTGCCAAGCCTCAGCCGGGCTATATCCCCGTCGGTTGAAACCACAACTGTGGAGCCCTTTGCCGCCCCCAGCCAATCGACGACCACGATCGGCTCGACTGCCGCGCTGCCATCGGCTTCAAGCCGTTGCGCAATCAAGAACCGGCAGCCATCCAAGGTTGGATGCTTGACTGCCGCTACTACGGTGCCCTCGATGCGCGCGAGAAACATGGCTACATGATCCGCAACGCATTGCCGACGACCATTTGCCGCTCGCGCGTGAAGGTGAGCGGGGTGGTGATGCCTTCGCCGGTCGGCGTTGCAATGCTGTGACTGAAATAACCTGGACCGCCGACGCCCAGCGAGGCCGGCGATGCCGCGTTGTGGATGAAGAGCGTGGTATTCATGGCGCGCGCCATGCGCGTCGCGGTCTCAACGTTCTGCGTGTGAATGATGGCCGTGTGCCGGTAGCCGTGCTCGGCCTTTACCGCGGCCGCGATGGCCGCGTCCACATCGCGCACGCGCACCACCGGGACGAACGGCATCATCTGCTCTTCCACCACGAAGGCATGATCCTCGTCGGTCTCGCCGAAGAGAAGCTGCGTGTTGGCCGGCGCGCGCACGCCGGCCGCTGCCGCCAGCACGGCGACATCCTTGCCGACGAAATCCTTCTTCACGTGCGCGCGGACGCAGCCCTTGCCGTCGCCATCGAAGGTGAAGGCGGCTTTGGTGAGCCGGTCGATCTGGGCCGCGTCCAGCTCGAATGCCCCGGCGCGTTGCATGGCGTGGATGAACTCGTCGGCGACCGAGGCCACGACGAAGACTTCTTTCTCGCCGATGCAGAGCAGGTTGTTGTCGAAGGCCGCGCCCTCGATGATGCACTGCGCGGCGCGATCCAGATCGGCGGTCTCGTCCACCACCACCGGCGGATTGCCCGGCCCGCCGGCGATGACGCGCTTGCCGGATTTGCTGGCCGCATGCACAACGGCGGGGCCTCCGGTAACGCAGAGCAGCGCGACCTTGGGATGATTGAAGATCTGCTCGGCGGCTTCGATGCTGGGCTCGACGATGGTGGTGAGAACGTTGGCGACGCCCAGTTCGCGCTCGATCTCGCGATTGAAGAGTTGCAGCGCGTAGTGCGCCACCTTTGCGCCCGATGGGTGCGGCCCGAAGACCGCGGTGTTGCCGGCGGCCAGAATATTGATGGCGTTGGCCGCCATGGTGGGCACCGAATGCGTGACCGGCAGCATCATGCCGATGACGCCCCAGGGCGCGCGCTCGATGATGCACAGGCCGGTCGAGTCGCTGCGGGCGTGGCTACCCTTGCGCGCATGGCTTCGACGCCAAGCACGTAGCGCATATTCGTCAGCTTGAGAATCTTGTGGTCGAGGCGGCCGACCTTGGTCTCTTCCAGCTCCATGCGGCCCAGTTCTTCGCGGCGGTCGTTGCAGATGCGGCGGATGATATCGATCATGCGGCCGCGATCTTCCAGGCTCATGGCGCCACTTTCTTCTGCGCCTCGAAGGCCGCGTTGACGGCCTCGTCCACGGTGGCGAAGACGCCGTCGCGCGCTGAGGCGGATTTCCTGGCGTGGGCGGCGGAAGTGGCGGGCTGTTGCATCTGAACGCGAAGCCGCGCAACCACTTCTCTGGCGATCTCCGCGATCACTTGCTCCTGAATCTGCATTTATGGCTTCTCCAGTAACTTGCCTTCAACTTCGACGGTATCGACGATGCCGACGATCACCGCGTCTACCGGCGCATCCTTCGTGGTAGGCGTCAAGCGGGCAGAACTGCCCTGCGTAAACAGGACGCACTCGCCCACGCCAGCTCCAACGCTGTCAACCGCGACCACGGAACTGCCCGAGATTTGCAGCTTGCCGTCCTTGCTGATGTAGGGCTGGATCAGGAGCAGCTTCATGCCCAGAAACTTCTCGTTCTTCTGGGTGGCGACAACATTGCCGATGACTTTGGCTATGAACATGCCGGCTCACCTCGTGCGGCGCGGCGAAGAACTCTCCGCCGCCTGCGGTTATTTCGGCAGGACGGTTCCGAGGTTCCGTGCGGGCGCGCGATCACGTGCACGCTTTGCACCTCGCCCACGGCGCGGGCGGCGCTGGCCCCGGCATCCACCGCGGCGCGAACCGAACCCACATCCCCCTGAACGAAGACCGAGCACAGACCGCTGCCGATCTTGTTCCAGCCGACGAACTCCACGCTGGCCGCCTTCAGCATTGCGTCTGTAGCCTGGACCAGCGCGACCAGGCCCTTCGTCTCGATCATTCCAATCGCTTCATTGGCCATTTCGATTCTCCAATTCCGAATTACTTCAACAGGCTTTCGACAAGCGCATCGTGCGGACGCGCAATCACGTGCGACGAGACCAGCTCGCCCACCGCTTTGGCGGCGGCCGCGCCGGCGTCCACCGCGGCGCGCACGCTGCCCACGTCGCCGCGGACAATAGCGGTTACGTATCCGCCGCCGATCTGCACGGTCTTTACCAGTTCTACGCTGGCGGCTTTCACCATGGCGTCACATGCCTCGACGAGTCCGACGAGGCCCTTGGTTTCGATCAATCCGATTGCTTCACTCATCTGGTCTCCTCTGCCTAGCTCCGGCAGCTTTCCTGGGCGCGGTCTTCTTGTCCTGCTGGACAAAAGACGGCAGCTCGTCGTGGGGGCGGGAGATCACCTGAACGCTGACCACCTCGCCGATTCTGGATGCCGCTTCAGCGCCCGCGTCGGTGGCTGCTTTGACCGCGGCCACGTCCCCTTCAACGAAGGCGGTCACCAGTCCGGAACCGACGGACTGCCAGCCGGCGAACGTCACATTTGCGGATTTGAGCATGGCGTCGGTGGCCTCGAACAGCGCAACCAGGCCCTTTGTCTCAATCATTCCAAGCGCTTGTTTCATCGCTTCCTCTCTTCTTCAGTTGCGTTACTTGAACAGTTCGATGTCCTTGGTCAGATGCAGGCCGCAGGCGTTGGCCTCATCGGTGTCCATGTGGACATTGAGCTTGGCCGTGGGGTCGATGCGGACGTGAACGTTGTCGAAGGTGACTCCGGCCTCGCCGCCGACGCGCAGCTTCATGCGGTCGCCCTTGGCCACGCCGAAGTACGCGGCCTCGGCCGGGCTCATGTGCACGTGAATCGCGGCGCGAATCAGGCCTTCCTTGAGTTCGACCACGCCCTTGGGCCCGATGATGATGGCGCCGGGCGTGCCCGTGATGTCGCCGGAGAGCCGCACGGGAATATCGGCGAAGCCCAGCATGATGGCGTCGGTAAATGCCAGCTCGACCTGCGATTGCTTGCGCATGGGGCCGAGAATGCGGAGGTTGGAGATGAGGCGGCTGCGCGGGCCGACGATGGTTACCGTCTCCTTGGCCGCGAAGTTGCCTTCCTGAAAGAGCGGGCGATCGAAGGTCAGCTCCGTGCCCGGCCCGAAGAGCACGTCCATATCTTCGCGGCAGACGTGCATGTGCCGCGAGGAGGTCTGCACGGTGAGCACCGGCGCCGGAGCGCCTTTGCCGCGGCCCAGGTATTCGAGAGCGACCTGGCGGACGATCCGCTCGACCATCGATCTGTCGATGGCGCCAACCGGGTTCGAAGCTGCCGAGCGTGCACTTGCCATGAGAATTCCCTGCCTTACCGATCCTAACTTCCCTGCCCAGCCAGTATATGTTCCGCGGCCCGCGCGCTTTCCACAACGGCCATCGTTTCGCGCGCCACGATCGTCTCTTCGTTGGCCGGAACCACGAGCACCTTCACCGCCGAGCCGACTGTCGAGATTTCGCCCTCGCCCTTGATGGTCCGGTTCTTCTCCTCGTCGAGTTCGACCGAGAAGGCCGAGAGGTCTTTCAAGACGGCGGCGCGAATCTCCGCGCTGTTCTCGCCGATGCCGCCGGAAAACGTGATGGCGTCAACGCCGCCCAGCTCCAGCATGAATGCCCCCAAGTAATGGCGGATCGAGCGCGATGAATACGTCGAGCGCGAGCCGCGATCGCCGGCTGCCAGCCGCGGCAGCCTGATTCAAGTCGCGAAGATCGCCGCTGGTCCCGCTGATCCCGGCCAGCCCGGAGCGGCTGCCGAGCAGGGCCGCCATCTGGTCCGGATCGAGGCCGAGCTTCTTCATCATGTAGAGCACGGCGAAGACGTCGATGTCGCCGACGCGGTTGTTCTGCGGCAGCCCCGACTGCGGCGAGGTGCCGAAGCTGGTATCGATGGCCACGCCGTTGCGGAAGGCGGCCAGGCTGGAACTGCCGCCCAGGTGGCAGGAGATGTGGCGCAGATCTTTGCGGCCAAGCATGGCCTGGGTTCGCTCGCTGGCCGAGCGGTGGCTGGCGCCGTGGAAGCCGTAGCGCCGGATGCCGTACTCCTGACGCCACTCGTACGGCACGGCGTAGGTGGTGGCCGCTTCGTCCATCAAGCGGTAGGGGCCGGTCTCGATGACCGCGACCAGCGGAACGCCGGGAAGCTCCTTGCGAAATGCCTGGATGGCCGCGATGTACGGAGGATTGTGCGCCGGGGCGATGAACGAGAACTCCTCCATCGCCGCTAGAAATGCGTCGTCAATGAGCTGCGATTCGTTGAGCGGACCGGCGTGGACCACCTTGAACCCGACCGCGCCCATCTCTGCTAGACTTGCAAGTGCCTTCTCAGGGCCGGCGATGGCCGCGAGGCACTTGGCGATAGCCGATGGGTAGTCGGCACACTCGCCGCCCGGCTGGCCGATCCGCTCGACGCGGCCTTCGGCCAGAGCTTGCTCGCCGGGCATATCGAGAACGCGGTACTTGAAGGAGGTGCTACCGATATTTGGAATCAGGCATTTCATTTGTGAACACTTTTGAACGATCTTGAATTATTATAAAGCATACTGTACAGTTTGATTCAGAGTCAATCGCATTCTTGACTGGATTTTGAGGTTGAACCGGAATGACTGGAGCAGCGAACAAGTCGCAAGTCGATCGAGGAGGAAACGTTTCCCAGCATTCCTCGCCCGACCGCCTTGAGGAACTGGGCATCGTCGGCGCGGGCGGGGGCGGGTTTCCCAGCGGCGGTGAAGTTCAGAACCGAAAGTCTCGCTGGTGATTGCCAACGCCGCCGAATGCGAGCCCCTGCTGCACAAGGACAAGGAACTGCTGCACCACCTCGCCGAGCCCTTCCTGCGCGGCATGCGCATGGCGATGGAGATGGCGGGCGCGCGCGAAGGCGTGATCGGCATCAAGGAAAAGTACCACGAGATCATTGCGGCGCTGGAGCGGCGAGGCGCCGGACGGAGTGCGGGTTGTGCCCTTGCCGGATTGCTACCCGGCGGGCGATGAGTTCATTCTCGTCCACATGGTCACGGGCCGCGTGATTCCGCCGGGCGGGCTGCCGAAGGATGTGGACGCGGTGGTCTCGAACGTCGAGACGCTGATCAACATCGGCCTCGACCGGCCGGTGACGCACAAATACCTCACCGTCGCCGGCGCCGTGGCGACGCCCGTCACGCTGCGGGTTCCCGTCGGCATCACCATCGGCGAAGTGATCGAAGCCGCGGGCGGGGCGACGGTGGCCGATTTCGGCGTGCTGCTGGGCGGCGTGATGATGGCCAAGCCGGCGGCCAGCCTGGACGTGCCGGTGACCAAGACCACGGGCGGCATCGTCGTGCTGCCCGCCGCGCACAGCCTCATCCGGCGCCACAATGCGCCGTTGATTCAGGTGAACCGGATCGGACGCTCGGCCTGCGATCAGTGCCGCTTCTGCACCGAATTCTGCCCGCGGTTTCTGCTCGGGCATCCCATTGAGCCGCATCGCGCCATGCAGTCGCTGGGCTTTGCCACCGGCGCCGACGCCATGGTGGCCACGCTCTATTGCTGCGAGTGCAATCTCTGCACCATGTACGCCTGCCCGGAGGATCTCGATCCGAAGAATGTCTGCGTGCAGGCCAAGCCGCTGGCGCGGGAGCGCGGGCTGACCTTCAAGGGCGACCCGGCATCGATCACGCCGCATCCGCTGGCGGAGTTCCGGCGCGTGCCGATGCGCCGGCTGATTGCCAGGCTGGGTCTGGGCGAGTTCAACAATACCGGGCCGCTGGTGGAGCACGATTTTGCGCCGCGCAAGGTCAAGCTGCCGCTGAAGCAGCATGCCGGCGCTGCCCGCGGTTCCGGTGGTCAAGAGCGGCGACCGGGTGCGCGTAGGCGATCTGCTGGCCGCGCCGCAGCAGGGCAAGCTCGGCGCCCGGATTCATGCCAGCATCGACGGCGTGGTGACGGTGACCGGGGATGCGGTTTTGATCAAGGCCTGAGTGCGGGGCGAGCGGTTGAGCAGGCGGAACAAAAGGAGCCAAAGTCGTGTCTGAAATCAACTCTATCGGACTTATCGAGCTTTCCAGCGTGGCCACCGGATACGTGGTGGAAGACGTGATGCTGAAGGCCGGCTCGGTTCAGCTTCTGATGGCCCGCAGCATCTGCTCGGGGAAGTTCCTCATTGTGGTCGCCGGCGACGTGACCTCGGTGCAGGCCGCGGTGCAGGCCGGCGGAGCGGCCGCGGGCGCATCGCTCATCGAGAGGCGGCAGATTGCGCGCGTGCATCCTTCGGTGCTGGCGGCCATCTCCAACGCCGTCGATGTCGATCCCCGGCAGTTGCGCTCGATCGGCATCATCGAGACATTCTCCGCGGCCAGCATCATCGAGGTAGCCGACGCGGCCGTCAAATCCGCCAACGTGACCCTGCTCCGCATCCACCTGGCAATGGCTCTTGGCGGCAAGGGATTCGTGCTGATGGCCGGCGACGTGGCCAGCGTGCAGGCAGCAGTCGCCGCGGGCTGCAAGGTGGCCGCCGAAGAGGGAATGCTGGTGGGCCGGGGCGTGATTCCCGCACCCTCTGAAGAACTGTTTCGAGACTATATTTGAGTTGAGCAGGCCCCGAGCCATGAGCCGGTCTGGCTATGGCGGCCAAAAGAAATTCACAACCATTCTCCCGCTCTGGTATTGTGGAGCGCGGAGGAAAACTCATGAAAACTCGCAATCTGTTTCTAAGCGGCGCGCTGCTGGCTGGCCTCGCCATTTCCGGCGTAACCATTGCACAGAACGTAGATCCAGGCAGGCATCCCAACCTGGCCAAGGCTCAGGAACTCATTGACCGGGCGATCGACAGGGTCTCTGACGCGCAGCAGGCCAATGAGTACGACATGGGCGGCCATGCGGCCAAAGCCAAGGAGTTGCTGATGCGAGCAAGAGAAGAAATCAAGATCGCGGCAATGGAAGCCAACCATCATCGCCACTAGATTCTCTCCGGCGTGGAGCGGAGTTCCAGGAACCCCGCTCCATCCCCTCAATGGGCTTTACTTTGAAGGCTTGGCCTCGGTGCCGCTTTGGCGGCGGGGGCAAATGCTGTTGTGTCCCTGAGCGAACGCCCGGTTTGGCGTGGGCGCCGGTTCCGCGTATACTGGAGATTCGGCAAGCTATGAGTGGCGTGCGTCTTGATGCGCCCCGGAGTTCTGCCGGCTGGCAAGCCCGGCCTGAGCGCGCTTCGAGATGGCGCTCGAAGGGGGCAAATTCCGGCGGCAACACAAGGATTTGGAGCGAAGGCATGGCACAGGTATGCGATATTTGCGGAAAAGGCCCGCAGTTCGGCAATAACATCTCTCACGCGCATAACGTGACGCGGCGCAGGTGGAGTGTGAATCTGCAGGCGGTGAAGGCGCTGGTCAACGGGGCGCCGAAGCGGCTCAGGGTATGCGCCAGCTGCATCAAGAGCGGCAAGATCGCCAAGGCGTAAGGGCTTCGGGTTTCCCACCCTTGCCGCAAAAGACAAGGATGCAGCAAGGATGGGGCACCCAACGCGCTGTTCGTTGCAGGGCCTCGCTTCAATCAGAATCGACACGGACCCCGTCCAGACTGGACGGGGTTTTGTTGTGCCTGGAGCGCGGCTGGCAGACGGGTTTCGGGTTCGATTACGGCTTCTGCCGGGTGAAGGTGAGCGAGGCGGAGTTGATGCAGTAGCGGAGGCCGGTGGGGGCGGGGCCGTCGGGGAAGACGTGGCCCAGATGGCCGCCGCAGCGGGCGCAGGTGACCTCGACGCGGCGCATTCCAAAGCTCCGGTCCTCGTGCTCCTCGATGGCCGTGGACTCAGCGGGCAGCATGAAGCTGGGCCAGCCGCAGCCGGAGTCGAACTTGGCTCCGCTCAGGAAGAGAAGCGCCCCGCAGCCGGCGCAGTGGTAGTTGCCGGTCTCGTGGTTCTGGGTGAGAGCGCCGGTGAAGGGCCGCTCGGTGGCCTTTTCGCGCAAAACGCGATACTGCTCATCGGTGAGCGCGGCGCGCCACTCGGCCTCGCTGCGCTCAATTCTCTGCGGCGATTCGCTCATGGGAACTCCTGTTCAAGGGGCCTTTGCAGAACTTCCTTCACGTCATAGATTGTGTCAGGGGACGACTTCAGTCGTGCCGCAAACGGCCGATCTAGATTACGGCTTCAGCCGCTGGGGTATTGCGAACTTCTGAAAAAAAACGCAGGGGCTAAAGCCCAACATGATTTTGTAGCTCTTACGGCACGACTGAAGTCATGCCCTGACACTTCTTGCGGTCCTAGAAAGAATCTTCTCCGACATCTGATGTCCTGCCCTGACACTTCTTGCGGCCCCAATGGAATCTTGCAAGAGGCTTTCACCCCCGCTACTTAGATGCCGCCAAACGGGACGAAGCTTCCTTATGCTTCCGGTTGACCGGGGACCTCGGCGATCAGGTCGATCTCCACCAGCACGTCCTTGGGCAGGCGGGAGACCTCGACGGTAGTGCGGGCGGGAGGCGCGCCGAACGGGCCAAAATCCTCGGCATAAACGGCGTTCATGGCCGCAAAGTCGTTCATGTCCTTGAGGAAGACCGTGGCCTTGGCCACCAGGGAAAGGTTGCTGCCCGCGGCCTCCAGAATGGACTCAAGATTGTCGAGGACGCGGGCGGTCTGCTCGGCGATTCCGCCGGCGACCACCTTTTGCGTTGCCGGGTCGAGCGCGATCTGTCCGGCAGTGAAGAGGAGGTTGCCCACGCGGATGCCCTGGGAGTAGGGCCCGATGGCTGCGGGAGCTTCTGCGGTTGCGATGACTTCTTTGCTCATGGCTCGATTGTAATGGGCTTTCGCCCGCCGGGGAACAGTGGGCGCAAGCGATCGAAGAGGTCGGTGTGGAAGAGTTGCGGACCTGAGGAATCAATGCCACGCAGCCACCAACCCGGCCGAGATAAGCAGGGAGAGCAGCCAGTAGCCGGAGTTGATGGCGAAGAGCGCCAAGGAGCGGCGCTCGTAAAGCGTCTCGAAGAATAACGGTACGGCGACGCAGCCTAGCCAAGCGATGAAACCGACAAAAAGGCCGCCGCCGAGGGTCTCTGCGCCCGACCAGAGGACGAAATGCGCCACAACAAAGGCGAGGAGGAGGCCGCCGAAGAAGGCCCCGATCATATAGAGGACGGCGCCCTTGGGTCTTTCGCCCTGCTTGTGGCCGGTGAGGGCCATCCAGGGCTTGACAAAGAGGAGAGAGTACCAGAGAGCGCCCAGAATCCACTGAACGAGGGCTGCCACCAGTACGGCCATGTGGTTGAAGTGAAGATGATGCATTGAGAGACCTCCATCGCGGGGGGAAATCGCCTCCGAGGGCCGCAAGTTCAAGAATCTGGGGAAGAATCGCAGGCCGCCTGCAAGGAGCCGTGAAGTTGACTGTGCTGGAGGCGGGAGGGCTGTGTCAAGGGGAAAGTTGACGGCGCGGCTCCGCGCTCGTCAAGGCTTCTGACCGAATTGTCCTGGCCGCGCGATTCACCTGCGAGCGGCAGTTGCTCATTACCCCCAGTGGGCCAGTAGCGCGCCGCTGGCCGCGAGCGCGACCAGCCAGTAGACGGCGGTGGCGGCGAAGTGCTTGAAAGGCCGTCCGTCGTATAGGCACTGCACGGCGAGGGGCGCGCAGATGAATCCGGCCCAGAGGATGAAGCCCATGCGCGCACCCTGCTTTAGGCCAAACGCGCCGGACCACCAAATCACGTGCATGAGGATGAACGCTACGGCCAAACTGCCAAGGAAGGAGACGATCATGCCCAGCGCCATGCGAATTCCCTTTGCCTCGGGGCGCACCTCGACCAGGGCCGTCCACGGGTTAGCGAAGAGGACAGGCGAGTACCACACCGCGCCAATTACCCATTGAAGCAGGGCCGCAAGAAAGACATGCATGTAATTGAAGTGAAGAAAGCTCATTGGGAAATCTCCATCGCGAACAGGAATTCTCCTCAGAAGGGCCGGGAAATCAGGGAAATGGGCGGCAGAATCGCCGGCCGCTTGAAAGGAGTGGCGAAGTTGACTGTGCGGCAGGCGGCGGGGCTCTGTCAAGAGGGAATGCGAGGCGTTGATTCTCGGGAACAGCATATCTCGCCGCATTTGGTTGCGACAGCCGGAGACTGCGGGCGATTCGCTGTGGCATGTTCAAAGACTGCGCCGCTTCAAGGCTTCGAGCTCTTCGAGGGTGCGCGGCCAATCGGAGCCGAGCAGGCGGGAGAGGCCGCGGTCCGCCAGAACCTTGCCGCCGGTCTGGCAGCGGGCGCAGTAGTTGGTTTCGTTGTCGGCGTAGCGAATGCGCTGGATCTTCTCGCCGCAGCGCGGGCAGGGCTGGTTGAATCGGCCATGGACGGCCATCTCGGGGCGGAAGGCGGTGACCTTTTCAGGGAAGGCGGCCTCGGCTTCGGCGTGCAGGCGGCGCATCCAGAGGGTGAGAGTGGAGCGGGTGGCGGCAAAGAGGCGGTCCCATTCTTCCGGTTTCAGCTTGTGTGTGAGGGTGACGGGCGAGAGCTGGGCGGCGTGCAGAATCTCGTCGGAATACGCGTTGCCAATGCCGCTGACCAGACGCGGATCGGTGAGCGCCCGCTTGAGAGTGCGGTTTTCCAGCGTGAGTGCGGTGCGAAAGCCGTCCAGGCCGGTGGAGAAGATTTCGACGCCGCCGGGGTCGATGGCCTGGAGGGCCTGTTCGCCGCGCAGCACGTGGAGCGACGCGCGGCGCTTGCTGCCAGCCTCGGTGAGGATGAGGGAGCCGGTTGGGAAGTCGAAGGCGGCGAGGGCATTGCGTCCAGCAAGTTTGGCCTGCGGGGGCTTCCAGTGCAACCGCCCGGCAATCATGAGATGGAGCACCAGCCACAGGTCGCCTTCGACGCCGATGGCGATGCGCTTGCCGATGCGGCGAAGAGCGCGGACTGTGCGGTCTTCGACGGCCGAGAGCGGCGGGTCAACGGTGCGAAGGAGAAAGACGCTGGCCAGGCGGACGCGCTCCAGCGGCTGGCCGAGGATTCGGGCTTCGAGCGCGGTGATGTAGGCGGCGATGTCGGGGAGTTCCGGCATGAGTACAAGATTGCAGCGTGGATGGCCGGGAGCGCAATCGGTCAGGCAGAAGCCTGTATCGCGAGCGGACCCGTTCAGGCGATCACGGCGTTATCGATCAGCCGCGTTGCGCCGACCCAAGCGGCGACGGCGAAGAGAGTGCCGGGAGCGGCGGTCTCCACCGGCAGCAGGTTCGCCCAGTCGACCAGTTCGATGTAGTCCACGCGGACGGCTGGCGCGGCGGCGAAGGCTTCACGTGCGGCTTCGATCAGCTTGCTTGCACGGCGTTCGCCCGCGGCTGCGAGAGCCTCGACCCGGCGGATGGCGCGGCTGAGGACCAGGGCCTGGACGCGCTCGGCGG
Organism: uncultured Acidobacteriaceae bacterium; assembly: GCA_963799145.1. Taxonomy (GTDB): domain Bacteria; phylum Acidobacteriota; class Terriglobia; order Terriglobales; family Acidobacteriaceae; genus Telmatobacter. The sequence goes on along the minus strand of CAWCWQ010000195.1, from coordinate 2,795 downwards.
GGCTGAGGTAGCGATTGCGGGAGCTGAAGGCCAGGCCGTCGGGCTCGCGAACGATGGGGCAGACGACGATTTCGACGGGCAAGGCGCAGGTCGGCGACCATGCGGCGCAGGACGGCAACCTGGGCAGCATCTTTCTGGCCGAAGAAGGCGCGGTCGGGCTCGGCGGCGATGAGCAGCTTGGCGACGACAGTGGCCACGCCGCGAAAGTGGCCGGGGCGGGATGCGCCGTCGAGGCGATTGCTCAGGCCTTCGACTTCGACGAAGGTGGTTGCGCCGGCGGGGTAAAGCTCTTCGACCGTCGGAGCGAAGACGGCATCAGCGCCTTCGGCCTGGGCCAGGGCGCAGTCGGCCTCAAAGGTGCGCGGATAGCGGGCGTAGTCTTCGTTGGGTCCGAACTGGGTGGGGTTGACGAAGATGCTGACGGCGACCCGCCCGCAACTGGCAGCGGCGGCGCGAATCAGCGAGGCGTGGCCGGCGTGGAGCGCGCCCATGGTGGGCACGAGGCCGATGACGTTGCCGCCCTTGCGCGCTTCGCGGGACCACTGGCGGATTCGGCTACGGTGCGAATAACTTCCATCAGGCCTTCCGCAGCGCCCCCGCCTTCGGCACTTTGTCGTCACTCGATTCGAGGACCCGGCGCACGGTCTCGGGCAGGTGATAGCTCTCATCATCGGAGGGGAAGGCGCGGCGCTCGACGTCTTCGCGATAGCTGTTCGATGGCGGAGCGGATGAGCGCGCCGGCATCGGCATAGCGGCGGACAAACTTGGCGGGCGGCGCGAAGGTGAGGTTGAGCAGATCGTGGAAGACGAGGATCTGGCCGTCGCAGTCGGGCCCCGCGCCGATGCCAATGGTGGGGATGGGCAGCTCGGCGGTGATCGCACCGGCGACTTCGCGGGGAACGCCTTCGAGCACGATTGCGCCAGCTCCGGCATCGGCGAGCGCGAGGGCGTCGGCCCTGAGCTGTAGCACGGTTTCGGCGGTGCGGGCCTGCACGCGGTAGCCGCCCATGCGGTGAATGCTCTGCGGAGTGAGGCCGAGGTGGCCGATGACGGGAATCTCGGCCTCGGTGAGGGCGCGGACCAGTTCGATGCGCGGGCCTTCGATCTTGACGGCCTCCGCGCCGGCCTCCTTGACGAAGCGAATGGCGTTGGCGAGGCCTTCGCCGACCGTGCCGTGATAGCTGCCGAAGGGCATGTCGGCTACCACCAAGGCGCGGCGAACGGCGCGGCGGACGGCGCGCGTGTGGTGCAGCATCTCGTCCACGGTGACGGCGAGGGTGTTTTCGTGGCCCAGAACCACCATGGCCAGCGAGTCGCCCACCAGCAGAAGGTCGATTCCGGCTTCGTCGGCCAGCCGCGAGGTGGGGTAGTCGTAGGCGGTGAGCGCGCTGATGGGCTTGCCCTGGCGCTTCATCTCAGCGAGCGCGGGCACGGTGACCTTTGTGATGGAGTTGGCGTGGGGCGGGGAATCGGCGCCGCCGGGAAAGTGCGCAAGGCTCATGTTTGTCTCCAGTGCCGCTCCGTGAACGCAGGATGCGACCCGAACAACGCCAGTATACGCCCTGGACCCAGCGAGAACGCAAGGACCACGGTCGGTTGTTAGGCTAAGGCAACCCATCATCGAAAGATGGAGAGGAACTATTGCAACAGTTCGGTCATTGCGGTAATAAATCCCGCTTTGTCTTTCACCCGTTCTGAGAGAAAATCCTTTTCCAATTTGAGCAAAGGATTGACGCCAAGGTTCTTGAGCCTAGATCGCAGGTCAATCATTAAGCGAAAAGGGTATGCAATGATCGAGTGGTCTGGGTCAAAAATGTAGACATCCTCAATCCAGTACGCACCGAGCATCGACCTCAAGTTAGTATTAGATGCGAACGTTAGATGGCTGGGTGCATCTGGTTCGGTGAAACGCGGCTTCCTGTAGTTCGCTTCTTCGCGCCTTTCCATTAACCATGTCAAGGGACGCGTAGCGGCTATGTCTTGAGAAAGAAAGTAGTCGCGCGGAAATGAAGAGGCAAAGCGGTCCAACACGCATTTATGCGTAGTTCCAATCATCTTCGAAACTCGGCATCCTGGAATCGAGTTCACATAACGTGGTTTGCCCACATCATAGAATATGCATTAGCCGGCAATTGCAAGTCGTGCGCGAAGGGCATAGAAGACCGAGTAGTAAAGCTTGACAGTACTCCAGCTATAGAAGCTCGAAGGAATCGACCTCAGTCCATCGACCAGACTCACCAAGGCAGACTGGTAATAATCCCCAGCATCCAGTAAAAGACGCTTCTTCAGTTCTTCGCGTTCTGATGGACTCAGAATCGAATCTGGAGCCATCTTTCCGATCGCATTCATATGACCGTTTGCGGCATGCACTCAGATCTCGATCTCCTCTTCATCGTCGTGTATAGGAACATAAACATCTACGAGGCGTTCATAGATAATGTTGACCGCGGCGCTTCCAGACTGGCCACGCACCTCCGATTGCTTGATCAACCTAATCGGCCCGAGATTGATTGCCGACGAGATCGTCGACTGCTTGAAGGACTTTTGAATTTTGCAGTAATCGATAATCTTGTTTCTAAAGAACTGAAGAGCCGACATAAACCCGGAGGCGTAAAGAAAGGCGTTATCCGTCGAATCCCAATGTTCCCCGTATTTCTCCCTCAATGCCGAGAACAGATTGATTAGGACTGAGGTCTGTCTCTCTAACTCCTTGATGCCAGCCAGCTCCAACGGGCCTTTGTCGTCGACAATAGGCTTTAGGGCTGAGACAACGGTCGAAAGTGCTATACCGCCTC
>CAWCWQ010000194.1:0-72122 GCA_963799145.1 uncultured Acidobacteriaceae bacterium | reverse complement strand
TCGAGACTGCGACCTGACGGTGGGTGTTCTCGATCAGGGTGGCTGTGTCCTTGGCGGCCTCTGCCGATTGCCTCGCGAGTGCTCTCACCTCGTCGGCTACGACCCCGAAGCCGGCTCCGTGCTCACCCGCCCTTGCGGATTCAACCGCGGCGTTCAACGCGAGGATATTGGTCTGAAAGGCGATCTTGTCGATCGTCTTGATGATCCTAAGGGTCTCCGCGCTTGAGCGCTGTATTTCCTCAATGGATTCGAACAGTCCGCGCATGGAGTCGTTGGCCTGCGTGACGGTGGCTCGAGTCTCGCTCATGAGGCGGTTTGACTCGGTCGCGTTCTGCGCGTTGTTGCGGGTCATCGCCGAGAGCTCCTCCACCGTGGCGGTCGTCTCCTCGACAGCGGCAGCCTCCTTTGATGTCTCGTCTGCGACATTCTCGGCGCTGGTGGCCACCTGCGCCGCCGCGCCTCGGATCTGGTCGGAACTGTTGCTCAGCGAATTGAGCATTCGGCTGAGCGGGTGCACAAGGCCGAGCCGGATGAAAAGGGTGACCGCCAGGACGGTCACCAGGAAGACCGCCGCCATTTCGATCAATCGAAGTGCGAGAATCCTGTCGGCCTGGGCGGCGATGGTTCGTTCCAGGTTACTGTTGATTGAGGCCACGAGAGTGTCGTTCTCCTTCTGGAAATGGGCCAGGTCGGCGTCGACTTGGGCGAGGCGCTGCTGAAGTGGGGTTTCAAGGTAGTAGAGGACGACGCGCCCGACCTTCTTTTCGGCTCGGTATAGATCGGCCGACATGGACTTGCCCTCGGGCTCGAACGAGGAGGCATCCTTCACAGCCTCGATACGGCCTTGGCGTTTCTGTCCCCCGTAGGCAGCAGGCAGCCCGAAGGCGTTGGCCACCATGCGGATCAGAAACTCCTGCCAGGCCAGCCGCATATCCGCATCCGTTCCCTGGGCAAAGCGCAGCACCTCCGGCTTCTGCTCGGTCGAGATCAGCGGAACCCGTCCCGTCCCTTCGATCTCGTCCTGCCACCAGCGAATCAGCCGGTCGTGCTGCGCCGGCGTGGCCTCGTTCAGCCACAGCGCATACTGCGCCACCGCGTTCGCCGCCAGCTTGCCCGCGAAGCGGTGCGCGCTCAGGAACTGGTTGACCGTCTCGAAGGCCACCTCCAGCGGTCCCAGCCCAAAAGGCGTAAAGCTGCGCGGATTCATGCGCACATAGATCAACTGGTCGTCGCGCAGATCCACGGCGCTCGACTCCAGTTGCCCCGGCAGCGCCTGCGCATACCGCGGCGTCTCCGCCTGCCCGTCCCAGCGCGCGTTGATGCGAATCGAAGCCCCGTCCACCGGCCACAGCATCGCCGGCCGCTCCTCGTCGCCGGTCGGCTCCATCTCGATGGCCCCGAAGCCGCCCGTCAGCGCATCCTCGATCACCTGCTCGATCAGGGTCCGAAAGCTGTCCGCCGCGTTCGGCTCTTCCAGCATCCGGCGCAGCGCCCGCAGCTTGCGCTCCGCAAAGGCCACATCCTCCGGCCGCACCCCGCGCCGCACCCGCACCTGCCAGTCCATGGCCGCAATGCGGTCCTTGATGACGTTGATCGCCCGCCGCACCACCGGCGTCTCCGCAAACCGGCGCAGGTTCATCGGCGTCGGCTTGGGCAGCAGCCGTCCCGGAAACTGAACCGGACTCAGGATCGCGGGCAGCGCCAGCGTCCTGCGCTCCGCCTCCGCGGCTGCCGCGCCAGGCCCGCCTTCCTGCTCGCCTCCGCGTCGCCTGCCGCCAGATCTCCCGCAACTGTTCTCCTACCTTCACGCGCACCTTCCTTTTCCCGCCGCCCAAAACAAAAAGGCACAGCCCCGGAAAGGGCCATGCCTCATCTTTGCTAGTGGTCAGTTGTCAGTGGTCAGTTGTCAGCGGTCAGTTACCCGCCGGCAGACCGTGACTTCCTCCCGTTCTGACTTCACAACAAAATCGATCCTACCGCAAACGCAGGAAATTATCTGCAAACCTCTGCCGATAACTCTCCGTAACTGCAAGTTGAATGAAAGGATGAACGACAACTGATCCCTGGCAACCGATTACTGACAACTGATCACTGATAACTGACCGCTGTCCTTCACACCCGCAGCTCCCGCCGCGCCGTCTCCGCCACCCGGCCCAGGTCCGAGGTCGTCAGCACCCGGATCTGGTGCTCCTCCATCGTCTCCACGCCAAAGCGGTACATCTCCAGCCGCTCCGGCTCCTCGTCGCGTCGCCCCCAGCCGGGCCGCGGGCTCAATCACCGCGGTCAGCTCCAGTCCGCGCCTTCTCCACCCGCTCCACGCCGGCCCGCAATCCCGCCGCCGAAAACGCCAGCACCTTGGCCATCTCCACGCCCGGCTCCAGGCTCACCGCATGAAACATGCGGATCATCCCGTTCGGCCGGTACCCCACGTCGATGCGCAGCGGATCTCCCGGCCGCGTATACTCCGAGGCCGCAATCCGCTTCCGCAGCAGATCCCACACCCCGGCCCGCTCGAACTCCGTCCGCATCCGCGCCTGGATCGCCGCCCGCCCGCTCAGCCGCGGCACGCGCTCCCTGGGCGGCGGCTCCACATAAAGCCGCATCAGCTCTTCCATCCCCGCCGGAAGGCTCTCCGCCAGGTAAGCCTTGGGCTCGGTCATCTGCACGTTCAACGAGAGCGACTCCGTCAGCAGCCGCATCAGGTTCCCATCCGGCTCGGCCTCGAAGCGCCTGCGCAGCTCGCTCTCCATGCCCTCCAGCAGCGCCGTGTCCGCATCCGGATCGAGGCAGCGCACCCGGCGCCAGTCGCGGGTAAACCGGACAAGAACAGGCTCAGGGCTGGCCGCTGGCTCCGTCAGGCTGCCCTGCTCGCGCAGGATCACCCCGATATGCACATACTCGTTCCGCACCGCATCCGGCACATACCGGAGCAGTTGAAACTCGCATGCCCGCCGCTCTCTATTGCTACCCATGCCCAGCATCCGTCCGTCCAGCCCTTAGCTTTTAGCTCTTAGCTTTTAGCTCATGGTTGCAGCTAGCAGTTGTCCAAGGCAAGCTGCGATTCTGAAAGCTGAGAGCTAATAGCTAAGGGCTAATAGCTGCCCTTCAATTCACTCTTCCCGCAATGCTAGTCCCCCACCGGGTTCCCTTCCAACCCTCTTCTTCACTTTTTCCCCTCCTGCCCCATTTCGGAAATGGCTTCCGATCCGACTTCCCGAACCCCTCAATCAGCTCCCGGATCCGGCTTCGCCGCGCCAGCAGCTTTCTCCACCAGCGCCTCCATCTCGCTCAGGTCGCCGCCGTACCACTCCGGCGGAACCTCGTTGGCCGCCGCCCAAACCGTCTCCGCCGGCATGGTCTCCAGCCGCGTCAGCCAGGGCTCAAAGGACTCCCATCCGGCGATCTCCCGGTAGACATCGTTGCGGTAGTAGACCCCGCGCAGCGGCGCATCCTCAAACCGCCACTCCCCGGCGTGAAAGCAATACCCGTAGTCGATGAAGACCGCCCGGTAGCGCCGCTCCCGCTGCTTGCGCGCGAAGACCGCCTGCCGCCCGTTGGCGTTCCCGGTCCACTTGTCCAGCGCCAGGATGCCGGCAAACTCGCCCAGGTTCCTCACCTCGGCCATCTGCTCCTCGGGCAGGTAGTCCACCACCTGTCCCGGCATCAGCCCGCCCACAAACCGCGACCCGAACTGCAGCCCCGGCCTGGCAGCGCACCCGCGTCCGTGCCCAGATCGATCTCCAGCTCCGGCGTGTTCTCCACCAGCCAGCTCGATACCTCCACCAGCTCCACCTCGGGCGCCGTCAGCCCCGCCGCCGCCGCCAGCCGCGAGGCCAGAAACTCGTTGGCCAGCACCCGCATGTGCTGCGGGTTGTTCTGGAACTTCACCACGTAGACGTGGCCGTCCGCGCCCAGCATCAACTGGCCCTGCGCGCCGCCCCGCATCCGCCGGATCTGCTGCACCGCCAGAACCGCCAAGCCCGTCTCCCGCCCTCTTCAGATTCTTATCGAATTCTAAGCGCTTTGCCCGAAATCTCTGCAAAAGCAGGACACAGAGATCAGGGGTCAGAGATCAGAGATCAGGTTCCGAAGGCGCAGAGAGACCCTATCGGCACCAACAAGCCGTCAATTGCCAGTCACAAAGGCCATATCGAACAGTCAAGACCAGCGTCTAACCGCTGATCCCTGACCCCTGATCACTGATCCCTAATCGCTGACCGCTGACCCCTGACCCCTGGCAGCAGCTCCGCCCGCGCCCCCAGCCCGATCGCCATGGCCATCACCCGGTCGTCATGCGTCCCCGCCCGCGCCCCGCTCCTGCCGTTCGGCAGCCGCACAAAGCTCCTGCACTCGCCCAGCAGCCGCCGGCTCTGAAAGCGCTCCGGCTGCTCCACCAGCGCCGCATCCAGCCGCCCCAGCACCGCCGGCCGGCTCATCGATGTCGTCAGCCAACCCGCCTGCCCCCCCTGCCGGTAAATCCGCCCGTACCCGCACACCGTCTCCAGCCAGCGCCAGCACCCCGCTGCCGTGGTTGTTCCTCTCCACCACCAGCCACGCCCGGTTGTACTCGGCGGCCAGCTCCGTCACCAGCCGCGCCAGTTCCAGCCCGCCCACATGCCCGGCAAACTCCGCGCACTGCAACCCCGTCTCCATCTCCAGCACCTGCGCCGCCGAGTAGTCGCCCTCGCTTCCGCCCCCCGCCGGGTCCACCGCCACCAGGTACTCCTTGCCCTTCACCGGCGGCAGCCAGACCTCCAGCTCCCCATTCCGCCGCCGCTCCACCGGCTCCGGCACCGTCGCCAGCCGCGCCTCGATCGCCGCCAGCTCAAAGACCGAATCCCCGCTGGCCAGAAAGCAGCTCTCCTCGTCCTCGGCATACTCCTGCCGCGCCAGCCCGCGAAAATCCGCCCGAATCTGCCGCCGGTAGCCGATCTGCTCCAGGTCCAGCCGCTTGCCGCGCCATCAGATCCCGCTCTTCCTCCGTCAGGCTCGCCTCGTCCACCGCCTTCGCCCGGTAGCGCCGCTCCATCCACCAGGGAAAGAAGTGCCGCACCATCCCCGTCTCGCCGGCCTTCTGCCACTCCTCGTGAAAGCATCCGCCCACCCCGTCCGGCGTCGACTCCAGAATCAGCTCCGCCCCCGGCGCCATCGCCGCCCGCAGCCCCGCCAGCGTCTCCGCCGGGTCGCCCGGCCAGCGCGCCAGCTCCGAGCAGTGCAGATTCTGCACCGTCAATCCCCGCCCCGCGTTCCGGTCTCCCGCCGACACCACCCGGTACTGCGAGTCCATCTCCGGAAAGACAATCTGCCGCACATTGGCCCGCGAAGTCCGCAGCGGCCCCTCGCGCAGCTCCTCCGGCAGCCAGTCCACAAACCGGTGCACGATCCGGAAGATCTCCTCCGCCGCCTCCTGCGTATGCGCCACCTCCAGCGTCAGCGTTCCCGGCTGGGTAATCGTCTTCAGAAAGAACCGCGCCGCCGCCCAGGTCGTCAGCCCCATCTGCCGCGCCTTCAGCACGATGTTCCGCTCGCCCCGCCGCCGCTCGAAGGCCCGCTGCGCCGCATTCGCCTTCAGCGGCGCCGTCCATCCCTCCCTGCGTCCTCACCAGCAGCAGCTGCTCGGCCAGCGCCATCCCCACCGTCCGCCCCCGCAGGCTCGCCGGACGCTGATCCAGAATCCTTCCGAACCGCTCCAGTTCCTCCCTGTCCAGCTCCTCGGGGCGCAAATTCCACTCGCGTGGCCCTTCCGCGCGCGCCTCTCCAGCTTTGTCCACGGGTTCCTCGCCCTCGCTCTGCCGCTCCGCTCATTGAATGTGGGGCCAATACCGTTCGCTGACCCGGAACCGGCCAGCTCGCTGACTAGCTGACTTGCTGACGCGCTAACGGCTAATTTCCCCCGCACCAGTACTTCACCGTGTACGCGGTGCTGGCCGTCAGCGCCGTGTTGGCGGTCAGCGTCAGCGCCGTCGTCGATTCGGTCCACGTCGCTGTCGTCACCCGTCCAACCCCGCTCTGCAACACGTCCACAATGCAGTTTGCCGAATTCGTGTGCGTGTTCGGGAAGCCCAGCGTTGCCAGGGTCCCGGTCGTCGTGCCCGTTCCCGTGGTCAGCGTCACCGTCCCGCTCAACCCGTCGCACACGTGGCCGCTCGCGCAAGCGATCGCCGGGCTCGTCCCCGCCGCCGCGCCCGTCACCAGGGACATTGTTCCCGACCCCATCATGAACTTGCCGGCCAAGAACCCGGTCGCCGTCGTATTTCCGCTCGAGGTCACCGATAGTACAGCGGCCGGGCTCGATCCTCCGCTCTGCACCTGGAACCCTCCCGCGCCGCTGCCGGTCGAACTGTTGATCAACACCGCATTCGCCCCGGCTCCGGAGTTGATCAGCGTCTGGCCATTCTGGTAGAAGATCTCCCGGTCCAGCGAGTTCACCACATCCGTCAATCGAAGGTAGTTGCTTGCGTCTTTCTTCAACTTCCACTCCGAGGTTCCGGCGTAGTTGTTCCACCCGAAGGCGCCGATCTGGTCCGCCCCCGTCCCCGGCTGAATCGCCACGTCCTGTTCGGCCGCCGCGCTGTTGGCAAAGGTTGTGGCGTTGCCCGTGAACGTCGGCCCGTTCGCCAGCACCACATTGCCCGTGCCGGTCGATTGCGCCGCTACCGCCAGCGAAGGAGTGCTGGTGGCGTTCGTGACCGTGGGAACGAGCCAGGAAGGCCAACTTCCCGAGGGAGCCGCAAAGGACGATACCGTTCCAACTCCGCTGCCGCACGCCGATCCAGTGTTGGAAATGAGGCCGGCGCTGTTGATTTGCAGACATGAGTTTCCGCTGGCCGCCGCTGCTCCGGCATCTGTCATGCTTGGCGCGGACAATGCTTCATGCAGCATAATCCCGTTATTCAGGAAATCGGCTACATCCGCCGTAGTGCTTCCGCTGCCAGTGAGAGCATTAACCGAAACTCCCTGGTATTCCACGGAAAGGCTGCCGCCGTAAGCGCCGCTCGCGCCAGACTGTCCTATGATGACTCCGTTCCCGAATGCCGGACTGCCTGAGTAGTAGTCCTGATTCAAATAGGCCGGTGTGGAAGCGCAGCCCCCGAAGCACAATATGTCGCTCCAGCTTCCAGTGGGAAACCCGGCAATCCCGTCATACGAGCCCAGCCCCCATATCGGCTGCAGAATGCTTCCCCCCGTGGCCCACTGGAAGTTGTGGACCATCGACGAAGTGAAAAAGCTGCCGTCTTGTGCCAGCACGATGCCGCCTTCTTGGGTGGCGGCGTTCCTGTAAGGATCGGCGGCCAGAGTCGCTCCGCCCTCGCAGCACCCGATCGTATCCAGCGTTCCTGAGCCGATTACGCCGTAGTACGCATACCGGCTTGCGCCCTTGACTTCCAAATTGGTGACGTTGTGGGTGTTGTCTCCGCCGCCGTTCCTCGCTATCTCGACCAGGCCGCTCGATGTGATTCCCGGATAACACATCGTGTTGCCTATGAAACTAAGTCCGCTGTAGACGATGATATGCGAAGTCTGCCGCTGGTTCGCCGCCTGCGGGAACTTGCATGTCTCCGGGAAGTCCGTGCTGAATGCGCTGAACTCCGGGTGCCAGTAGGTATTGGCAAACCAATTGTCGATGGCGGAGGATACTGGGTTATAGGACTGCGCCCAAACCAGAAAGCTGTCTTCCTTATCCGAGTTCATAAAGCCGCCGAGAACACCTGGCGCATCCTGCCGTGTGTTCCACTCCCCTCCAACGATCATGGATGAGTAACTGTAAAAAGTCAGATCGGCAAACTGCGACGCTATATCGGTAGCTCCAGCAAGGATGCCGATTCCTCCCCCAAAGGTATCGTTGCCGACTCTCTCGAAATTGATGGAAACAGGGGCATTGATTCCGATGAAATCGTTCTCGAAGTTCAATCCGGAGATAGAGCCGGCGGTCAGATAGGTCATGCCTCCGAACATCGACGGCTGATTGTTGTCCGCGGTCTGCCCATCCCAAGGCCCGTACAGAACGCTCACCGCTCCGCCGTTCCCGGCCTCCACGGCAGAGCCTTCCCAATTCACATGGGAGTGCATTGCTACCTGAATGGGAATCTCGACCGGCTCCAAGGGAGCCATGTTGGTGCATTGAGCATTCTGCGCATTGCCGCACAGATAGTCGCCAAAGACGACCGTTGGCGCTCCGCCGCATCCCGATCCGGTGTTGCTCCAGACGATGCCGGTTATGGCTCCGGATGAGTTGGCTGTAGCGGTCCCCTTGGCGGTGATGTTTACGCCCGGTACTCCAAGATTGGCCGTGTAGGGACTCAGCGCGGCGCATCCCGTGCCGCCCACGCCCCACGCATCGATCGACGCGCCTGCTCCGTAGCCGCCGCCGCCGGCAGCGATTGTCGTCGAGTTGATCGAGCCGGAGGATACCGTGACCGTGGCGGATGCTCCATTTCCGCCGATTGCGGGGATACTGAAGGTCACCGGGGAAGCGATGCCGTAGCCGGGATAGACGATAGTGGCGGCCGTCGGAACTCCGCTGGAGTTCGTCGCGACCGTGACAAGCGACCATCCGCAGGTATCCAGATTCCAGCCCTGCGCGCAGCCGCCGCCTGAACTGGGCGAGGTTAGCTGTATCGTCGAATTGGGAGTATATCCCATCCCTCCGCTCACAGCGCAACTGGTCAGCTTTCCATTGGCCGGCGTGCAAGTAACCGTGCCGCCCGATCCTCCCGCAGGCGTGCCGTAGGTTCCGTCGTCGCTTGCTCCGGTCAGCAGATACATTGGGTTGCCGTATGCGTCAAGGCCGGTAGAGGCCAGCAGGTAGTTTCCAGCTGGAACCTTGCACGTGCCCCCGCCGGGGTTGGCAAACGCCGCCGCCCCGCATGCGTTGAAAGCGGGAACGTTGTCGGTGCCCCACGAGACAGTTAGACCGCTGGATGCTGTCGTGGCCGTCCTACTGAGGACGGCGTGCTGCGGATCGCCGCCAAGTGAAGTGATCGTGGCCCAGGTCGCAGTGGTTGAGAAAGGGTAGGTTGACCATCCATTGAAGACCACCGCGTTCCCGATGTTGGCGCTTGTGAAGGTCGCGCTCGGCACATCGAGCACATTGCCGGAAATCGATGCTCCCGATGCGAACTGCCAATCCGCCTTTGCGCCAAATGCCATTACGCTCAAGGCTGTTACGGCAGCGTTTGCGCTGGCCGCTTGATGGCCCGTAGGAAGGTCGCTGCTGGTCATGGTGCCGCTTGGCAGCGTCTTTGTTCCGCTCACAGTCGAGCCGGGCGCCGCATAGTAGGCTATTTGCCCCGCCGTTCCCGAGTTCACCGTGCCGTTGATGCTATTCGATCCCGAGCCGCAGGCCGATCCTGTGTTCGAAACATAGCCTGAGTCATCTACCTGCAGGCAATCGAGGCCGCTGCCCGACGCAAGCCCCGGAAACTTGATCGCGTTCGCACCCGTGAAACTCGCATACAGCGTGTTGTTCCCGCCGCCGTATATGTTGAAGCCCGTGCCGGAGCCGCTCTCGTAATTGACGCGCACCACTCCCGACGGATTGGAGGCATTGACATACGTGTCGCCGCTGTTGGTGCTCTGGTAGGCCTTGAAGCTATCCAGGCCGCCCACGGCCGAATTCAGCGCCCAGTTATTATTCTGATCCTTCACCATGTACCACTGGCTGTTCCCGTTCCAGTCCTTGTAAATAAGCGATTCTTTCTGGCTCGCGGTCAGCCCCGCCCAAAGAAACTGGTCGATCTCCGCATCCGCCTGGTTCTTCACCATCGTCGAGCCATTGAAGGTCGATGTTCCGCCCACCTGAAGCGTTCCATTGAATTGCGCGCTCCCTGCATTGCTGATCGTCGCAACCGATGTCTCGCTCGCCCCGCCAGACCCGATGACCACACCCCCGGTTCCCGAATTCGCCGAGCCGTTCAACACGATTGCGCCCGTCCCGGCAGAATTCAGGACCGTTTGGTTATTCGTGCTGCCTGCCAGGGTAATCTCCGCCACTGCATTGGGCGCCGTGGTTTGATTCGATCCCGAGAAGCTTACAATCGGCTGCGAGGTATAGGATGCTCCGGGATTCGTCACTGTAACGCTTGCTACCGCATATCCTCCAGGGCAACTCAAGGAAGTGGCTGGCGCCATCGCTGCCGTTGCCGCCGCGCCCGCCCCGCCGCCGCCTGAAAACGCAACAATCGGCGGAGCCGATGAACTGTAGCATCCGCCATTGTTCACCATCGCATTGGTAACCGTGTTGGCCGCGGCGCTAAGGTATTGCCCGACGATAAGCCGGTCGACGTTGTTCAGCTCATCCAGAATCTCGTAGAACTGGGCCCCGGCCGTAGCATCGCTCAATCCCATCGTCCAGCGGTAGCCGTAATCCGTCTGGTACCGGTTCAGCATTCCGCGCTCATTCCCCAAGCCAATCCCCAGGCGATTGTGATTGGTCACCGTGCTATCCTGCTGGCTCCCATACCAATCCCCATTCAAGCCGTTGAAACTCCTGTGAAATGTATCCAGAAAACTGTTGCGCGTGCCGTTGTCCGTCAGATGCCCCGTGTACATCGCCCCGCCGGTTATCCAGCTGTTGTACGCGCTGCCCGAATCCGCCACAACTTGATTGGTCGAGTTTTCATTGCGCAGGCCCACAATGGTGTTATTCTGCGCATTCGCTCCCAGGTGCAGCGCGGTGGCGCATCCCTCTACATCGCCGCCGGTAAATGTGTTCCCATCCCCCTGCTGCAGGTTGATTCCATAGGTCCCAGCTATTGGGTTCCCGCCGCTCTCGGGGCAATCGATGTGCAGCCGAACAAACGTGCTCGCATTCATCCAGTCCGTAATTGCCGCGTTCGCTATCTGGTGCCCGATCGCGTTCACCGCCGACTGGAAACCGGTAAACTCCAAATCGGTAAATGTTCCGCCGGCATAATTCCCGGTGCCGTCGATAGTCATGCCCGTCTGGTTCTGGTTGCCCAGGAAGTAACTGCTCTCGAGATGCAGTTCCTGGGCGCGGTAGGCATAGAACCCCGTCGTCGCGGCGGCTGCCCCCGTGGTGTTGATGGCCACGTTGTCCATCCGGAAGCCCGATGTATCCAGGGCATAGGCCGGATCGCCCACCTGAATGACATTGCCGGCGCCCGTGTATTGAATGACCGTCCCGCCTTGAGTGCCGCTTGCTCCGCTGATCCCGCGCAGCGAACAGCCGTGCAGAACCACATTGCGCGCCCCCGCCGGAACAATAATCCGGCTGGCCGTCGAAATCGTCGCGCAGGGCAGCAGGATCACCGCATTGGCCGTCGCTATCGTCAGGTTCGAGCCCATCGCCTGCGTTCCCGTAAAGTTGCGCGCGTCGCACGTGCCCCCATAACTCGAACTCACGGCCCCAAGACACGCCTGTAACTTGGCCCCGAAATCCGCGCCGGGAAATTGGTCTGCCGCGTATGCAGCTCCGGCCGGGCTGTTTGCCGTCAGTCCGTTGTAACTCCCTCCGCCCGGCAGCGTGCCTCCCCCGCCTCCCAGCTGCATTCCATAACTCTCCGATTGCGCCGCATTCCAGACCGTATAACCGCCATTCCCCTTCAGCAGGTTTCCGTCGAAGAACGTCATGTTTTTCCCGGCGATCAGGTTCACCGGCGCTGCCGTATCCCAGGTTCCCGCCACGTTTACGCTGGCCGTCGTCGCTCCAGGGCAGCCCACCCCGCCCGCGGTCACCGTCACTGCCCCTATCGACCCGTCGCTGTTCACGCTAGCCGTCGCCTGGGCAGTGCAGCTCCCGCTGAACGCCAGCGGAACCTGCGTCCCATACGGATCGAATCCAAGTCCATGCTCCGGCCCCACCGTCACGCCGCTTACCGCCCCGCCCGAGGCGGCAACCGTCAACCGAGGCTGCACGGCGTACCACGCCGGCAATACCACCGCGTTCCGTACCGTCCAGCCTTGTTGCGCCCCTGCCAAATCCAGCGCCAATCCGGTCGGCGGCTCGCCCGCCGCCGCCGAATTCCCCGCCGCCGCCACCACGTTATCCAGCACATTGTTCGAGCCGGCAGCCGCCGTAAACCCGTGCGTCGCCTGGATCGTGATGTTCTCCCACCGGTTTGAATCCGAATTCAGCCCCGCTGGCGTCGCCACCGGCAGCGCGGGAATTGCTATGCCCGTATTTACCCCGCGAATGTCGATGTTTTTGAATTCGCTCCACTGCGGCCACTGTGCCAGGTATAGCCCGCACGTGTGCGTCGAGTGCGCGCCGGGATACTGCGCGGCCATGGGATCCACGCCGGTCGCTGCAATCTCCAGGTTCTCAATCTGCGCCACTCGAAGTCCGTTTCCGCCGGTGCCCAGCGCCGCCGCCATTGCAATCGCGCAATTGCCCACTGCCCATCCCGCGCCCGTCCCCGTCGTACCCGTCAGCCCGTTCCCGCCCGGCGAAAAGATCGAGTTCTTTTCGATCGGCCGGCTCGCCTGGCACCTTCCAGCCTGCGCCCGCTCCTCGGCCGCCGAGCAGGAAATGTCCAGGCTCTGATCCACGTAAATCGTCAGATCGTGGATCCGCGTGTAGCTCAGCAGATTCATCGCGTCCGTCCCGCTCTCGAGCACATCCTGGCCCGGAAAGCCCTTCAGCGCCGAAACCTGCTTGCCCAGTCCCCCGATTGACTGGCCAACCCAGTTCAAGGCTTGCGTCTTGCACGTACCCTGCGGAATCGTCAGCGCCACGTTGCGCGTCAGCGCATAGTTCAGCGCTGCCTGCAGGGCATTGGTATCGTCCGTCGCTCCGTCGCACACGGCGCCGAATTCCTTCACGCTCCGTTCCGTCTGCTGAGCGCCCGCTGTCCGCAGATCCGTCACATAGACGCCGTTGGGATTCGTGAAACCGTCGCTCCCCGCATATGCCGGCGGAATCTCCACCGCTCCGCTGCTCCCCGCCGAATTCACCGCCGCCTGAAGCGTCGTCTGCGAACCTCCCGCCACCGGCGACTGCACTCCATTCACCGACGCCGTCACCAGGGCGCCGGTCATATTCCCGCCCGATAACGGCACCGCCCTACTGAACGTCGTATCCACATAGTGCTTGTCTGCCGCCTGCAACGGCTGCGTCGGATCGCCGCTCAGATAGAGCGGTCCGCTCAGTGTTCCGCCCGATGCCGTCAGCAAACTTCCGGTCAGTTCCGCGATCGACTGGTCTACATACGACTTGCTCACCGTCTGCACGGCCTGCGCCGCCGGCATCAGTTGCGCCTGCACCTGGGCCAGACTCGCCTGCGCCGCCGCCGGCACCACCCAGTACTGGGTACTCGTCGTGCCGTCGCTCATGTAAAAGACTGCCGTGTAATACAGTCCCGCCGGCGTCGCCCCCAGGTTCGGAGCCAGATTCACGCTCACAAATCCATCCGGCGCGATTGGCGCCGTCGTGCTGTCTGCGGCCACCGCCAGCCCGTTCGCCGTCGTAAACGCCGGCCAGCTCACCACCAGCGTCCCGGTACCCGCCTGCCCATTTGCCAGATATACCGTCCCCTGAACCGTCGTTGTGCTCACCGATTGCGTGCTGGCCCCGCAGACCATTGCCGCTCCCAACAGGCACACTTCCACTCCCGCACGCAGTTCCTGTCCCATCCACCTGCCGGCGTCGCGCAGCCACTCGTCCTTCGTGAGCTTCATTCCTGTCTCATCCTTCTTCCCGGGGAGCGCCCGGATCGCTCCATCCGTCTCTCGCCGCTTGTTCTGATAGCTCTGCTTGCCCTGCAAAATGGACTTCCACTCCCACCCTTGCCATCCGCCTCGGCAAATTCTCATGGCAAGGGTGGGCTTCGCACCTGCATCCCGATGGAACTGGATCGGTTATGCTGACGGCTTGGATGCACAAAGCCGCAAACGCGCGCCGCCTTCAGCCTTCCGGCTCCCGGCTTCCGCCCGCCGTCTCCGCGCTCGCCTCGGACGCCGGTTCCTGCCACTGCGGCTCGGACCCCAGCGCCAGCGCAGTGCTCCATCCATGCCGGCTCTTCCCGGCATCCTCTTGCTCGCGCTCCAACTCGGCAAGCGATAACAACAGCTTCGTGCTGCTGACATTGCCCTTGAGCGCTCCCTTCAACAGGGATTGGGCAATCTTCTTGCCGTTCTCGTCAACAGCCTTGCCCGCTGCCTCGCGCAGGATCTTTCCGCCTCGTCCCGTGCATCCGGCCCGCCCAGGCTTCTTCCGGTTCGGTCGCACCCACGTCTTGCTTGCCACTTCCAGCTTCTGCCGCTGTAAACCGGCCATCCGTCCGCCATTCCCGGCCCACCGGTCCACGGTCTGTCGCGCTACCCGTAGAAAGGAATCAGCTGCAACTCCGCACCGGAGCCGCCCACTGACACACCATCTGAATTGCCGTAGCCTCTTGCTCTTCCCACGCCTGCGAACCCGCGGAGATGGCCCGGAGCAGTTCAGGAAAGCTTCTTGTTCTCTCCCCTGTTCAATCCTTTCGCCCTGAATGCTCTTAGCTTAACCAATCGCTCCGGAATCATCGGCAAATCACAAGAAGCTAGTTTCACCGTTGTTTTCAATTACTTAGCAACAACTCGCCTCCTCCTTCTCTTTGACATCGAGCCGTCGACGGAATGAACCCCGGCCCGCCAGTGCCAGAATCCCCCAACTGGCTCCCACTTCGCTCCCATACACTCCTCCTAAGTCCCCGCCATCCGTCCCCACCCCCTGCCATAATCTCAATATGCTGGTCCTGGCCTCAGCTTCCCCGCGCCGCCGCGAACTTCTCACGCAGGCAGGCTTCTCCTTCGAGGTCCATCCTGCCCACATTCCCGAAGATCCCTTCCCCAACGAAGACCCCATCGCCTACGTCACCCGCCTCGCCCGCGAAAAGGCCCAATTCGTCTTCGCCCAACTCTCCGGCGCCGATACGAATCCATCCCTCGTCGTTGTCGGAGCCGACACCACCGTCACCCTCGACAACCGCATCCTCGGCAAGCCCTCCGATCCCTCCGACGCCGCTCTCATGCTGCGCTCGCTCTCCGGCCGCGCCCATCGTGTTGTCACCGGCGTCGCCGTCGTCACCGCCGCCCGCACCGAAGTGGCCGCCGAAGTCACCGAGGTTACCTTCCTCACCCTCTCCGATGAAGAGATAGCCGCCTATGTCGCCACCGGCGAGCCCATGGACAAGGCCGGCGCTTATGCCATTCAGGGCCGTGCCGCTCGCTGGATTCCCCGCATCGAAGGCGACTACTTCAACGTGGTCGGCCTACCCATCGCCCGCGTCGCCACCCTCCTCGGATCCCGCTAAGTCGGGTTCCGGCCACCAGCCCGTCCGCCGCAGAGATCTAACCCGCTAACTTGCTAACAGAAGAGGCCCCGCATCGCGGAGCCTCTTCGCTAGGACATTTTCATGGATAGTGCGAGGATGTGGGTGCCCCACCCTCGCCGCGTTCTTGTTTTCGCGGCCAGAGTGGGATGCGAAATGCCCGTATGACGGGAACACTGGAAATGCTCAGGCCGCCGCACTCGCCCCTACGGCTTCACAATCAGCTTCTCTCCCTTGTAAACCACGCTCGTTTCCGCCGCGACCTCGCCAATCCCCACGCCATTCCCTTTGCCCGCCAGCACCACCCGGAATCTCCGCTCGGCCAGCATCCCGGCAAAGCTTCCCTCCCGCGCTCCAAGCGTCAGCGTCTTCGCTCCGTCGTCCCAGTGCATCGCAATCGTTGCATAAGCGCCCTTCTCGTACCGGTAGCTGTCGTTCTCATCCTCGTACAGCGTGAAATCCCCATCCGCCCCCGGATATATCCGCAGCTCGATCGGGTCCGCGGCCTTTTCCGTCGCCCACTCCATCGCCGGCCCCATCGAAACGATCGATCCCGCCCGCACAAACAGCGGCAGCTTGCTCAGCGGAGCGTCGGCCTCGATGCGCCTCCCGCCGTCCTGCTTTTCGCCTGTCCAGAAGTCGTACCACGTGGCCGGCGGCAGATAAACCGTCCGGCTCGTCGCCCCTTCCGTATAAACGGGGCTCACCAGGATCGCCGGTCCAAACATATACTCATCCCCGGTGTTCTGCGACTCCACATCGTTGCGCCAGTCCATCACCAGCGGCCGCATCAGCGTCCCGTGCCGGCTGGTCACCTGCCACGCCTCCGAATAGATGTACGGCATCAGCCGGTAGCGCAGCGTGTCGTAGTCCACAAGAATCTTCTGCGCGTCCGCTCCGTACGACCACAGCTCGTTCTCATCAGGATTGCGCGTCCCATGCACCCTGAAGATCGGCGAGAAGGCCCCAAACTGGAACCACCGCACAAACAGCTCGCGAAACTTCGGATCAGCCAGGTTCCCCCCGGAGATGAACCCCCCGATGTCCGTCGTCCAGTATGGCATTCCTGAGATTGCGTAGTTCAGTCCCGCTGGAATCTGCCTCTGAAACGTCAGCCAGTCGCTCATCACGTCGCCCGACCACGCCGTTACTCCGTACCGCTGCGAGCCCGCATACGCCGACCTCGACAAGATGAATACCCGCTTCTCATCGGACGCCGCCCGCTGCCCGTCCGACACGCCTCCCGAGTGAAACAGCGGATACACATTGGCATACCGTGCTCCCGATCCCAGGTATAACTTGTTGGTTGTCAGGATGTTGTCTTCCCGGCCCTCGGTCTCCGGCTCGTCGGTGTCCAACCACCACGCATCCACGCCCTTCTGGAACAGCGCCGTGTTCGCATTCGCCCAGTACTGCTTTCGCGCCTCCGGATTAGTCGCGTCGTAAAGCGCCTGATCCACAGGGTGATAGCTCGGCGCCACCGTCTTCGCGATGAACCATCCCTTCTTGTCGAACTCGTCGTACACCGCGGTCCCCGGCCTGAAGTACGGCCAAATCGAAACCATCAGGTGAAAATGCTCCGCGTGCAGCTTGTCGATCAGCCCCTGCGGGTCCGGGTAATTCGGATTCCACTTCATCTCCCCCATCGTCACCCACCAGAACCAATCCTGCACAATGTTGTCCACCGGTATGTGCAGCGCCCGGTACTTCGCGGCCACCGTCTCCAGCTCAGCTTGTGACTGGTATTTGTTCTTGCACTGCCAGAACCCGTAAGCCCACCGCCCAAACAGCGGGACCTCTCCCGTCAGCTCGCGATAGTGCCCGACGATCTGGTCCGGCTCCGGCCCATAGAGAAAGTAGTAGTCAACCCGGTCCGCAACCTCCGCGCTCAGGTACAGCCCATGTACAAAGCGATTGTTCACCTCGCTCCGCGAACCGTTGTTCCAGAAGATCCCATAGCCGTTCGTCGAAACCAGCAGCGGAATCGCGATATTCGTGTTCTCCTGCGACAGATCCACCGTCTCGCCACGATAGTTCCAAACCCCCGCCTGGTGCTGTCCAAGTCCGTAAAGCCCTTCGTGCGACCCATAGATCCCGAAGAACACCTCCGCGTGAAGCGTCTTTTCGCCATTCACCTCCACCGGCCGCAACGACCGGTAGCTGTCGGTTGTCAGCAGTGTCCCGCGCATCCCCGGCCCGTTCGATCCCGGCCCTGTTGCTCCGCCCCCCGTTGTCCCGTCGGTCCCTATGTAATGCAGCGCGCCGCTCCCTCGTTCGATCACTGCCTTCAACTTCGCAGTCGAAAGTGTTACCGACTTCTCGTCGGAGCTCACCTCGAACGCCGCCCCCGGCCAGTCCTTCTTCACAATCGCCTGATCCGAAGGGAGATCTGCCTCGACCGCCTCGGCCGGCGAGTACGTCACGTGCAGCACGTCCTCCGCCTTCACCTCCAGCCGCAGCACGCCATCCTTCTGCCGCACCTCCAGCCCATCGGACCGCTTCTCAAAACTCACCACCGGATTCGGCGTCATCCACTGCCCCAGCGCTCCATGCGCCGCCAGCCCCGCCACACTCAGCCACACCCCAATCCCCGCCAATACAAACCGTTTCATCGCCAGAATCCTCTCTTCCGCTGTGTTGCCAACCCGCACCAGTCTACTCCCGTCCAACCCGGACTTCCGCCAATCCGAGCCTCAACTCCGCATTTGCCGGGCGCACAAACCCGCCAACTTGCCAACTCGCCATTCCCGCGAAGCGGGAGCCAACTTGCCAAGATGCGTTATCAAATGCCACCAATCCCACCCGCCTCACCCATAAGGCACATTCCACGGATGCTCTTCTCTTGATATACTTCCTCTTCTTAAAATCAAAGGAGAAACTCGTGCGCAAATCGGCCGTCCTGCGCTCCACCTTCTTGCTCCTCGCCCTTGCCTCTCCGTCTTTCCTGCTCGCACAATTCCAGCAGCCCACCGACGAGGAACTCAAGATGACCGCCGATCCCAAGGCGCCGGGCGCCTCCGCCGTCTTCCTCAACGTCGAAGAAGCCACCGACGACAACCTCCACTTCCAGACCTATTACGCGCGCATCAAGGTGCTCACCGAGAAGGGCAAGGAACTGGCCACAATCGAAATCCCTTATATGCACGGATTCTCCGCTGTCAAGGAAATCAAGGCAAGAACCATTCACTCGGATGGAACCATCGTCCCCCTCGCCGGCAAGCCTGAAGATCTTCTCATCTCCAAGACCGTCAACAGGGAAGGCGATAAGCTGCAAGTTAACCGCAAGGTCTTCACTTTGCCCAGCGTAGAGGTGGGCAGTATCCTCGAATATCGCTATGAGATCCAGCTTGACGATAACGAAGTTCAGTCGCCGACCTGGGAGATTCAGCGGCCCTACTTCGTTCACAAGGCGCACTACTTCTTTTCCCCGTTCAAGGGCTTCCTGACCGGAATCCAGAACACAACCAGCATGATGGTTTTGGATGAACGGGGCCGCGCGGCAAATACCCTGATCTGGTGGCCCAAACTTCCCCCGGGCGTGAACGTGATAAAGGACGCCGGCGGGCGGTACAGTGTGGACGTGACGGATGTTCCTCCCGCTCCCGACGAAGAATGGATGCCGCCCATCGGCAGTTTTCTTTACAGCGTGAAGTTCTACTACAAGGCCGCTGGCAACGCCGCGGATTTTTGGGTCTCCGAAGCCAAGCTCTGGTCCAAAGACGTAGACCACTTCGCTGACCCTTCCAAGCCCATCCGCGGAGCGGTGGACGGCCTGATCGCTCCCACCGACAGCGAACTCGACAAGGCAAAGAAACTCTACAAGGCCGTCCAGGCTCTCGATAACACCGACTACTCCCGACACAAGAGCGAAGCGGAGATGAAACAGCTCAAGCTGAAGGCGGCCAAGCGCGCTGAAGACACCTGGGCGCAAAAGAGCGGCTCCAGCGAAGACATCGCCCAGCTCTACCTCGCCATGCTCCGCGCCGCCGGCCTCACCGCATACGCCATGACCGTGGTCGATCGCTCGCGCGCCGTCTTTGACCCAGGCTACCTCAGCTTCAGCCAGTTCGACGATACCCTCGTGATTCTAAGCACCGGCGGTAAAGAGATATTCCTCGACCCCGGCGAAAAGATGTGCCCATTTCAGAGCTTGAACTGGAAGCATTCGGGCGCCGGCGGAATTCGCCAAACCGCCAACGATCGCGCTGCCGGCTCAACGCCGTTCCAGACCTACGCCGACAACAAGATCCTTCGCATCGGTGACGCGACTCTCGACCCGCACGGCGCAGTCACCGCCAGCTTTCGCGTCGTCATGACCGGCCAGGACGCCCTCCACTGGCGTCAGGCGGCCCTCAGAAACGACCTGGACGAGGTCAAGAAGCAATTTGACCGCTCGGAGGAATTCTCGCTCCCCGAAGGCGTGGAGGCGCACGTTGAGAGCTTCACCGGCCTTGAAGATCCGGACGTGAACCTGGTCGCCACCGTCAAGGCGCAGGGCAATCTCGGCACGGTTACCTCCAAACGCCTCCTTCTCCCCGGCTTCTTCTTTCAGTCCCGCGGATCGCGTCCATTTGTCGCACAGGAAAAGCGGCTGGAGCCCGTCGACATGCACTATGGCAATCAGGTCACCGACCAGGTCACCTACCACCTGCCGGCCGGTTTCTCGGTCGAGGCCGCGCCGCCCGACGCGAAGATTTCCTGGCAGGATCACGCGCTTCTTATTAGCAAGACGGTCCCTGCGCCCGGCCAGATCACCATCGCCCGCATGTTGGCCCGCTCTTTCACCGTGGCCAAGCCCGAGGAGTATCAGGACCTCCGCGGCTTCTACCAG
The DNA here is from genome assembly GCA_963799145.1 of uncultured Acidobacteriaceae bacterium. Taxonomy (GTDB): domain Bacteria; phylum Acidobacteriota; class Terriglobia; order Terriglobales; family Acidobacteriaceae; genus Telmatobacter. The sequence goes on along the minus strand of CAWCWQ010000194.1, from coordinate 52,022 downwards.
AAAGTCGCTGCCGCCGATCAGCAGCAACTCGTCCTCACCGCGGCTCCGCCGCCGAAAGGCAACTGATGGCACCGCGTCTTCGCAGTCTTACAATTCTTGTTGTCGCCGGCTCCCTTGCACTCGTGACCGCCTCCATCCCCGCGGCGGCCAGAGACAAGCCCGAACCAGCTCCCCAGTGGGCCGTCGACGCCGCCAAGACGCCCACGCCCGCCAACATCAAAGATGCCCCTGCCGTGGTCCTCTTCCACGAGTACCTCATCACCGTCGACGATCGGAACCACGCCATCGAGCGGGAGCGCTTCGCGGTTCGCATTCTCCAGCCCCAGGGACGGAGGTACGCACATTGCTCGGCGTGGTACGACATCGACGCGAAGCTCAATTACTTCCGTTCCTGGACCATCGCCCCCGACGGCCGCCAGTTCAAGGCCATGGAAACAGATTTCATCGACCATGGGGCATACGCAGGCGCCGAAATGCAGTTTACCGAGCGCGTCCGCCTCGTCAATCCACCGGCCGGCGACCCCGGATCGGTCGTGGTTTGCGAGACCGAGGAGAATCTACGCCCCTATATGAGCGAGGAGGACTGGGAAATCCAGGCAACCATCCCTATCGTCTTCCGAGGCATTGGAGCTCGCCCTGCCTCCCGGCGGCCATTACGCCGAGTCGTGGCGCAAGTTCCCCGCTGTGAAGCCGGTCGAAACCGGATCGAATCACCTGCGCTGGGAGATCAAGGACATGCCCGCGCTGGACCTCGAGAATCTGCATGCCACGCCCCCCTGGAGAGCGTTGGCCGCGCGCATGTCAGTCAAATGGGGCGATGCGGCCGTCAAGGGCGCCGAGAACCAGTGGCGCGCCATCGGGCTATGGCAGGAGCAGTTGGAGGAGCACCGTCCCGATCCCACTCCCGAAATTACCGCCGAGGCCCAGCAGCTCATTGCCGGCGCGCCCGATTTTTACACCAAACTGAGCCGCGTCACCAGCTATATCCAGAAGAACATCCGCTACTTCGTCGTCGAGCGGGGCATCGGCGGCTGGCAGGCGCACTATGCCGGCGACATCTATCGCAACCGCTACGGTGACTGCAAAGACAAGACCACCCTGCTCATCTCCATGCTTCAGGCCATCGGCGTCCGCGCCTATTACCTGCACGTGGACAGTCGAGCGCGGCACCATCGATCCGGACGCCCCATCCCTGGCCGGCAATCACATGATCACCGCCATCGAATTGCCCGAAGGCGAAAACGACCCCCGCCTGAAGGCCCGCGTCAAGGCAGCCAACGGCAAGACCCTCCTCATCTTCGACCCCACCGACGAAGTCACTCCCGCGGGACTGATTCGCGGCCAGTTGCAGGGAGCTTACGGCAACATTTCAAACGGAGCCTATAGTCAGGTTTTGCAAATGCCAGTCCTGACGCCGGACTCCGCCGAACTTACCCGCAAAGGCCTTTTCACCCTTGCTCCCGACGGCGATCTAGCTGGAGACGTGACAGAAACCTCTACCGGCGACGCCGCCGCCCGTGAGCGCTGGTCGATCAGGGAAAAGGACTCCAAGGAGCTCCGCGAATCGCTCGAAAAGGCTCTCGGCTCCGATCTGCCTGGCCTGGCCTTCAAGGGTTTCGAATTCCACCAGACAGCCGACCTCGATAAGCCGCTCGACCTCGATCTGCATTTGAGCGCTGCAAGTTACGCTCACGCGTCCGGCCCGCTTCTTCTGCTCCGCCCCCGCGTCCTCGGCAGCGACGCCCGCGCCGTTCCCGATGTCATGGAGGGCAAGCCGCGCGCCTACTCCATCGAGCTCGGCCAGCCCGGACGCTTCCGCGACAGCTTCGATATCGCCCTGCCCCCCGGCTACGTCGTAGATGAATCTCCCGACCCGGTCAACGTCGACCTCGACTTTGCCAGCTACCACTCCTCGGTCTCGGCCAAAGGCGGTACGCTCCACTACGAGCGCGAATACGTGGTCCGCCAGGTCGAGATTCCACCCGAAAAGGCCGCCGCCTTTCGCCGCCTTGAGAACGCCATCCTCGCCGACGAGAAAGGCGCCGCCGTCCTCAAGAAGCAATAATATTCCGATGGATTCGCTTCTCCGCTCCCTTCCGCGCAAATGCCGGGCGCTTCGGGATGCGTCCGGACGCCGGGTTCCAGTCGCCCATATCTGGCGGCGAGCCGCCTCCCATTTCCCGTTTTCTATTTCCTCGTCTTCATTTCCCGTCTATCCATGCTCTCCGTCAGCCGCTCTATAATCGCCCCATGTCGTTTCTCGGCGATCCACGGCAGCGGGCCATCGCTATGCTTGCGGGCGGGGTGTTCTTCGTTCTCGCCTTGCTGGGCGCGCTGCAGGCCTTCAACACCTCCAACATCGGCTTTCTCAATCCGGAGACCAGCGGGGAGACGCTGGTCTTTACCGCGCTGACCGTCCTGGTCTTCCTGCTGCTGCTGGTTTTGCTGCTGCTGCTGCTCAGGAACATCCTCAAGCTCTATGCCGACCAGAGCAGCAGCGCCCTGGGCGCGCGGCTGCGCACCCGCATGGTGCTGGGCGCGGTGCTGATCGCGCTCACCCCCGCGGTCTTCATGTTCCTGTTCAGCTTTCAGCTGATGAACCGTTCCATCGACCGCTGGTTCTCGCCCAACACCTCGGAGTTGCGCGAGGACTCGACCCGCGTGGTGCTGGAACTGGCGCAGTACGTCACCAGCAATGCGCGGGGCGAGGCGGAATCGATTGCGGCGTCGGGCGCGGCGGATCGAGATCTGCAGACGCTCGCCGATGTGCTGGCCTCGCACCGCATCACGCTGGACGGCGGGTTTGCCATCGTATACGGCAAGGATCTGCATGTGCTGGCGAGCTTTCGAGGCGCCGCCGGAGTCGAGCCCGGCCACGCTGGTTCCGTGGCTGGAGGAGGGTGAGCGGGGAACGGCGATCCCCTTGAAGGGGCCGCTCTCGGCCAGCCTGCTCACCGGCCGCGCAGCGCGAGCGATGAGCCGGTGATCAAGGTGGCGGACCAGGATTACGCGCTGGGTGATCGGCCACGCCGTCGGGCAAGGTGGTGGTGGCCGCCCTGCCCATGCCGCAGGGCCTGAGCCAGACGACCGCGCGCATCCGCTCCGGCGCTGACGAGTATTGGCAGCTCTTCCGTTCCCGCAACCAGATCCGCACCATATTCTTCCTGATGCTGCTGCTGATTACCGTCTTCGTCTTCTTCTCCAGCGTTTGGCTGGCGCTGTTCTTGTCCAAGCAGATCACGCGGCCGGTGGAGGCGCTGGCCGATGCCATGGATGAGATTGCAGCTGGCAAGTACGACCATCGCGTTGCGCAGGTCGCAACCGGAGAGATGGGCGACCTGGTCCGTGCCTTCAACCGCATGGCGGCCGACCTGGATGCCAGCCGGCAGTTGGCCGAGAGCTCGTCGGCGCAACTGACGGCGGCCAACCTGGCCATCGAGGAGCGGCGCCGGGAGTTGGAGACGATTGTCGAAACCATTCCCAGCGGCGTGGTCACGCTGGATGGTGCGGGCTTCGTGCTGCAATCGAATCGCGCCTTTGCCGCGCTGATGGGCAGACGCGAAGACGTGAGCCTGGCCGGGGAGCGCATCGATGCGCTGCTGCCCGCCGAGTGCGCGGAGGATCTGGCGGGCGTCATCCGGCGCGGCCAGCGCATGGGCGCCGCCTCCACTGAGATTGATTTCCAGGCCCGCGGCCGCACCATCCATCTCGCCATCACCAGCGCGCGCCTTGAGTTGACCAAGGGGCAGGCTGGAACCGTGCTGGTGGTGGAAGACACGACCGAGCTCTTGCGCGCGCAGCGCCAGTTGGCATGGAAAGAAGTGGCGCAGCGGGTGGCCCACGAGATCAAGAACCCGCTCACGCCGATCGCCCTCTCTGCCGAGCGCATCGCCAGGCATCTGGACCGCGGACAGCCGGACTCGCTCGAACGTGATCCGCAAGTGCAGCGAGGTGATTCTGGGCTGCGTGGGCACATTGCGCACGCTGGTCGACCAGTTCTCGGCGCTGGCGCAGTTTCCCGCGCCGCAGCCGCGGGCCTGCGACATGAACCAGGTGGCGGAAGAGGCGCTGGCGATGTTTGCCGGCCGGCTCGACGGCATCACCGTCGAGCTGGATCTGGAGCCGGATTTGCCCACGGTGCTGGCCGATCCGGAAGCCATTCGCCGCGCCCTTGCCAACCTGATCGACAATGCCGCCGAGGCCATGCAGGGCAGCCTGCTGCGCGTGCTCGGCATTCACAGTTCGCTCAGCGAAGATGGCGCGGCAGTCGAGATCGCCGTCTCCGACACCGGCCACGGCCTGACCGACGAGATTCGCGAGCGGCTTTTCTTGCCCTTCTACTCCACCAAGCATCGCGGCACCGGTCTGGGCCTTTCGATCGCGGCCAAGATCGTGCAGGAACATGGCGGCAGCCTCCGCGCCGAGTCCAACAGCCCCAAGGGCGCGCGCTTTCTGCTGCGCCTGCCCCTGATGGAGCAGGGCTTTGCGCCTGCTGCTCAGCCTGCGCTCGAAGCGGCCGCGGCCGCCCCGATGAAGGGATTGCCTTCATGAATCACATTCTGGTGGTGGACGACGAAGCGGAGATTCGCACCTCCCTGGAAGAGATTCTGCGCGAAGAGGGCTACGGCGTGGCCAGCGCCGCCACCGCCGCCGAGGCCATCGTGCTCATCCAGGACGCGCCCTATGACGTGGTCCTGCTCGATATCTGGCTCCCTGACCGCGACGGCCTCGACGTGCTCGCCGATATCCACCAATGGCCGCCGAGACGCGGCCGGAGGTGGTCATCATCAGCGGCCACGGCACCATCGAGGCCGCCGTAAGGCCACCAAGCTGGGCGCATACGACTTCCTTGAGAAGCCGCTCTCGCTCGATCGCACCCTCATCGTGCTCAAGAACGCCGTCGAAGCGCGCCGCCTGCGCACTGAAAACCTGGAATTCAAGCGCCAGTTCAACGCCGGATCGGTGCTCACCGGCGACAGCGTCCCGGTCAAGGCGCTGCGCCAGCAGATTCGCCTGATGGCGCCCACCAACGGCCGGGTGCTCATCTACGGCGAGTCGGGCACCGGCAAGGAACTGATTGCCCGCGCCATTCACGCCGAGAGCCTGCGCCGCGATCGCGTCTTCGTCGAGCTGAACTGCGCCGCCATTCCCGAGGCCCTCATTGAGGCCGAGCTCTTCGGCTACCGGCACGGCGCGCAGCCGGGCGGCCCGCCCGAGCAGCGCGGCACCCTCGAGCGCGCCGACGGAGGCACGCTCTTCCTCGACGAAGTGGGCGACATGAGCCTCAAGACCCAGGCCAAAGTCCTCTCCGCGCTCGACGACCAGCTCTTCACGCCCGTCGGTGGCACGCAGCCCCTGCGCGTCGATGTGCGCCTGATCGCCTCCACCAACAAGGACCTCGAAGAAGAGATCGCCAAGGGCAACTTTCGCGAGGATCTCTTCTACCGGCTCAATGTGGTCCCGTTTTTCGTGCCGCCGCTGCGCGAGCGCAAGCAGGATATTCCCCTGCTCGCCCGCGAGTTCCTCGTCGAGTTTGGCCGCCAGTATGGCCGCCCGCGCATGGAGATCGGCGAAGAGGCGCTGGAGACCCTGGCCCAGTACCACTGGCCCGGCAATGTGCGCGAGCTGAAGAATGTGATCGAGCGCGTCCTCATCCTCAATCCCCGCACCCTGCGCATCGAGCGCAAGCACCTGCCGCCGCTCACCCACAAGGCCGGCACCCGCTCTACTGAGGAGTTCTCCAGCTTGCAACAGGCTCGCGACGCCTATGAGCGCGAATACATCCTCAAGAAGATCGAGGAAGCCCGCAACAACATCAGCCACGCCGCCGAACTGCTGGGCCTGGAGCGCAGCCACCTCTACCGCAAGATGAAGGCGCTGGGGATCGGCGTGCGGGAGTAGGGAACGCGGCGAGTTGAAGTGCCTTAACTAGGTGTCAAGGTGTTACGGAGGTGGGTGACTATGACAAATCGAGTAGGAATGGTGGCGGGGTGTTTTTGGGCCGCGGCTTTAGTCCTTTTTGCGCTTCCCTGTTTTTCTCAAGATCATGCACCGACGGCAGAACAATGCAGGGCCGATCAGGCGGTATGGGGCTCAGACCATGCTCAGACCGAATATAACGAAGCGGAAACGAGGCACATCCAAGATCGCGTACCCAATCGCACAGGCATCGCCCTCCTCACCATTCCACAATTGAAGCAACGAATGAATGAGATGTACCAATGCGCGGACGTAGTTGCGATGGAGCCGTACCACCAGGCCGGAAACTTCTATAGTAACGTCATTGCTGATAGGTATTTTGGTTTTCTGAGGCGGCATGGACTGATCGATCAGATGATGAAGGAAGACGCAACTGGAAGGCGATAGAGTTGTCCGGGCAGTTCGAGTGGGGCAGAAAGGACCATTGGTGATTCTTGCTGTTTATGCAGATGATAGCGCCGACAAGGAACGCAAAACTGTGTTCACTGTGGGTGGATTTATGGGGTTTCCCCTCATGTTCGATGAACCACAAAGCAGGTGGGGGGTGTATCTCCGTCAGAAGAACCTCGGCTACTTCAAGGCCAGCGAAGCTGAGAGTCTGAATGGACAATTTGATTCGCGGCGATTGATGATGGTGCCTCGGGCTGCACGGGCGTTCGAGGAGGGCGTCAGATACGACCTAGGCAAGATAATCTCCGACGCACATCTTGGCGGGATCGGGATGAGCCTTGACATAGAAGCATTCCGGAAGGTTCTTAGAGAGCAACCAGACGCCGAGCAGCATTTTGGCACCGCAGACTGCTATATCTACGCATTCCGGCAGTTCATCATCAATTGTATCTCTTTGGTGAATGCGGATTGGCCAGAGAGCGCTTCCACGCAGATAGCCTTTGTGTTTGACGATCATAGCAACTGGAGAGAGGCCGAAGAGTCTTACCAGGCACTTCGCAATGACCCACTGATTGAGCCACGCCTAGGAACCATCGCGCACGCCAGCGACAAGGAAGTGTTAGCCCTTCAGATGGCTGACTTGTGCGCATTCGAAGCAAGATACAAAACACTGAGCAAGTTAGGTCTAGCTAATGAACGTCCAGAGTTCACGTGCATGGATACCAATAACGCATGGTACTCGTTTTCTCTTCTCCAAGATGAGCAAATATTACAGAACCTTGAGACCGCTCGAAGGGCCAACGCAAAACCGTCAAAATGAGAACTTCAACCGCCGGATCCCCCATCCCTGCGCGTTTTTTCTGGCGCAAGGGTCGGAAACAATGAATCCCAACCTGCCCCATCAAAAAGACCTTCCGAGTTGAAATCTTAGCCAAGGTTGGTTAAGCTATATTAGCAGGATGGAGACGGCGATGATTTCAGCAACCATATTTGAGGCAAAAACCAACCTTTCGAACCTCGTCAAGCAGGCGCAGAAGGGCGAAGCGGTGACCATCACCTCCGGGCGGGAGAAGACTCCGGTGGCTCGCCTCGAAGCCATCCATCCTGTCAAGAAGAAGAGGCTTGGCGCGCTGGAGACCCCGGGATTCGTCCTCTCCGAGAAGTTCTTCGAACCGCTGCCCGAAGACGAGCTTCGCTTGTGGAATGGGGGCGGCGAGTGAAGGTTCTGCTCGACTCCTGTGCCGTCATCTGGGCGACCATGTCTCCAGCCGCCCTCGGCCATCAAGCCCGCGAGACGCTGGCTGACGAGAGCAACGTCATTCTGGTCTCGGCAGCCTCGGCGTGGGAGATTGCGACCAAGGTGCGCCTGGGAAAACTACCCGGCGCGGAGAAACTGGAGCGGGACTACCTCGCTGTGATGAAAGAGGCCGGTTATACGCTGCTCGCCATCGACACCGAGTCCGCGCTGCGTGCCGGCCGCCTGACTGCCGAGCACAAAGACCCCTTCGACCGCATGATCGCCGCCCAGGCGCTGGCGATGGACGTTCCCGTCCTCAGCCCCGACCCGCAACTCGACCAGTTCGGCGTACGGCGCATCTGGTAGGTTGGAGCGGAATATGGTAGTATTTGTTGCTACTGAGGTATACCGCATGCCCACTATCGAGAAACTGAGCATCGCGCTCCCGGCTGAAATGGCGGCCCTGGTTCGCCGCGCCGTTGACGTTGGCGAATACTCCTCTAATAGCGAGGTCATCCGCGACGCCCTGCGAGACTGGACGCACAAACGCAATCTCCGGGAGCAAAGCCTCTCTCACTTGCGCAAGGCCTGGCACGAGGCCGTTGCCGATGAGTCCGAAGGGCTTGATCCGGAGCCGGTCTTCGATCGCTTGGAAAGCAAACTGAATCGCCTTGCCGAGGAAACAGGCCGCTAATGCGCCTCCGGTTATCCCCTTGTGTGCCCGCAGACCTGGAAGAGATCGTGGATTACATCGCCCAGGATAGCCCGCGCCATGCAGCGCGATTGCTTCGCCTGCTTCGAGCGCGAATGAAGGTGATCGCCGAACAACCCCGGATTTATCGCCTACACCCCGAAATCGGCGCGGAAGCTCGAATGGCCGTAGTTGGCAGTTATGTGATTCTCTTTCGCATACGGCATGATGCGGTTCGAATCGAACGTGTCGTGCATGGCAGTCGTGATCTTCTTTCCACCCTGGAAGAGACCAAAAACTAGGGCCAGTCAAGGCCCAGGCGGCGGTCTCACACTCCCAATGTTGTGTAGCTTTCGAGAACGCAAACCTACGCGGCCACGCTCAAGGCCAGCGCCAGGGTGGGATGCCTTGACTCATCTTCTACACCATGATTTCGGAAGTGGTCCATTTTCAATAGGTTGCAATTTTGAAAATGGCCTAGTGACACGCTTTCTCTCCATCCACACCGAACTGCAGACGGGTTCAGCATGACCGCAGCACCGGTGGCAGGGCCACACCGCAGGCTTGGAAGACCTTGCCCGCTACGCCGGAACTCTGACCACGAAAGACGTACTCCTTGCCGCCGATCGAGACTTCCATCTCAACCAGGTTGTCCAAATCGCGGATCACGTCAGCCCATTCCAGCTTCCACTCCCGGCGCGCCAGGCACTCTTCCAGTTCTTGGCGCAACAGCAGCGCCAGGAACGAACAGAACACATGCCCGCGTATCGTCTCGTCGCACTTGTGATAGATCGGCCGGGTATCCAGCAGCGACTTCATCGACCGGAAGACATCTTCCACCATCCACAGTTGCTTGTACTTCAGCGCCACCTCGGCCGCCGGCAAGTCAGTATTGGTCGTCAGGACCCACTTGCCGTCGTAGCGCGCTTCCTCCTGGATCTTCTCCTCGTCCACGGCGAACTGCTTGCCGCCGGCGCGCAAGTATTTGCGATATCCCTTGTTACCCACCAGCGACTTATCGCCCTGGCGCAACGCGTCGCGCAGTGCGGCCACCACGGCTTCGCGGTCGTGGCGATCCTTGCTGGCTTGATCCTCGTTCAGGCACACCACATAGCGGCGTGCATCCTCGACCCAGACTTCTTTCACCTTCAACGGCGAAGGGTCGTCGCGGTCATCGCTCTTGGGATGCACCTCGGCATAGCGCCCGGCGCGCGCCACCACCGCTTTGGCCTCGGTCGAGCTTCTCATGCGCACGCCCAGAATGTAACTCCACTGGCGTAACTCCACTTCCGCCAGAGTCTCGGCACTTATCATCCCCCGGTCGGCAACGATGCAAACCGATGCGATGCCGAACCGGCTCCGCAACCGCTCCACGATGGGAACCAGGCTCTTCACGTCGGCCGTGTTGCCCGGCCATAACTCGCTGCACACCGGATTTCCCTTGCGGTCCAGCACCATGCCCACCACCATCTGCTTCAGGTCGGGACGATGATCCTTCGAGTGTCCATGCCGGCCGATGGTCTCGCCTCCCTGACCCTCGAAGTAGATCGACGTGGTGTCGAAGAACACGATGTCCAGGTCGCTGAACAGGTCGCGCCGCCGCTGAAACAGCGATTCCTCGATGAGATCTTTGTTGGTGCGGGGAGCGAAAGGCGTAGCTCCATCCTGCTCGGCCTGGGGAAGAACCTCTCCCAGCCAGGCCATGGCCCGGTAGAGGTGCTGTAACTCCAGATCGGCGACGCCTTCCATTGCGTAGTCGTCCTTCCACTTCTCGGCTGCACGGTCGCTTCCAGGTGCAAAGAGCCGATGCAACACGGTGAGGAAGATGGCCCGCTCAACGGAAAACTCAAAGCGCCGGCCATCGAGCAAGGCGCTCAGGACTTTATCGATCGAGCAGGCTTGCCAGAGCCGTTCGAAGATCAGGGCGGGCCCGATCCTGGCGCTGCGCGTGGCAATGCTCTCCCCGCGTGCATGGGCGCCGAGGACGGCGAGCTTCTCTGAAAACCGCCCCAGCGACTGGACCAGCGCGTCGAGCTGGCCGCTGGCGAGCAACTCATCGAGGCGCCCGAGTCGATGCAGAACGCGTTGCTTGACCTTGCCGTCCACCCACTCGTTATCCACGATGAGCAGATAAGTCCGGGAACCGTTGGTTTGCGTGCGAACGAACAAGTTGACCTCGCCGTGTCACCATCATAGCGCAACAATATCCAGATATGCATTATATATACCCCATTTATCGGAATAGTACGTGACACTATGTTTTCGCCGATTTGCCCAGCGCCTCTAATAAAATCAAGGAGTTACAGCCGCTCTGCGCCGCTAACTGTAGAAGATGAGCTTGAGACAATCCAAGGCCGAATTACTTACGGCGTCATGATCCGCTCAGCCAAATCAGGCGCCACCATCTGGAAATGTCTCACGTTCCAAGTGTAGATTCGCTCGGCCTCGACCTTGCGGGCGCAAGCCAGAAGCAATGCGTCGTAGATGATCACACGGCGCAGCTTCAGGGCCGCCGTGTGCCGGATCGTCTGGAAGACTTCATCGCCGGTCAAAGTGACGCAATCGAGCGTGGTTCTGAAGTGATCGAGGACCAGGGCGGCCTGCTCCGGCCTGATCCTGTGGGGTGGTCTCATGCCGGTTAGGGAGGCATAAAGTTCGGCCAGCGTGTGCGCGGCGCAAGACGCCTCTTGAGGAGCGAATTGCATCGGCAATCTGCGGCTGACATCATGACGGCTGTCGGCCTCCCACACGGCAGCCACCAGCACGGATGTCTCGAAAAACGCCTTCACTCCAGCCGGCTGCCTTCCATGACCCGCCTTGCGCACTCGGCATAACCCTGCCGAATCAGATCGGGAATATCGATATCCACCGTTGAGCGGCCGGAGATGACCCACATTCCGTCCTTCAGGATCACCTGGGGCTCGGAGAAAGCCGGCTCCAGCGTCAACCGGTCACCGTTGCGTTCTATCTGGAGCCGAGTGCCTGGAACCAGGTGCAAGGCATCGCGCGGTTTCTTGGGAACCACGATCCGGCCAGCCTTGTCGATCTCCACAGTGGTATTCATGAATACCATAATGCCATTGGAAACACCATTGCGTATCTTCGCGTGATCTCAAGCCATTTGTTTTCATGAGCAGCTTGACAATTCGAGTGGCAGATTCTTGTTGAAACGGTCAAAGGCCTTGTGGCACTATGCATTAACCAGGCACGCGGCGTCGAAGGCCGTTTCCCCAGATTCCGGCCGGTGATGCCAACCAAATTCACATAGCGTTTCTTTGAAGCGAATTGCAGTCCCGCAACGAACTCGGATTCGGTACGCGCACCGATGCGCCAAGACCGGATTAGAGTCGCGCGGGAAGGAGAGTGAACCTCAATGCCTCCAGGCCTCGACGCCTTGAAACACATCGTTGTGCTCATGATGGAGAACCGGTCCTTCGACCACATGCTGGGATCGCTGAAGGCGGTAAATCCCGCCATCGACGGACTGACAGGCAACGAGACCAATCCCGATTCAACCGGGGTTCCGGTCTCTGTTGCACCCAATGCTGCTTATCAAAGCCAGCTCGATCCCGATCCCGACCATCACTTTCCCGCCGTCGACATGCAGATCTTCGGCGGTCTCACAACGGCTCAAGATCCCAACCGCCAGGCCAACATGCAGGGCTTTGTGAAGAGTTACTTCAACCAGCAGTTCAACGTCGCCCACTCGCACCTGATCATGAATTACTTCCCCCGGCAAATGCTTCCTGTGCTCACGGGGCTGGCAACGGAGTTTGCCGTGTTCAACCGCTGGTTTTCATCGATTCCCGGCCCAACTCTCTGCAACCGGGCCTTTGCGCACTATGGAACCTCCTTCGGCCAGGTGAGCATGGACGTCTTTTACTGGAACAAGCAGTATCTGAGCATCTATGAGCGGCTGGTAGCTGGCGGACACACCGCCAAGCTCTATTACTACGACGAAGCCAGTTCCTCGCTCGAAGTTGTCAACCTGCTCCAGAATCAGCCCACGCTCTTCGGCGCCTTCCAGGACTTTCTCCGCGACTGCGACCGGAACCTGCTCCCGGATTATTGCTTCATCGAGCCCAATTACACCGATCACGACGCGCCCGACGGATCGGGCGAGTTAATTGCGTCTGACCAGCACCCGGACCACGATGTGCGGGCCGGCGAACAGTACATCGCCTCGGTGTACAACGCGATTCGAAAGAACCCCAATCTGTGGCCCAACACGGCCCTGCTGATCGTTTACGACGAGCACGGCGGCACCTTCGACCACGTCCCGCCGCCGTCCTGCTTGCCCGATGGTTTTGTGGCCCAGCCCAGCGCCACCGGCACGCCCGATCCTTTCCACTTTGACCGGCTCGGTGTGCGTGTTCCCGCCATCCTCGTTTCTCCGTGGGTGGCGCGGGGCAGCGTCATCGACGATGTCTACGAGCACGCCTCGATTCCGGCCACAATAACCCAGCATTTCTTGGGCAACTACGCTGCCCGTTCCCCGCGCGAGATTGCCGCCAACACCTTCCTTGGAAACATCGCTCTTCCCGCCATGCGAGCCGATGACGACTGCCCGACATTTTCCGACTGATATTCGAGGAGATACGCATGGAACCGATTCGAGTGCCTCATACCCCGGCAGAAGCCTTCAACAAGGATCGCCGCGTCTCCGACCTGATACGGGCGCAGGTGAATCACTTCAAGCATCTCGAGCAGAAACTCTCCGCCGGCCAGCGCCGGGCCATCCCTCAGCATGAAATCGGCACCGAGGGCGAGGCCGCGCTCTACATCGCCGCCATGACCGCCCTCCTTCGTGGGCAGCCAGTTGCAGTTCCGTCATCCAGCCAACAAGCAGCCTCCGGAATTCGACTCGTCGGTACTCGGCGTGGCGCCCGTCCCAAGCCGGTCGAGGGAATCGCTATCGCTGCCGGCGCGGATACCAAAGTCTTGCCTGCCCCTGCTTCCAGGAAGAAGGACTCCACGCAAAAGGAGACCAAATAATGATTCTGACAAAAGCAGGCAGGATGGCAAGGCGAACGGCACGGCTTCTGATACTGCTGCCCGCGTTGCCGGCGCTATCGCAGAGCACCGTCCAAAATGAGACCCGCCTGCATCGCGACTTCCGCGTCGAGGGCGAGTCTCTGGCCGCGTCCTGCGGGAAGTTCGGTTTTGGCAATCTCACCGACTGCGGCCAGACACTCGTCACCGGGCAGCCGCTGCACATCGCAACCGGCGGCTTGGCCCCTCAGAACGGCACGAGTTTTGGCTTGGCTTTCGTCGAGCATAAGAACTTGGCCGACGAGTGGCGTCTTAACTGGAACGTGGACGCCGGAGCCGCTACGAGCGGTTCCTGGCAGGCCGGCGCATATATGAAGGCCTATCGCCTCTCCGGCGGAAAACTACAGGAGAACCTGCCAGGGACGGGCTCCGATGCCAAACGCAGCAGCGCGCCGTTCTTCGGCGCCGCCCCTTTGTTCAACCTCTACTCCGAGACCGACTCGTTGAACCGCGTAGATTACTTTGGCCTGGGGCCCAATACCTTGCCCCCGAACCATACCACCTATGGGTTCACTGAGAACATCACCGGCGTCAGCGCCATTGTCGGAGTGAAGGGTGTGCTCGCCCCGGCCAGGTTGTCTCTCGTTGGCGAAATGAACGGCCGCTTTCCATCGCTTCGTCCTGGGACCGACGCCTTAATTCCATCCATCGGGTCGCTCTTCAACGAAGCCACGGCCCCCGGTCTTACCTACCAGCCGGCCTATCTTCAGCCTTCCGAGGGTCTGCGCATCGAGCCCGCTCTCTTTAACGATCTGGTGCGCCTCAACTACTTGCTTCAGTTCCAGCAGTACGTCGCTCCCGGCGACTCAGCCTATTCCTTCCGCCGCTTCAATGCCGACTTCAGCCACGAGATTCCTCTCTATCGCATTGTGGGCCCTAAGCTCGGAAACAAGTATTACAAAAGTCGGGCCACAAATCTCGGTTACAACGGCCCCGACGATTGCACCGGGAGTTCCGCGGCGAAGAACATCTCCCTGAAGCGCGCGGCAGCGGCCAAGATCGATCCGGCTCGCCCCTGTCCGATTGTCTCGACCACGGAAAACCTCGAGGGATCGATTTCGCTGCGTCTCTTCCTTTCCGAATCCTTCGCCAAGGCCGGCAGCGCGGTCCCGTTCTACCTGTCACCTACTCTTGGAGGATCCGACATCGACGGAACCGCGGCACTCGCAAGTTATCCGGACTATCGCTTCCGCGGCCCCGACTTGCTGCTGCTCCACGGGAGCTTCGAGCACTCCCTGGGCAAACTCCCTGTAGGAGCCTTCTTCGCCGTCGATCAAGGGAAAGTCGGACTTCGCCGCGACGACATCTACTTCAACCATCTGCGCCACACCCTCTCGGCCGGCCTCACGGTTCACGCCGGCGGGCTGCCGGTTGTCTATCTGGTCTATGGCTGGGGCGGCCACGAAGGCACCCACACCACTGCCAATCTCAGCAATTCCCTCCTCGGAGGATCGGCCCGTCCGTCTCTGTTTTGATTCAGGCGCCGATCTTGGGAACCTGTGCGCAGGTCCATCTAGTGTCAGGGCACAGCTTCATTCGTGTCTTAGCTGGGCCTTCGGCCCGTGGAATCTCAATAACATCGTCCATCTTCGACCCTGTAGCACGGCAACGACTCGCTGACTTACTTGAAGATCGGCCCAATCGACCCCTCATTGTCTCCCAACTGCGGGTCCACGCGAAAATCCCATACCGACTGGTTGATATCCGAAGCCGAAATGATCTCCACCAGCGCGTACTCTCCGATCAGCAGAGGCTTGTCGGGCGCGATCTTGAGCCAGTGCTTGCCGGGCAGCACCTCAACCTTGGCGGGAATTACGTCTTCGTTCTGAGTTACCGTCCCGCTTGGGCTCATGTGGATGGCGCCCACGATGCGCACGGCGTTGCGCTCGTCCACGTGAACAATCGCGAAGCCAGAAGCGGCCGAATGCGCGCCATGCTTGCGGCTGGCCACGCCCTTGGCGCCGCCGGTGTCCACCGTCATGGCGTGCGATGCCACCTGCTCGGCATCGGAGCGGGCGTTGAGCGAGAGATAGATGGCCGGATCGTTCACATGCAGATGGACCTTCGCGTGCGCGCCCTCCAGTTCCAGGTTCGCCTTCGCTCCCGCCAAGGGTTTCAGCGTGCTCAGGCCGTGCTTCGTCTTGGCATTTGCAGTCAGCTCGCTAGGCAGCAACTCGACGAGTTCCGGCGTGCCCTGAAACGTATCCAGCGCAAACACGCCGTCCTCGTCCGGCAGCTCCAGCCCTTTGGCTACCTCCGGCATGCGGGCCTGCTGCTCGTTGCGCTCGGCAGCTTCTTCTTTGTCGATCTCCGCAGCTTCCTTCATCGCCGGCGAGGGCGCCTCTTCCACAGGAGCCGCCGTGTGGTCCCGCTCCCACCGGCGCGTTGCCTCCCAGTCCACCAGATCGGCGGGCAGCTCTTCCCAATCGCCGCCACGCTCCACACTGATGTAGCGCACGCGGTCGCCGACGATTTCGTATTTCCGGACGATTTGATAGGTGCCGTCTTTGAGGATCAGCCGGTGGTTCGTGCCCATGCCGGGAACTTCGGGCTTCAGAGGACGCGGCGTCTGGGTCTGTGCCGCCGCAGTGGAGCCCGCAATCAGCAGAATTCCCAGCAATGCCGCCGCCAAACGCCGCAAAGGAAGGAGATGAGCCATCGCCCCACAGTTTAGACGATCGGAGCGAGGCTGCGTTTGCCGCCCCCGCAAAGGTCAAAGGATGGCAGTTCCTGTAACCCCGCCCGACTCGCGCGCATCCAATTGTGTGTATTCTTGTTTCAGGGGTGTCTTTGTTGACAGGATTTCAGGCAGATTCCCGCGGGAGAGGCCGCGCAAAGCTAGGCGCTTTGCCGTTGGCCATCTTGGTGTGCCTGGTCCTGTTGGCGCTGCTTGCCGTGGTGCAGGTGGCGCACGTGCATCCTCTTGACAGCGATGCCGACCACTGCCCGCTCTGCATTGCCATGCATACGGCGGCGCCGGTTGCGGTCGTAGCCGCGGTGATCCTGCTGGTACAGGTCGAGGCCTCCGCCTCGGTTTTTGAGCCGCAGACTGTTATCCGATACTGGCATCCGCAGCTCTTCATTCGCCCGCCTCCAGCCGGCTGCTAATCCATCGTTCCGGATTCTTTGTACGCGTTCGCCAGGCCAGCCTTGAACCCGCCATCGCTAATGCGAGGCGAGGGCGTCAGCTTCTTCGAAGCCGGAAACGATGCTCCAGAGTTTCTCGGGCGCTACGGACTTCCCCTCCGCCGCCTGACGTAGGCAGTCGTCAACCAATCTCAGGAGGCACCCAATGCCGTTTATTCGCGGCACGATCTTTCGCATTCTTCCCGCTGTCGCCTTGATCTGCGCGGCGCTTGCCGCACCGGCCCAGAGCGGCAACGCCGGCGCTGTGCGCGGCACCGTCACCGATCCCTCGGGAGCAGTGATCCCCAACGCGACGGTCAGTTTGAGCAACGCCACCAGCGGCTTCAATCGAACCGTGCTCACCGACCAGACCGGGCAATTTGTCTTCTCGAACATCCCCTTCAACCCCTATCGGATCGCCGTCTCCGCGCCGGGGTTTGCTTCGTTGATCCAGTCCACTGAGATTCGTTCGACGGTCGGCATCAACCTCAAGCTGATCCTGCAGATCGCAACTGCCGACTCCACTGTCACCGTCGAGGCGGGCGGCGACCTGGTCGAAACCGACTCCACCTTCCACACCGATGTGGACCGCGAGCTGATGGACAAGCTGCCCATGGAAAGCGAGTCCTCGGGCTTCAGTTCGCTCGTCACGCAGTCCACGCCTGGCATCTCCGCCGACTCCGACGGGCAGATGCACGGCCTCGGCGACCACGCGGAAAACTCCTTTTCCGTTGACGGCCAGTCGATTACCGACCAGCAGAGCAAGGTCTTTTCAAACCAGATTCCGCTTGATTCCGTGCAATCGCTTGAAGTGATCAGCGGCGCGCCGCCGGCCGAGTTCGGCGACAAGACCAGCGTGGTGATCAAGGTAACCACGCGCTCCGGCCTCGACACTCCCAGGCCCACCGGCAACGTCTACTCGTCCTATGGCTCCTTTGGCTCCGTCGAACGCGCGGCTTCAACCTGGCCGCAGGCAGCAAGAAGGCAGGCGAATTTCATCGCCGGCAAACTTCCTTGACACCGGCCGCTTTCTCGATCCACCGGAGTTCAAGGCGTTTCATGATCGCGGCAACGAGACCAACGTCTTCAACCGCGCCGATTACCGCATTCAGTCAGAGCGACACCGTGCAGTTGAACCTGGGCTACACGCGTTCCTGGTTCCAGACTCCCAATAGCTACGACAACCTGAACCCCGCGCAGTTCAACAGTTCGCTGGCTTCGGGCTCTTTGCCGGAGACGGACCAGCGGTCGAAGATCAGCACCTTCAACGTCTCGCCCACCTGGACCCACGTAGTGAACGCGGATGCCGTACTGAATTCCGGCGCGTTTGTGCGCAAAGACCAGTTCGACTACTTCCCAGCGGCAATCCCCTCTCCGACCTGGGGCCGGCCGACCTGCAGCGCGAGACCGTTTCCCAGACCCGCAGCCTTGCCAACCTCGGCGTCCACTCCGACCTCTCCTGGAGCCGCGGCGCGCAGAACGCCAAGGGCGGCGTCGCATACGATCAGACGCTGCTGCGCGAAAGCGATGGGTTGGGCATCGTCGATCCCACACTCAACGCCCCCTGCATCGATGCCGATGGAAACCCGGTCGTATCGCCCCCGATTACATCCGTCGGGCAGTGTGCGGCAAATTCTTACGGCATCAACCTGAACTACAACCCGCTGCTGACGCCGTACGATCTGACCAGGCCCACAGCCGCAACCGCGCTTTTTCTCTTCCGCGGCCGCACGGACGTCAAGGAACTGGCGCTCTACATTCAAGACGCGATCACCGCCGGCAACTGGGCCTTCAATGTGGGCATTCGCGGCGACATTTATAACGGGCTTACCGTAGCCAGGCAGGCCGAGCCGCGCGTCGGCCTGAGTTACCATGTCAAGCCGTCCAGCACCGTCCTCCGCGCCTCGTATGCGCGCACGCTTGAGACGCCATTCAACGAGAATCTGATCCTTTCCAGCGAGGGCTGCGGCTATGCGGTGATCCAGGGCCTTGTGCCCTGCGTTACCGCGTCGCTGCCGCCTGGCTACCGCAACGAGTTTCATGCCGGCCTGCAGCAGGCCTTCGGCCGCCACCTGGTCGTGGGCGGCGAATACATCTGGAAGTACACCCACAACAGCTTCGACTTCAGCGTGCTGGGTAACACGCCCATTACCTTCCCCATCGACTGGCATAACTCCAAGATTCCCGGCTTTGCCTTGAACGCCACCGTGCCCGCCTTCCACGGCTTTTCAGCCGAATTGGTCATGTCCAGCGTGGCGGCACGATTCTTCTCGCCGCAGGTGGGCGGACTGGGCACCGTGCCGGCCACCACCGCGGGCCAGGCCTTCCGCATCGACCACGACGAGAGGTTCAACCAGACCACGCACGTGCAGTATCAATTCGCCAGGCGTGGGCTGCTGAGCGGAGCCTGGGCGGGATGGAGCTGGCGCAATGACTCCGGCCAGGTTGCCGGGGCCATGCCCTTTGCCGCCAACGCCGCAACGCCCGTGGATCTGAGCGGCCTCTCCTACGATCAGCAATTCGCAGTCCGGCATCGCCTGCAACGGCGTGCGGGCGACAGTCACCTCCGGCTTCCAGTCCTGCCTGCCTTCGCAGTACACATCCTCGCTGATCTCGATTCCAGCGCCGGGCACGGAAAACGACGATCGCAACCCGCCGCGCATCGCCCCGCGCAGCCTCTTCGACGCCTCGGTCGGGCAAGACAACATCTTCCACAAGGAGCGCTACAAAGTGAACCTGAACCTGACCGCCGTGAATGTCACCGACAAGTACGCGCTTTATAACTTCCTGTCCACCTTCAGCGGGACGCACTATGTAACTCCGCGAGCGCTGACAGCGAAGATCACGCTGAACTTCTAACGGACAGAAGAATGGGGCAAGCCGCGCGGCATGCCCCATCAATTTCACAGCCGTGGTTATCGAGAGATTTCCTGCGCCTTCGAAAGCTGCTGAAAAACCCGCCGGTAAGACGCATAGACCGCCTGGTCAAAACAGGCAAAGATCACCTTTTCAATCTGCTGATTCGCGGCCAGCTCCGCCACCGTTTCCCGCATCGCAATTTCCACCGCTAGATTGACAGGGAACCGGTAAATGCCGCAACTGATGGCCGGGAAGGCAAGACTCCGCAGGCCGTTGTTTCGCGCAATCGCAAGACAGGCAGCATAGCAACTCGCCAGCAGCTCGCGCTCGCCGCGGTCTCCGCCGTTCCAAACCGGGCCGACGGTATGGATGATGTATCTGGCGGGGAGGCGATAGCCCTTGGTGAGCTTCGCCTGGCCGGTCTTGCAGCCGCCGAGCAGGCGGCATTCGTCGAGAAGTTCCGGGCCGGCCGCCCGATGTATCGCCCCGTCAACCCCTCCGCCGCCAAGCAGCGAACTATTCGCGGCGTTGACGATCGCATCCACGTCGAGGGTGGTGATGTCGGCCCGAAGAATCGCGATTCTCTCCATCATTCGCTCTCCTCCACTTTACCCCTTGCCGGCTGCCACGCGCATCCGGTTGCCGCCTGGTCAACCTCCCGCCACGGCTTCGGCTACTCATCCCGCACGTCATTGAAAATAATAAGGTTGCTTGCCAAGATGCCCGTGTTTTCATCAGCCGGAGCATTTTTCTGTTTCCCTCCGTCCCCGACTCTGTCATACTTGATTGTGCCCACCAGGTACGTCCAATCCCAACAATCCAGTCAAGAGGTTGCATCGATGTCGGCAAAGTACGTCTTTGTGACGGGCGGAGTTGTGTCCAGTTTAGGCAAGGGGCTGGCGGCAGCCTCCATCGGCTGTTTGCTCGAGAGCCGCGGCCTGCGCGTGAACATGATGAAATTCGACCCCTACCTCAACGTCGATCCAGGCACGCTGTCGCCCTTCCAGCACGGCGAGGTCTTCGTCACCGACGACGGCGCCGAAACCGATCTCGACCTCGGGCACTACGAGCGCTTCACCCACGCGCCGCTCACCCGCGACAACAACTGGACCACCGGGCGCATCTACGAGCAGATCATCCTGAAGGAGCGGCGCGGCGACTACCTGGGCAAGACCGTCCAGGTCATTCCGCACGTGACCAACGAAATCAAGAACGCCATGCGCAAGGTGGCGTCGAACGGCGCTGACGTGACCATCGTCGAGATCGGCGGCACGGTCGGCGACATCGAATCGCTGCCGTTTCTTGAGGCCATCCGCCAGATGCGCCAGGAGCTGGGCCGCGAAAACACCGTCTTCGTCCACCTCACGCTGGTGCCGTGGATTGCCGCCGCTCAGGAATTGAAGACCAAGCCCACGCAGCACTCGGTCAAGGAGTTGCTTTCGATCGGCATCCAGGCCGACGTCCTCCTCTGCCGCTGCGACCGCACTCTCGATCCCGAGATGAAGAGGAAGATCGCCGCCTTCTGCAACGTCGAAGAGCGCGCCGTCATCGGCGCCGAGGACGTTCCCTCCATCTATGAGGTGCCGCTTCGCTTCGCTTCGGAGGGTGTGGATGCGCTCATCCTCAAGTATCTCCACAAGGAGGCTCGCGAGGCCGATCTTGACCGCTGGCGGGATCTGGTCGACCGGGTCTATCACCCCCAGGACGAGGTCTCCATCGCCATCGTCGGCAAATATGTGGAGTACGAGGACAGCTATAAGTCGCTCAAAGAAGCGCTCACCCACGGAGCGATCGCCCAGAACCTCAAGCTGTCGGTGAAATGGATCGAAGCCGAGAACCTTGAGTCCAAGACTCCCGACGACCGGAGTTATGAGTCGAAGTTAGCCGGATTCGACGGCATCCTGGTTCCCGGCGGCTTCGGCAAGCGCGGCATCGAGGGTATGTTGAACGCCATCCGCTACGCCCGCGAGAAGCAAGTGCCTTACTTCGGAATTTGCCTGGGGATGCAGTGCGCCTGCGTCGAGTTTGCCCGCAACATCTGCGGCCTGAAAGGCGCCAACTCCACAGAATTCGATCCCGCCAGCCCGCACCGCATTATCTACAAGTTGCGCGAACTGCTGGGCGTTGAAGAGATGGGCGGCACCATGCGCCTGGGCGCGTGGACCTGCGCCCTGCAACCGGATTCGCTGGCCTCCGATGCTTACGGCGGAGCTACCGAAATCAGCGAGCGCCACCGCCATCGCTACGAGTTCAACCGCGAGTACGAGGCGCAATTGACCGGCGCCGGCCTGCGCATCAGCGGCGCCACTCCCGACGCCACCTATGTTGAGATTATCGAGCTGCCCGGCCATCCCTACTTCCTCGGCTGCCAGTTTCATCCCGAGTTCAAGTCCAAGCCCCTCGAGCCCCATCCGCTCTTCCGCGAATTCATCGCAGCGAGTTACAACCACCGGCAAGCGCGGCTCGCAGCCGAGGCCAGCGAAGCGCCTACGCTAATTAACGCACTGTCATCCTGAGCAAAGCGCAGCGGAGTCGAAGGACTTGCGGTTGGCTTTCCTTCATTCCCGCGCGTGCAAAGCCCGGCCGCTTTAGAAGAGAATAGAGATGGATGAATAATTCGAGCACGATTGAGGAACGCTTGAAGCCAACGCAGATTGAAACTCCCATGTGGACCGCCCAACAGTTCGAGCGGCTGGTCCTCGATAGCAATCCCAGGGTAGCGGTCTTCGACTGCGATGGAACGCTTTGGAGCGGAGACGCGGGCTCCGGGTTCCTCTTCTGGTCTCTGGAACAGGGCCTGGTCTCGCGCTCCGCTAGCGACTGGATCGATAACCGCTACCGCGCATACAAGGCCGGCAAGGTGAGCGAAGTGGAGATCTGCGGCGAAATGGCGCAGATATACGCCGGCCTGCGCGACCGGGAGTTGCGCGCCGCCGCGGCTATATATGTAGAGCGGTTTGTCCGGCCCCGCATATTCCCTGAGATGGTCTCGCTGCTGGCGGCCCTGCGCCAGGCCGGAGCTGGGATTTGGGCCGTCAGCTCCACCTGCCGATGGGTGGTTGCCGAGGGCGTGCGCGATTTTGGCATTCCCGAGGACCGCGTCCTGGCCGCCGAAGTCCGCGTTGTCGATGACCTGATCACCAGCGAAATTGTGGACGTGCCCACCGGCGAGGGGAAGGCTGCCACGCTCGCCCGGATCGGGCTGCCCGCGCCCGATGCGGTCTTCGGCAACTCTTTGCACGACCTGGCAATGCTCGATATGGCGCGCCATGCATTCCCTGTCAACCCGTCGCCCGCTTTGATTGCGGCGGCGGCAAAGCGCGGCTGGGGCTACTTCCGGCCACAGGCCGCCGAGGGCCTCGAAGCCGCGGTTGCGGGAGAATAGAGTCGGCCTCAACCCCCGATTTCTGCTGGATTCTGCTTTGAATGGGCGAGGCCTTCGCCGAATGGCCGAATAAAAGATGCAACCGGATTGCGGTCCGGAGTTTGCCGCGGGTCGAACCGCCGCGCGTCGGTTGACGTAAGATGAAGCAGGCGGATCGAACGCAGCGGTGGTTCGCCCAGGTTTCCCCAAGATAATGACCGATTCTCCCTCGCAGTCTCCGTCGAAGCTGACTCATCGCAATCGATGGCTCATCCTGATTGCCGCCTTCAAGCTGAGCCAGGCGCTGTTGTTCATCGCCATCGGCGTGGGCGCGCTGCGCCTGCTGCACAAGGACATCGGCGATCTGCTCTTGCGGCTGGCCGAACACCTGCACTTCACTTCGGAGCCGCGCTTTATCGATTTCATTCTGGAAAAGTCGTCGCTGGTCAACGACCACATGCTGCGACGAATTGGCGCGGTGGTCTTTATCTATGCCGGGCTTGATCTGATTGAGGGAATTGGCCTTTATCTGGAGAAAACCTGGGCCGAATACCTGACGCTGGCGATTACCGCTTCGTTTCTGCCATGGGAGATCTTCGAGGTGCTGCGCCGAGTGACGTGGATCAGATCCGGGCTGCTGACGGTCAACGCCCTGGTCGTCCTTTACTTGTTGAAGATGGTGATCGAGCGTGGAAAAGAGCGGCGCAAAGAGGTGCCGCCGATCAACTAACACTCTCTATTCGCTATTTATTCGCCTATCCAGTATGAAGCAGAGTTTTTGATTCTGCAATCTCAACCCAAATGGCGGGAACCAAATGAGTAACCCCCCACTACTGGTGGGGTGAGATCCTTAGAAGATCTCAATTACTTGCGTTCGGGCATGTGGCGCGCCTATGAGCGCTCCAGCCCCCCGAAAATTCTTTTCGGCAATCCACAGTTTCCGCTGGCACGCGGCAGTGTTTTGCGTGATACTGGGTCTGCGTGGGCCAATACGGGCCAATTCAGGACTTTTCTTAGGCCGGGCCAATCAGAAGCGGCCCAGACAAGAGCAATCGTGAGCGAGAACCCAGGAAACACCTCCAATGGCGAGTCAGCGACCTCAAATGAGGCTGCCGGCGGAGCCTCGGGTGCCTGGGACGATCTGCAATTCGGATTTATCGGCAATCCGACCACCAAGCTGGATGATCGGGGCCGCTTGAAAATGCCTGCTGAGTTCAAGGCATTCATCGACAAGAAGTACGGCAAGGACTTCAAGGCATTCTACATCACCAGCCGGGAAGGCGAGGACGCGGAGATTTATCCGATGCCGGAGTGGCGGCTGCATCATGCAAAGATCCTCCAGATGCCCAGAAGTCTTCCGGCGCGAAAGATTCTGCTGGCAATGGACAGCCTGTATGGCGACCGGGTGGACATGGACCCGCAGGGGCGGTTGCTCTTTCCCGATGAGCTCCGGCGCAAGGGCATGGTGGACGTGGAGGTAAAGGTCTCGGGCGAGGGCAGTTTCCTGCGAGTCACCCCGCTGAATACCCTGCGGGAGAGTGTGAACGCGCATCCGATCACCGCGCAGATAGAAGATTCTTGGGCGAGTTACGGCGTTTAGCAGGTGTACGCAAACACCCCCCAGGGGGAGCGCATGACGAAGTCGAATGAACGCCATGTGCCTGTTCTTTTTCATGAAGCGATCGATTTTCTCCGGGTGCGCGCAGGGGGCACGTATGTTGACTGCACGCTGGGATTGGCCGGGCACGCCGAGGGCATAGCAAGGCTGCTGGGAGCGCAGGGGCGCCTGATCGGGTTTGACAGGGATCCAGAGGCGCTGGAGCTAGCCAGGGAAAGGCTGGACCGGGTTTGCGAGGAACTGGGCAGCCAGTCGCCGCAGGTGACCCTGGTGGGCGAGCCCTTCAGTTCCATTGCGGAGCACGTGCAGCCGTCTTGGGTGGATGGCCTGCTGGCAGATTTCGGAGTGAGCAGCCTGCAGTTCGATGAGGCGCGCAGAGGATTCAGTTTTCAGGCGGATGGGCCGTTGGATATGCGCATGGATACGCGCCGCGGACCGACCGCCGCACAAGTGGTAAATGAGGCGAGCGAGCGCGAGCTGGCCGACCTCATTTACGAGTACGGAGAGGAAAGGAGGTCGCGGAGAATCGCCAGAGCAATTGTGCGTGGGCGGCCTGTTGCAACCACGGGGCAGTTGGCCCGATTGTAGCAGCAGCCGCCCCGCCAATGAAACATGAGCGGATTCATCCGGCGACCAGGACCTTTCAAGCTCTCCGTATCTATGTGAATCGCGAGCTGGACGAGATCCGGGCATTGCTAGAGGCCGCGCCAAAGTTGCTTAAGCCCTCGGCAAGGCTGGTTGTCATCAGCTTTCACTCGCTGGAAGATCGCATCGCGAAAGACAGTCTTCGCGAAGGCGCGCGCAAGGGAATATGGGAAGTCTTGACCAGGAAGCCGGTAACGGCCTGCGAAGAAGAGATGGAACGTAATCCGCGCTCGCGCAGCGCGAAGCTGAGGGCGGCGGAAAGACAGTGATCAGTGATCGGTTGTCAGTTGTCAGCCGAGAAGCTTAGGCAACTGAAAACTGACAACTGATAACTGATAACTGACAACTGCGGAGCAGGGAGGACACCATGGCGGCATGCACGACAACTTACTTTGAAGCGGGCCGCAGTTGGGGCGCGAGAGTCGCCGAGCGGAACGCCGAGCTTTTGGCCCTTCAGGCCGTGCGCCGGCGGGGCGCGCGCACGCCGGAGTTCTTCTTTCCCAAACACTTCGATAACTCGCGCCTGGTAAAAGCGGCCGACCCCGTGCGGGTGCGCCAGATGCGCCAGTTTGCGGTGGCTGTCGCCTTTCTCTTTTCGCTGGTAATGATCTACGGACTGCAGCACTTCTATGCAATCGAGGGCGGCTACCGCGTGGAAACGGAGAAGCAGGCGCTCATGCAGCTACAGGAGGATAACCGGCAGTTGCGGCTGGCCGAGGCGCAGCTTACGCAGCCCGGCCGTGTGGATTCCGTAGCTCGCCAGCTCGGGCTTGCCGAGCCGCAGCCAGGCCAGGTGATTCATCCCTATGGCCGTCCGGATGCGGCCGCTCCATCGATTGCACAGGCGACTCCTCCGGCGCCCGCTCCGCGATAAGCGAAAGAGCAGCTACTGGAAGGGGAGCAATTTCCCATGCAGCCGGGCGTTCGAGCCAACCGGAACCGCACCAGCGCGGGGCGCGTCCTGCCGCTCAGGCGGGCGCGCTTCTGGGTCATCTGCCTCTTCTTCTTGCTGTGGACACTGGCGATTTGCGCCCGGCTTTTCTGGCTGCAGGTGGTGCGCCACAAGGAGTTTGTTGAGCGCGCCCAGAAGCAGCAGCAGCGCACCTTTGAGGTGGCCCCGCGCCGCGGCGTGCTCTACGATCGCAACCTGCGCGAGCTGGCCATGACCGTGCAGGCGGACTCGATCTACGCGGTGCCCAATGAGATCGACGACAACCAGGTTGCCGCGCACGCACTGGCAGCGCTGGTTCACACCGACCCCGACGATGCGGAGACCACCGAGGATCAGATTGTCGCGCGCCTGAACAAGGGCAAAGACTTTGCCTGGGTAGCGCGGCGGGTGAAGCCGGAAGTCGCGGCTCGCGTGCGTGAGCTGATCGCATCGAAGGGGATCAAGGGCATCTACTTCCAGAAGGAGTTCGAGCGGTTCTATCCGGACAACGAGATTGCGGCGCAGGTGCTGGGCTATGTGGGCGTTGGACGACAATGGCCTTGGGGGCCTGGAGCAGAAGTTCGAGGGGCAACTGCACGGCGTTCCAGGCCGCATGTACACGGCCGTGGATGCGCGCAGCCGGGTGCTGGGATCGACCGAACACGAGCCGGAGCCGGGCCAGAACCTGGAGCTGACCATCGACGAGAATATTCAGTTCATGGCCGAGCGGGCGCTGGACCACGCCATGGAGCGCACCCAGGCCGCCAACGGCACGGTCGTGGTGCAGGACGTTCATACCGGGCAGATTCTGGCTCTGGCCATCCGCCCCACCTTCAACCCCAACCAGTTTCGCCGCACCACGCCGGCCCTTCTGCGCAATCATGCGGTCAGCGACGTATACGAGCCGGGCTCGACCTTCAAGCTGGTCGCTTACTCGGCGGCGTTGGAGCAGGGCGTAACCACCCCGGACGACATGATCGACTGCCAGGGCGGGCAAATTACCATAGCCGGCCGCGTGATTCACGATAACCAGGGCGAACACTTTGGAGTCATACCGGTTCATAAGGCTCTTGAGGAATCGAGCGACGTGGCCGCCATCAAGCTGGCGCTCAAGGTGGGGCCAGACAAGTTTTATGAGTTCATCCGCAGCTTTGGTTTCGGGTCGCGCCCCGGCACAGAGCTGCCCGGCGAAACGCGCGGCCTGCTCCGGCCTGTCAACAAATGGGGTTCGTCGTCGATAGGTTCAATTGCCATTGGGCAGGAGATTGCGGTAACACCGCTACAACTGGTCTCGATGGTTTCGACCATCGCCAACGGAGGAATCTATCTGCCGCCGCACGTGCTGATGCCGGGACAGGCGGTGGCCGCCGCCAACAGCGCATTGCCGGCCGCGCCGCTCCAGGCTGTGCCATTCAAAGCGGGGGGCGAATTGCCAAATCCGCTTCCCCCAGGCGCGCATCGGGTGCTCTCCACGCTCACTGCCGCTCAAATGCGCAAGATGATGGAAGGCGTGGTGCTGTTCGGCACCGGCAAACAGGCGCAGTTGAACGGCTACTCCTCGGGCGGCAAGACAGGCACTGCGCAGAAAATCGATCCGGCCACGCACACTTACTCAAAGACCATGCACGTGGCCTCGTTTGCCGGCATCGCGCCGGTTAACAATCCGGTGATAGCAGTAGCCGTGGTCATGGACAACCCGAAGGGCGCATACTACGGCGCCAGTGTCTCAGCGCCGGTCTTTGCCGAAGTGGCACAGCAGGTGCTTGAGTACCTGTCGGTCCCGCACGACATCGACGCGCGCCAGCCAAAGGCTTCAAAGGGCGGCAAGCCGGTGAAGGAGGACGATGGAGGCGAAGATGCCGCCAATATTGACGCTCTCTATGCTGCTGCCAACGACCTGCCCGCCGACGATCCGCTGCGCGCCGGGTCAAGCCAGGCGGTCACTCCAGGTCAACCAGCCACGGCATCCGCCACTCCGGCCTCGAAGCCGAATGTTGACGCAAAGGTCCAGATGGGCGGCGCGCCAGGTGCGGCGGTTACACCGCCGCATCCCGCCTCTCAACAGGCGAAGACTCAGGAACAGAATCCGGCAACGGCAGTCACCATCGACGAAGCCAAACGCCTCCAGGTTCCATCGCTGATAGGACTGCCGGTGCGCAAGGTTATTGAGCTGACCGCCGCCTCGGGCCTTCAAGTGCAAGTTTCAGGAAACGGCTCAGTGCGCGAACAAGCGCCCGCTCCGGGGACGATGGTCGCGCCGGGAACGCAAATCGTGGTGCGCTGCGGCCGATGAGGTGAAACCGCTATGGAACAACCTCGTGGATCGCCGTAGGAAGCGCGATAACAAAGCTATCTGAATCTGCTATCTCGCTCGCAAATTCCCCATGCAAGTCTCGCCGGCTCCCGAACGAAACACAAAAATACTTGTGAAATGGAAAGAACTATTTGTCAAAGAGACAACAGTCGAGTATCGTAAGTTAAGGCAAATGGCCGACTCGGCGCGGCGTCGTGGATTGCTCGCGCAGGGATTGGACCACTTAGCAGCATCGATCAGGGAGGAAAAATGGGAGTTTCGGAGATTCTGGCAGCGGTCGATCGTGAGATCGCACTTTTGCAGCAGGCACGCGCATTACTGGGCGGCGGCGCCGCGTCGGCGCCGAAGAAGGCAGTAGGGAGGCCCCGGAAGGTTGTGGCGGCGCCAACAAAGAAGGCCGCGGTGGTTGCGCCGGCAGCAAAACCCGAGAAGAAAAAGAAGAGGAATCTCTCTCCTGAAGGTCGGGCGCGCATCGCCGAGGCTGTCAAGCGGCGCTGGGCGGCTCAAAAGGCTGCGGCGGAAAAGTAGCCAAATAGGCTGCGGATGCCAACAGGGCTGGCGGAGGCCCATAACTCAGGCAACATTCAGCCTCCGCTTGGTTCCTCTCTTCCGGCCACAGCCTGGGCTGCGCGGAGTGAGTCGTCTCATTCTGGCGCTTGCATGGACTCTGACCGGTTGACAGTGCCGTGTTCCGCTCGCGCCCGTTGCTGTCGAGTGTGGAAAAGTCTTCGTCTGGCGCGGCACATCCGTCTGCGCTAGGCGGGGAGAGTTGCGCGCATGGGTTGAATCCCCTCGAAGACACCTTTGGGGAGATCGACAATCTCCGCCTTCACCTAATCTGTCGGCTCTAGGATCCGCATCTCCGCCCCACAGCAATCGACTTGAATGCGATCGCCGCGATTGCGATGCTAATGCTCGGCTGAATCGGGCGCTGGCCGTTCCAATAGGTAAAGGCCATCGCGGTTGAAGCCTGAGATTCCTTCCTCTCTGGTGACTCCAGCTCGGCGTACTTCTCGTGCTCCCCCTATCTCCATTTGAAGATTCGCAGTGAGACCGCGAAGGGCACGACAAGCCACGCCAGCAGTATCCCCACCGGCGCAATTAGCTGCCCTAGGTTCATTCCTTGCAGCATGTTTCCGCGCATGGCATCGATGGCCGCCGTCAGCGGCAGCGCCCGCACAAATGGCTGAATCGCCGCCGGAAAGCGCGTGGCCGAGAAGAACACGCCGGAGAGAATCCACATCGGCAGCATCACCAGGTTCATCAGTCCCGAGGCGGCTTCCATCGTCCTAGCCCGCGAAGCAACCAGCAACCCCAGCGCTGAAAACGCCAGCGAAGTCAGCACGCACAACACTCCAAGCTCCAGCAGCGAACCCCGGAACGGCACTCCGAATGCCAGCCATGCAAAGCCCAGAAAGACCACAACCTCGATCACCAGCATCAGCAGCCGCGAAAGCAGAAACGACGCCAGATACTCCCAGCGCGGCATGGGCGAAGCCACCAGCCGCTTCAGCAGCTTCTTCTGCCTTGCCTCGACGATCGAGAAACCAAGCCCCCACATCGCCGACCCCATCAGGTTCATGCCCAGCAGGCCAGGCACCGCAAAGTCGATGTACCGCGACCCCGTCTCATGCACCAGTTCGTTCGCGGCCCTCACCGCATCATGCCGTCCCGCAGCCGCTTGAATCGCACGGTCCGCCAGCAGGCGCGCCGTCCGCGCATCGGGATTGGTGTCGTCGAACTTGTAGGCCACTCCGTCGGGCCTGTCGATCGCCAGCAGCAGAATGCCTCCCGTCGCCAGTGCGTGAGTGCCTGCCGCCTCGTCCATGGTCGCCGCCGTCAGCCCTGGGTCGGCGCCGAGCGCTCGCGTCAGTTGCGCCGTCGTAGCGCCCACCTGCAATACATCCGCTGGCCGGTTGCGGAAGGCAATTCCCAAACCCACCGCCAGCAGAATCGGAAAGATGAAGATCCAGAAGACCGCCTCCGGCTCACGCAAGAGCAAACGAAAGCGCACCATCGTCAACTGATACAGGCTGCTCAGCTCCAGCTTATTCATCGCGCAGATTCCTTCCCGTCAGCTTCACGAATACGTCCTCCAGCGTTGCCGAGTGAGTGCGAAACTCGCTCAAGTGCAGACCCTGGCTCCGCAACGCGCCAAAGATCAGCGGCACGGCCACGTGCAGTTCGCTCACCGAAAGCCGGTGCAGCCCATCGTCCACATGCAGCGACTGCACGCCGGAGATCGCCCGCAACTGCCCAGCATCCACCTCGGTGGGTGCCCCCGGTCTCGCTTCTGAGACCGGGGATTCGTTCGCGCCGCCCACCGCAAACTCCACAATGTCTTCCCCGCCCAGTGTCGCAATCAGCTCCTTGGGCATCCCCTGCGCAATAACCCGCCCGTGATCCATGATCGCCACCCCGTCGCACAGCCGCTCCGCCTCCTCCATGTAGTGCGTGGTCAGGATGATCGTCCGCCCCGCCTGCTTCAGCCGGTCCACCAGATCCCACAGATGCCGCCGCGCCTGCGGATCGAGCCCCGTCGTCGGCTCGTCCAGAAACAGCAGTTCCGGGTCTCCCACCAGCGCGCAAGCCATGGCCAGCCGCTGCTTCTGCCCGCCAGACAGCGCGGCGATGCGCGAGCGCCGCTTCTCCTCCAGTTGCGCCGTCTCGATCGATTCGTCCACCGATATCCCGCGCCTGAAGAAGCTGCGGAAGAGCCGTAGCGTCTCTTCTACCGTGAGCTTGTCCGGGAACTGCGTCTCCTGCAATTGCACGCCGATTCGCTGGCGCAACTCGCCGGCGCCCGCGCGCCAGTTCAGGCCCAGCAGCTCCACCGTTCCTTCGTCGGCCGCGGTCAGCCCCTCGCAAATCTCAATGGTCGTCGTCTTCCCTGCCCCATTCGGTCCTAGCAACCCAAAACACTTGCCCCGCGCCACCTCCAGTTCCAGGCCGTCAACCGCCTTCACATCTCCAAAGGCCTTGCGCAGCCCGCGAATCTGTAGGGCCGGTCCGCTCTCTCGCGCCGCTGTCCCCCGCCCCGTAGCCAGCCCTTCTGCACTTCCAAACCCCATCGTCTCTCCTGTCATCGCGCCCATCCAGCGTCGTCTTCTTCCCAGAGTTCTAGTGTTCTGCGTCTAAGGTTGGTCAATCTATTTCACGGTCATCATGAGCAGCTTGACTCGCCTTTGCAAGTTGCGCCGGCAATGAACCCGCCAACTCGCCAACTCGCTATCACCGCGAAGCGGTGGCCAACTTGCTGACTGTGTTTACAAACCGCCTCTTCCGGCGATCTTGTTCCTGACGAGCGAAGTTGAGCTCGTGTCCGGGGCTCCAGCGGGTGATTTGTGCCTGCCGGGGTGGTTGGGCGCTCAGCGCAGTCAAAGGATCTGCGGTTCCTTCATTCGATTCTCTTCAGTCCACTATGGTTTCGTCACAGCAGCCCCAGACTATCGCATTCTTCTATCAGTCTCTTTGACGCGCCTCCACGACTTCAGCGAATTCTCCTCGCCGCGCCGTGCGGCCATTCCCCGCCGCCAGTTTCCGGCCCGGCAATCCACAGGCCTCCCACCCCTCCTCCACGCCGTACACTACTTTGTTGCGCCCTTCGCCGGCGCGTGAACCGACACATACAACAGAGGAGACGACGCCCATGGCCTACCCCGCGAACTACCGTTACACCCGCGAACATGAATGGATCGCGCCCGATCGGCGCCATCGGCATCACCGACTACGCGCAGAACTCCCTGGGCGACATCGTCTATGTGGACATGCCCAAGGTCGGCGACCCGGTCACCGCCAGCGCCACCTTCGGCTCGGTTGAGAGCGTGAAGGCTGTCAGCGATCTCTTCTCGCCCGTCACCGGCACCGTCACCGCCGTCAACGAGGAGCTGAAATCCTCGCCCGACAAGATCAACGAAGCGCCCCACGAAACCTGGATCATCAAGGTCGAGCTCGCCGACCCCGCCCAGCTCAACGCCCTGCTCGACGCAGCGGCGTATGAGGCGTTCATTGCGGAAGAGAGTTAGAAGCAAGCTACTAGCTGCTAGCTTCTAGCTGCTGGCTTTTCCTCAGGGCTTGAAGAGGCATTCACTGACTCTGGGTTGTTTATGCAGGCTGGAGATGAGCCTGCCCTACGGGCTTCTAGCAAACAGCTAGAAGCTAGAGGCTAGAAGCTAATATGCGCTATCTGCCCAAATCGCCCGCCGATCGCCACCAAATGCTCGCGGAAATCGGCGCATCCTCCATCGACGATCTCTTCGCCGTCATTCCCGCCGAGTACCGGCTCGACCGCGATCTGGCCGTGCCGCGCCAGCACGCCGAGAGCGAGATCGTCAGCTATTTTCGCGCCGCCGGTAAGAAGAACGCCACCGACTACGCCAGCTTCCTCGGCGCGGGAGCCTATCGCCACTACCGCCCGGTCATCATCGACTCGCTGGTCCAGCGCGGCGAGTTTCTCACCAGTTATACGCCCTACCAGGCGGAGATAACTCAAGGCACGCTGCAGGCGATCTTCGAGTTTCAAACCATGATCGCCGAGCTGACCGGCATGGACGTGGCCAACGCCAGCATGTACGACGGTTCGACCGGAGCGGCCGAGGCGGTGATGATGGCCGTGCGCGTTACCGGCCGGCACAAGGCTGTCGTCGCCCGCACCGTACATCCCGAGTACCGCGAAGTTATAGCGACCTACGCAAAGCACCAAGGGCTGCCCGGCAGCAGTGGTTGGCTATGAGCGCGAGACTGGCCGCGTCGATCTTGCCGCTCTCGAAGCAGCCGTCACCGAAGAAACGGCAGCCGTGCTGGTGCAAAGTCCCAACTTCTTCGGCGTCATCGAAGACATTCCCGCTATCGCGGCCATCGCCCACGCCAAGGGCGCGCTGCTCATCGTCTCCATTGCCGAAGCGGTTTCGCTGGGCGTGGTTCGCCCGCCCGTCGAGGCCGACATCGTCAGCATGGAGGCGCAGAGCTTTGGAGTGGCCCTGAGCTACGGCGGGCCGTTCTGCGGCGTGATCGCGGCCAAGGAGCAGTATCTTCGCCAGATGCCGGGACGCCTCGTCGGCCAGACCGTCGATTCGAATGGGTACCGCGGCTTCGTCCTGACTCTCTCGACGCGCGAGCAGCATATCCGCCGCGAGAAAGCTACCTCGAATATCTGCACGAATCAGGCACTGGTAGCGCTGATGGCCACCATCTTCCTCTGTGTTTACGGCAAGGAAGGCATCCGCGAGTTAGCCGAGCATAACCTGGCCAAGGCCGATTATGCCGCTACAACGCTTGGGGCGCAACCGGGCGCGAAGCTCCACTTCACCGGCGCGCCGCGCTTCCACGAGTTCGTCTTGCAAACGGAAGAAGCCCCGGCGCAGTGGTGCAAGCGCCTGATGGATGCAAAGATCGTCGGCGGGATTGAGTTAAGCAAATGGTATCCCGAGTTAAGCAACGCCACCCT
Organism: uncultured Acidobacteriaceae bacterium; assembly: GCA_963799145.1. Taxonomy (GTDB): domain Bacteria; phylum Acidobacteriota; class Terriglobia; order Terriglobales; family Acidobacteriaceae; genus Telmatobacter. The sequence continues at coordinate 18,370 of CAWCWQ010000194.1, read as the reverse complement.
CTGGTGCGCCACGGAGATGATTACTCGCGAAAATATCGATACCGCAGCCAAGGTACTGGCGGCTGCGCCGTTGGAGGCATAGGGGAGGGCCATGACCAAGCAGACTTACCCGCCGCGGATTATGTACATCGAATGCAAAGGTGACGGCTTGCATGGTTCGGCAAGAATAGGCAGAGTTACTTTCAGCCGCACAGGTGCGACTCTTTACTATGGTGGCAAGTCGTTCGGGCGTCTCGGTGGAAGGGGCTTCAAGGCAAATTATTCCGACATCGAGACAGGTGAGCAGTATTGGATCTCCGGTCCAAGGCGGGATGGAACCGACCGTCTTTACAAAAGTGATAGGCCGGTTGAGATCGACGAAGGTGTTCGGGAGGAATATTGGACCGAGATTCGCAAGAAACCTGAGTGGAAGACACGGCCGGAAGCTTCGCTCTCAACAACGAATCGACCGAATGCAACGTCTTTGACGCGTGAATGAATGTAGAAACAGTCAGCTGCATTTGCTTTGTATCAGGGCATGACTTCAGTCATGCCGAAAGAGGCAAACAAGGAGGTGGGCTTTAGCCCCTGCCATGGCGAGACCGATCCGCAACGCCAGACCGGAAAACACGCTCTCACCCTCCAGAACGTTTTTTGCCACGACAAGGACTAGCCTCGGACGGCGTCTGCTGCAATCGGAGCGAAATGCCGAACTGCTCATTGACGTGCTGCGTTCCAATGTGGCTGCGGGACGGTTCAAGCTACATGATTTCGTAATCATGCCCGATCATGTGCATCTGCTTTTGACAGTTGGGGATGGAATGACGATTGAGAAGGCGATGCAATTGATCAAGGGCGGCTTTTCTTACAGAATGGGCAAGGAGTGCGGGGTAAAGGGCGAGATCTGGCAAAAGGGCTTTTCCGAAGTGCGAGTCGATAACAATGCGAGTTATATACAGCACCGGGCCTATATCGCTGCGAATCCTGTCAAGGCTGGACTTGCTGACTCTCCAAACCAATATCCGTATTGTTACTCCTACTTGGCGAGCCGGAAAGCCGCAGGGGCTAAAGCCCAGAATGCTCAGAATGACGACGCTGCGGCTCGACTGAAGTCGAGCCCTGATACAAAACAGGAATCCACAATGGAGCAAATCTCCGCTGGCATTGTCGACTGCTCGTTGTAAGTACGTGGAGATTCTAAATGAGGAATACCTATGACAATCACTGAAGATACCATCCTCCGCACCACCGGCAAAGTCCGCCCCCACCAGACCCAGAACGAGGCGCTGGTCTTCGAGAAATCCTCGCCTGGCAAGCGCGCCTACAAGCTGCCTCCGCTGGATGTGCCCGCCGTCGACGCCGCGGCGCTGCTGGGCGCGGCACATCGCACCACCCCCGGTCTGCTGCCCGAGCTGAGCGAGATCGAGATCATCCGCCACTTCACCCGGCTCTCGACATGGAACTACGCCATCGATCTGGGCATGTATCCGCTGGGCTCCTGCACCATGAAGTACAACCCGCGCGTCAATGAGGGAGTCGCCCGCATCGAAGGCCTCGCCGAGGCGCATCCCTACCGGCCCGACTCGCTCGCCCAGGGCATCCTCGAAGTCATCGACCTGCTACAGCGCTGCCTGATCGAGATCACCGGCATGGACGCCATCACCCTGCAGCCGGCGGCCGGCGCGCATGGCGAATTCACCGGCATCCTGCTGGTCCGCGCATGGCACGAGTCGCAGCGGCAACCCGCGCCACAAGATGCTCATTCCCGACTCCGCCCACGGCACCAACCCGGCCACAGCGGCCATCTGCGGCTACACGGTGGAGAATCTCAAGTCCAACGCCGAGGGCGGCATCGATCTGGAAGCGCTAACCCGCCAGGTGGACGATGAAACCGCCGCGCTGATGCTGACCAATCCCTCGACCATCGGCGTCTTCGAGAGCCAGATCCACAAGATCGCCGAGATTCTGCACGCCAAGGGCGCGCTGCTTTACATGGACGGCGCCAACATGAACGCCCTGGTGGGCAAGGCGCGCCCCGGCGACTTCGGCGTGGACGTGATGCACCTGAACCTGCACAAGACCTTCTCGACGCCCCACGGCGGCGGCGGTCCCGGCTCCGGCCCGGTAGCCTGCAAGGCGTTCCTTGAGCCGTTCTTGCCCATGCCCGTCCTGGTCCGCACGGCAGGGACTAAGGGACTAGGGACTGAGGGACTGAGACGGCCGGCGATCTGCATTGGAACTACGACCGTCCTCAATCCGTAGGCCGCGTCCGCGCCTTCTACGGCAACACCGGCATGTTCATTCGCGCGCTGGCCTACATCCTGGCCAACGGCCCTGACGGCCTGCGCCAAACCACGGAAGACGCCGTGCTCAACGCCAACTACATCCGCAGCAAGCTCGAAGACCTCTACGAGCTGCCCTACAAGACCGCCTCAATGCACGAGGTTGTCTTCAGCGACAAGCGCCAGGCCGCCAAGGGCGTGAAGACCGGCGACATCGCCAAGCGGCTGATCGACTACGGCTTCCACCCCTACACGGTCAGCTTTCCCATGATCGTCCACGGCGCGCTGATGATCGAGCCGACTGAGAGCGAGTCGCTCGAAGAGCTGGACCTCTTCATAGCGGCCATGCGCTCCATCGCCCGCGAGGTGGACGAAACGCCGGAGCTGGTGAAGTCCGCGCCCCACTCTACCCGGGTCTCCAAGCTAGACGAGGTGCAGGCGGCCCGCAAGCCCATCCTCCGCTGGCGGCCGGCCTGAGTTCGCAACCCACCCTAGCCGCAAGAACAAGAACGCGGCGAGGGTGGGGCACCCAGGTCAACTGCGGTCCAAGGCTCGGATTCCAACGCCAGCGCCCTCACTCCGCGTGGAAGATCACGTCGAAGAGCAACAGGCTCGCCGTGGTGAAGATGATGTCGTAGCCCAGCAGCAGTTTGATCCACAGCGTGGGGTCGCTCTCGCCGGTGAGGATGGCGGTGGTGGCCTGCACCATGGCCAGCAGCGCCGGTATGAAGATGGGGAAGAGAATCAGCGAGAGCAGCAGCTCGCGGTTGCGGCTGCGGATGGAGAGCGCGGCAAAGAAGATGCCATTGGCCACCAGCGCCCAGGTGCCCAGCGGCAGCACCAGCAGCAGCAGCCACGCCTGGCCCTCGATATGCAAGTTATAGAAGACCAGAAACACCGGAGCCAGCAAGGCCTGGACGATGGATACAAAGAGGAAGTTCACAATCGCCTTGGCCAGGAAGAGTTCTGCGCCGGGCGCGGGAGCCATGCGCTGGGCATCGAGAACCTGATGGCGAATCTCTCTTGCCCAGGCCTGGTTCAGCGCGCTCACCGAGGCGAACATGGTAGCCACGCACAGCACGCCGCCGGCAATCTGCTGCGAGAATGCCCCGCGCGGGTCGAAGGCGATCGAGAACAGCACCACCACCAGCCCGGAGAAGAAGAGCATGGAGATGATGGCGTCCAGCGAGCGCCACTCGATGCGCAGGTCTTTCACCAGATGGGACCAGAGGGCGCTGGGCATCAGGCGTGGCCCTCCGAGTCTGAGTTTGTGCGTTCCCAGGTCTCAGAATCGAGACCTGGGGCACCCGACGATTTTTGAATGTCTTTGGTGATTTCGGCGGTTTGGGCCTCGGCGGCGCGCAGATAATCGTCCGGCGACAGGATGAGCTGGACGCCGCGCACTCCCGCGGAGACGCTGATGCGGTCGAAGAGAATTGCGGTCTCATCGACGAATACGGGGTAGGGCTTCTTGGCGCCGAAGACGGTGACGCCGCCGCGGATGTAGCCGGTCAGCGGCTGAACCTCCTTGAGCGGAACCATCTCGGCCTTGCGCAGGCCGGCGGCGCGCGCCAGCTTCTTGAAGTCCAGCTCGGCATCGCCGGGGACCACCGCAAAGAGATACACGCCTGGGCCGCCGGTGGTCAGCAGGGTTTTGAACACCTGCTCCGGCGGCATCCCGATCTTTCTGGCCACGGAGAGGGCCGAGAGATCCTCGGGATCGACCTCGTACTCGCGCACTTCAAAGGCTATGCCCAGGGATTCGAGGATGCGTGCGCCATTGGTCTTCATAGCGTTGGCTTTCCCGGTTCAAACGAAGCCACGCGGCCGGCGCGCAGGGCGAGCACCCAATCGGCGATGGGCGCGGCGTGCTCACGCTGGTGGGTGGTCAGGACGATGGTCCGGTTGCCCTGCCGGAAGCCGGCCAGCAGCTTGACCATCTGGCTGACGGATTCGACGTCCATGTTGGAGAAAGGCTCGTCCAGCAGCAGCAGCTCGGGGCTGGGCAGAAGCACGCGGGCCAGCGAGGTGCGCTGCCTCATGCCCTGCGAGTACTGGCCGAGGATGCGCTTCAGCTCGGGGTCCAGGCCCACCTGGCGCAGCGCTTCGGCCGGCGTCAGGCACGGCCGGCCGCGATAGAGGCTGGCAAAGTAGCGCAGATTCTCCTGAGCAGTCAGTTCGTCGTAGAGCATGGCGGCGTGGCTCATGTAGCCGATGCGGGCGCGGGCGGCCTCGGCCTGCGGCTCAAGATCGCCAAAGACCGTGACCATGCCGAAGCTGGGGCGGAGCAGCCCGGCCAGAATGCGCAGCAGCGTGGATTTGCCGGCGCCGTTCTCGCCAATGACGACGTAGCAGCGGCCGGGCTCCAGTTCGACCGAAACCTGGCGCAGCGCCGCAAACGAGCCGAAGAGCTTGGAGACGCCGTCGAGGCGGGCGCAGAGGCCTGCGCGGTTGGTAGGCGTTTCGGAATTGGCTGCGGGGCTAGTTTGCATCGGCGATGGTGGATTCGGCGCTGGTTTTCTTCTGATTGCGGTTCAGGTAGAGGGCGAGAGGAAATGGAGCCAAAACTATCGCGAACAATAAATAGATATAAGACTGAAGAACAAAATCGGATACATCAGTTTCGCGTAATACAACTTTTCCAGTTGCCTTACTGAACATTGCGATTCCGATCAATATGCCAGTCAGAATAAGAAATACTGGAAAAGAATAAATGAAACAACCTCTATAGAATCGATAAATCCTCTGGTGACCGCCTCGCTTCAATTCCTTTACACCAATAAGGCCCAAGGTCAATGTCATACAGAGAAGCAATGCATCCATAAAGTCACGAAAATGATGATGCGGGACGCTTTTCCAGTTAGACAATACCAAGACAGGAATAAATACTGCCGCGCGAATGAGAAAATCAGATAATGCTTTCTTCCAATTCATAGGGGCTCCTTGCGGGCGCGGAGCTGGCGAGCCGATTTGGACGGCGCTGGTTATTGCATCAGGATACATTGGCATCCGCCGGTTGCGTAGTGGATTTCTTTCGTTTTCGATTCAGGTAGAGCGAAAGTGGAAATATGGCCCAATAGAATATGCCTAGTGGAATGAACAGATACTCGCCTCTAAAATCCAATCCATTCATATTCCTGTGTAGATGGTTATACGTGAAGAACGCGATGAAAGTAACGATGAGCAAAACAATGCTGCATATTACCAGTTTACGTCTTACCTCCAGGTGTTCACCTCTATCCAATTCCTGAAGACCTACCATTACAAGAGCCATTGTAATAACCAGAATCAGATCTGAGATGCGATGATGAGCACCAAATCGCTGGGCATTTCCATCCCAAATATCCAATATGAAAAGAATGAAGTAAAATGCCAAACAAAAGAGACCGAGTTTCATGAACGGCTTCCAATTCATATAGGCTCCTTGCATGCGTGGGTCTAGCTGGCCGGTTTGGACACTGGAGCAACGGCGGCAGCAGCACTGGATTTGGCAGGTGCGGCTGGGGCCGGCTTCATGCCGGGCTGGCCATTCGGTCCGGCCGGCGCATACTTGCTGGCGCACTTGGCCTGGAGCACGTTCGCGTGGAAGACGCCGTCACGGCCGTAAGAGCCTTCGGCCAGCGCCTGGGCGTCGTCCTTGAAGGTGTCCGGCGGCGGCTCTGAGCCCTTGTAGCTGACCTTCAAAAGGCGCCCAGACGCGGCCTTCGGCGAGTGGCTCTCGAACTCGTTCAGCACGAAGTTGACGTGCGGGCCGTTGTGCTCGATTGAGCCCGGCCGGACGAAGCCCTCCACGCGCAACTGGCTGTGGTAGGCCTTGTCGCCCATCCCGCCCAGTTCCGCGATGGTGACGTAGTAGCTCTTGTTGGCGCCATAGCCGGACCACGCGAGCCAGCCGATGGTGCCGAGGATAATGGCGGCCGCGATCCCGATCCGCACGGCAGTTGGGGAAGTTTTCATAATCACCCTCTAACGATACGAGCGTAGCACTGCCCGGTCAACCCTACATTGATGGCGAGCAGGGACGATCAGCACCGGATCAGGTGGACTTGAGCCCTGTGCGCGCCACGGTCGCAACTCCAGACCCTTTCCGCCGCAAAACCGAGATACGCCCCGGCTTCGACACCAATAGAGAATCCCGAGCGAACCATCCGCCAGATTCGCAACTCGTACTTAGCTCGCCTTGGGAACCCGCTTCAATCGCCACAGAATCCGCCGGAACAAGCCCATGATCCGCCGTGAGTCCCGCTCATTCGGGGCCAGCCTGCGCAGCAGCAGGCGCAAATCGTAGCGGTTGGCGGCCTGCATCGGCAAGGGTGAGTAGCCGGCCGCGATCATCGTCTCCTCCACCACAGCGGCCAGCCGGTCGAGACAGCCTGAAACCGCCGCTCGGTCGTCTCCCTCCTCCTCCGCCACACCGCGCTCCACCCGTGAGATGTGGGAAGCCAGCTCATACAGGCATACCGCTACGGCCTGGCCCAAATTCATCGATGGCTGGCGGGGATCGGTAGGGATCTCGACCAGTAGGTGGCAATACGAAAGGTCGTCGCGCGTCAGCCCGTGCTTCTCCGATCCAAAGACCAGCGCCACGCGGCCGCCTCGGGCCAGCTCCCGCGCGACCAGCGGCCCCAGATCGGGCAGCGAAACCACCGGCTGCTCCGGCTTCCGATAAGTGAGGGTTCCCGTGCCCGCCACGAGCGTGCATCCGGCCACCGCCTCGGACAGCGTCTCGGTCTCCGCGGCCGAGGCAAGCAGCTCCGGCGCGCCCACGGCCGAGCGGGCCTCGCGCCATGGCGGAGCGTAAGGGGCCACGACCGCCAGCCGCCGAAAGCCAAAGTTGGCCATAGCCCGCGCCGCCGCTCCTATGTTGAGCGGGTTGCGCGGCGATACCAGCACAACATCGATGCAATCGACTTTGGCTTCGGTGAGCAAGTAGATATTGTAGGCGGGCGCGCTGGGATGCGACCGCAAACACATTCCATAAAAGATACCGGCGAGCTCGGTTCCTCGGTGCTAAGCGTCGCGCAGATACAACTCGATCCTGTCGCTCGTCCAGGTAGCTATACCGCTTCCAAAGAAGTCCCTGTCTTCGGTCCAGACCGGCGCGTCGATCAGCAAAGCGGTTGCAACAATGGGCCAATCGTTCACGTCGCGAGAGGAAATCCGTGCGCGGGCTCGCTCCTCGTACTCCTCGTAGAGGCTGCAATCGACGATATGAACGAAGCCACCTACGACCTCGTGCAGAACGGCTTCAGCTTGAGCAGGAGCCATTTCCCGATGAGCCGCTATCGAGGGGATATGCCTGCGAGCTTCTTCGATGCAAAGATCGGGGGAATAGAACTCCGCCACATCTTCGTACTGCTTCAACAGGCTGTAAACCTTCTCTCCGAAGACCGCTCTCAGGAGGATGTTGGCATCGAGCACTATTTTCCTGGGGGAGCTCATTTGCGCTCTTCCAGGCGGCCTGCCGCTTTACGGAAGCGCTGGAAATCCTCAATGATGTCATCTTCGGTGACTCCGGCCTCGGTCATCATCCTCTGCAACTGCGCATGGGCGGCATCAAGAGCGGCTTTTTCGGCTTCCGATCGCTTGCGACGCGTCGGCAGGTAATAGCCGATGGTATCGCCGTGCCGGGTGATCGCCAGCGGCCCATCGGATTCGAGCAGGTAAGTAGCCAGCTTGTCCCTGAATTCGCGGATACCGACGCTTTGTGTGCTCATTGGTTTCTCCGTTGTGTACATAAGTGTACCATACAAGGCCGCGTCTGAAATTGAACGGAACATTTCGCTGGAAACTCCGCCATCCGTGCTGTACAGTGGACGGCAATGGAACCCAACCCTTCGGCCAGTCTTGAATTGCAGGTCGGTGAACTGCGTCTGCGCGTGCGCCGGCTTGAAGAGACGCTCGTTCGCCACGGCATCGCTTTGCAGGAAGCAAGGCCTCAGCCCACGCCAATGGATGCCGTTGCGGCGCAGCCCATCGCGCAGCCTTTGCCGGCTGTGCCTGACTTGCAGCGCGAACAGGCGCCGCCACCCATTGAATCGCCAATTGCGACGCCGAGCTTCGGTTTCTCCGCTCCGGCCGCAGCCTCGGACGGGCTCTCGCTCGAGAGCAAGATAGGCTCCCACTGGTTCAACCGCATCGGCATTCTGGCCATGCTCATCGGTATGGCCTGGTTCCTCAAGATGGCCATGGACAATCACTGGATTGGCCCGCTGGGGCGAGTGCTGATCGGCCTGGTTGCCGGCGCGGCCTTCATTGTCTGGTCTGAACGCTTCCGCAGCCGCGGCTATGTGTTCTTCTCCTATTCGCTCAAGGCTGTCGGCAGCGGCACGCTCTATCTTTCGCTCTGGGCGGCCTTTTCGCTATACCACCTGATGCCCGCCGGCTTGGCCTTTGCGGCCATGATTCTGGTCACCGCCTTCAACGGATACATGGCCTGGGTGCAGGATGCGGAGCTGCTCGCCCTCTACGCCATCGCCGGCGGCATCGCCACGCCCCTGCTGGTCTCGACAGGCGAGAACCACGAAGTTACTCTCTTTACGTATGTGCTGGTGCTGGACCTCGCGGTGCTTATCCTGGTCGCGCTGCGTCCCTGGTCGCGCCTGCTCTTTGCGGCGTTTGCGGGTTCGGTGATGTTTTATGCCGGCTGGTCGTCGAGTTTCTATAACGACGATCAGTTTGCGCGCACCACATTCTTTCTCGCCTGCTTCTTCCTGATCTTCGCCTTCGCGCCTAGGCTTGTCCGGGTGGATCTGGAAGACGGCGCGCCCCATTCCAACTGGGACAGCCTGGCGCTGGTTCTCTTGCCGGTGGCCAATGCGGCCCTGGGATTCATCGCCTTCTACATCCTCTTCGAATGGTTCAATAGCGATTGGGCGGGGGCCTGGCTGGCCGTCGGCTTTGCCGCCTTCTATCTGATGCTGCTTCGCTTGCCCGCATGGGGTAAGCTGCACGAAAGCCCAGCCCTGCTCTCGTCCCTGCATCTGACCGCCGCGGTCGTCTTCCTCACCATGGCCATTCCGCTCAAGACGCAGGGCCGCTGGCTCACCGTCGGCTGGCTGGCGGAGGGCGCGGCGCTCTTGTGGGTCGCCGCCCGCCAGCGCCAGCGCCTGCTGCGCGTTTTGGCGCAGCTCTGCCTCGCCCTGGGATTTGTTGCCCTCATTGTCAACGATTCCCCGGCATCCTCCACGCCGTTCTTCAACCAGCGCTTCGCAAGCTACCTGATCGGAATAGCCGTCTTCGCCTTCGTCGCCAGGGTCGCGGGCAGAGCCAAAGCCCAAGTGGAGTCGGAGGGTTCAGGTGCCAATTCGGGTACGTGGCCGCTGACCGCCGCCGTGGCGCTGCTTACCGTAAATCTGCTCATCCTGGTCGCCGTCTGCTGGGAGATTCACAGCTACTGGTGGACCCTCAACTGGGACCAGAATGCCTCTCACTGGTCGCAACAGTTGCAGCAAAACCAGATGTACGCGCAATTCACTTATTCGGCCTGGTTCATGATCTTCGGAGCAATTCTTCTCGCCGTAGGCTTCTGGCGGCGCTCGGCATTTCTCCGCTGGCAGGCGCTCGTGCTTCTGGCCGTGACCATCGCCAAGGTCTTTCTCTCCGACATGAGCCAGCTGGCTCAGGGCTACCGCATCCTCAGCTTCATCGGCCTCGGCGCACTGCTGCTCGCCGTGAGCTTTGTCTATCAGCGCGACTGGCTCAAGCTGCGCGCGGGGAACGGTGAAACGAATGAAGATTAGCGCCATCCTCCTGCTCGCCGCGTTGGCTGCCTCGACGGATCCCCGGTACTTCCGCTACCAGCGCCCCATTCAGCATTCCTCCGGGCAGAGCTGCCTCGCGCTCGATCCCGCAATCTTTGCCCACGCCGCTCCGCAGCTCGCCGATCTTCGCCTCTACCGCGATGATGCCGAGACCCCGTTCGTGGTTCGCGTCTCCGATTCAACTCAGGCCGCGCAAAAGTCCATTGCTCCGTTGAACATTGGCCTGCGCGGCGGTCAAACCGTCTTCGACGCCAGCCTGCCCGATTCGCCCTACAGCGATGTTCAGCTCACCGTCGCGGCGCAGAACTTCATCGCCACGGTCACGGTCGCCGGCAGCCAAACCGAAGCAGGAGGCGCAGAAACCAAGCTTGGCTCGTACACCATCTTCGATCTCACTCGTCAGCGTCTGGGCCGTAGCACTGTCCTTCACCTGCCCGTTTCAGACTTCCGCTACCTGCACTTCCACATCGCTGGCCCGCTACAGCCGGAGAGCATTACCGGCCTCACCGTAGGGCGTCCGCCGGCCACTCCGCCGGCCTACTCGCAGGTGGCTCAGGCCTCGCGCGCTGAGCAGAAGGACCGCTCCTCTATCTTCACGTTCACGGTGCCCGCCCATGTGCCTGTTGACCGGATCGTCTTCACGCCCGGCACATCCCCCGCCCAGTTCAGCCGCGATGTGAGCATCACCGTCGCTCCCGTCGCCGCGCCATCCTCAATTGACGCGCCCCAGCCCCCTCCGCCGGTAAGCTCCTACGGAAATATTCTCCGCGTTCACAGCCTCCAGAACGGCCGCCAGATCGACGAAGAGCGCCTGGATATCGACGCTCCCTGGGTCGATTTCAACACGCCCACCAAGTGGACCATTGCCATCGACAATGGAGACGACCCGCCCCTGACGTTCGCCTCCGTTCAGCTCCAGATGCTCCAGCGGACCCTCTGCTTCGATGCGGAGTCCAATGCGAACTATCTGCTCGCCTATGGCGACCCGGCGCTCTCGGCCCCGCGCTACGACTACGCCACGCTCTTCGCCGCGCAGGCCAACGCCGCTCAGGTCGCCGCCGGTCCCGAGCAGCCCAATCCCGCCTGGCAGCCCCGCCCCGACGACCGCCCCTTCACCGAGCGTCATCCTGCCCTGTTGTGGGTAGCGCTGGCAGCCGTCATCGCGCTCTTGGGGGCAATTGCCCTGCGCAGCGCAAAACCAGCCGCGCCTCCACCCTCAAGCGGCGTTTGAAAGCGCTCCGGCGAACGCGAGTAAGAAATCACCGAGCTGGCTTCAGTTCTTGCTGGGTGTCGCTTGTTGCGCTACGGCTGCGGTCGTCGGGGCATAGTGGATCGGAATCTCCAGCGTTCCCGCCTTGCCCGTTGCCTCATCCAGCACGCCCAACTTGATGTAGAGATCGGTGTTGGGCAGGTTGACCTCCATGTGCGCGGGAATCCCCGACTTCTGAATGGCTGCATAGAGGTCCGGCTTAAGCGTCATCGGCAGTATGCCCTCGTTCCAGTTGACGCTTTTGCCCTTCCCGTCCCAGGCGATGAGCCCGACATCGATCTTGCCCTGGTGTGTGCCATCGGCCATCGCAGCCAGCGCAACATCGTTCCACCGGATCATGAAGTCGATCGTGTACCGGGTGGTAGGCCCCGAGAGACTGGCGTTCTCGCCGGCAATCGCGCCGCCGGGCGCGGGCTGCTGCGTGGCCGGCGCAACGCGGGCCGCAAAAAGAACCTGCGTCGCGTCGGGCATGCCGTGGGCCAGTTGCTGGCGCGGCGGATCGGCGTCCTTCTTGGGATTTGGAGCCAGGGCCGAGTCCTCATCGGCGTTGTAGCCGTGGCGGTAGCTGAGTTTCAGCCTGGAATCGCCCAGCTTGACCTCGATCTTGCGATAGTGGCCGTCCATCTTCTTGTTGGTGGGCGAGTAGACCAGCGTGTAGTAATGGCTGCCATCGGCCACCGAGCGGCCGATCGCCGTGTCCAGGTCATTGGTGTTGTAGATGGCCTTGCCGCCGGTATCATGGGCAATCTGATTCATGGCGGCGATCTCGGAGGCGCGATCGTCGTGGCCGGCGGTGTAAGCGTCCATGTTGGATACGGAGGCCATGTGCCCAATGCTGCCAGCCGACCCCAGGCCACCATTATCCGCCGAGACAATGTCGTCGCTCGTCATGCCGTTGGCATAAACCGGGTATACAGCGACGCGCGCGGCGGTGAGCAGGTCGGCGGTCTTCTGCACCTGGCTCAAAGCAACGTCGTTGTCCTCGAAATCCATCCGCTGATCGAATTTGGGAAAGATGACGACGGGAAAGTCACCGGCGAACCAGATCAGGTTCTTGCGCCCGGAGACAGCCGCAAGGTAGCGTGCGATGTCGGAGATGGCCTCCAGCGTCATCCGGGTGCGGTTGGCCGACTTGTAGTTCTGGTAATTGGCAAAGGCGTTGGCGACCCCCGAGGTGGCCGTCATGGGAACGCTGGGGTTTGCCCAGCCCGGACCGGAGGGGCTGTTGCCATTCCCAGTCGAAGCGCTGGCGGTCGCCCCGCCCGGAGCGATTGGGCCATTGCTGCTCACAAACGATTCGAGTCCCTGTTCGGCGCCCGCCTCGCTCTTGGCTACCAGCGCCGGGCTGATTCCGGCGCTGGTTTGTTTTAGCGCAACCTCCCGAAGTTGCGCGGCGTCGGTGGTGAATCCCTGCACGAAATTCAGGCTGCCATTCAACGTGACAATGGCCATCCGCGTACCGGGCTTCACGTGGTTCAGATAGTCGAGAATCTCCTTGCGGGCAAAGGAGATCATCTGCGGCGGCGTGTTCAGGCTGTCCAGCAGCAGCACGTTCGCCGCGTCGCTCTCCGGCGACGGCGGCACATTCGTGTACACGTTTGCCGGCATCTTCTGCATTGCGGGCAGCGCGCCCGGCGGCAAGGCCTTGGCCGTGTGCTCCTCAAAATAGTCGATCGTCTGCGGCTTGCCGTCCTCGATGATCTCAAAACTCTCCTTGCGCAGCGCGGGAACTGCCTCGCCGTTGCTCTTGGTCACCACCACGTCCACCACAACGGCTCGCGCATTGGTCTTGAAAACGGGAACCGGAGCCTGGCCATTGGGGACACTTTGAGCCCGGAGAAGCATCCCGAAACAGATGACCCCCAGAAGCAAGAAATGACCTGAACCTCGAAAACGCATTCAACCTAGAAACGGCAGTTGAATCGCCGGAATCGTCTGAAACGATAGACTGGTAGCGGCTTTTCTAATCATGGGGGTGTCACCCGATGGGTGAGTCGCCGAAGGCAGAGATTTCTGTCTATCGTTCCGAGTTGGAGTCATTTTCAGTCGAGACGCCAGGGGGCCGTATCCATATTCGCTGGGATTACCAAGCCAGCGCCACGCCCAACGCTCAATTGGCCTTCTTCGCCGAGTTTCTGGCTACCGCTGGGGTCTACGAGTCCTGGGTGGCGAGCTGCCCGCTGACCTACAGCAGCGGCAACGCCTCTCAGAAGCGGGACATCCTGGGCACCTGGTTCCTATCGATTCTTGCCGGTCATCATCGCTATGCGCATATCACCGGACTGCGCGGCGACGGCGTCAGTCCGCAGCTTCTTGGCATGAGCAAGATCGTCAGCGAGGACGCGCTGCGCAGGGCCTTGGGGCGGATGAGCGCGGCCGAGAGCCGGGACTGGCTTCGCCCGCAACTTCTCGCCAGCGTCGAGGCGGCTCTGAGCACGCCTTGGATACTGGACATCGACACCACCATCAAGACGCTGTTTGGCAAGCAGAGCGGCGCGGATGTAAGTTACAACCCGCACAAGCCGGGCCGTCCCAGTCACGCTTTGCATACTTACTTTGTAAGTCCTTTGCGGATGGTTCTCGATGTAGTCGTCAGCCCTGGCAAAGAGCACTCGGCGGCTCATGCGCGTCCTGGATTGAGCGACATTCTGGATAGCTTGAGTCAGGAGCAACTACCAGCATTGGTGCGTGGCGACTGCGGATTCGGCAATGAGCCGTTTATTGACGAGCTGGAGAAGCGTAACCAGCCTTATCTTTTCAAACTGCGCCAGACCGGCGGCGTCAAGAAGCTGCTGCGGCGCCAGTTTGCCCGCAAGGACTGGACGACACCCGGCCCCAGCGACCAAGGATGGAGCGCTGTCGAAGATAACTTGAAGCTAGCCGGGTGGGATAAGTCGCGGCGGGTAGTGATCCTGCGCCGGGCGGCCAAGTCCGACGTGGCGCTGACAAGCAAGACCGCCGAAGGCCAGATGGAGTTACTGCTTCCCAACGTGGATGTGGAGTTATGGGAGTATGCGGTACTGGTGACCAATAGCAGTTATGCGCTGGAGTCGATGGCGCAGTTATATCGCGACCGCGCCGACGCGGAAAACGGCTTTGACGAGTTGAAGAACCAGTGGGGCTGGGGCGGCTTTACGACGCAGGACATCGAACGCTGCCAGACCAGTGCTCGCGCCGTGGCGCTGATTTACAACTGGTGGAGCTGGTACTGTCGCGCCGCCAAGCCAGAAGCCAGGATGGAGGCCATCACCAGCCGGGCGCTGCTGTTGGCCTCGGTGGGCCGGGCCACCCAGCACGCCGGGCAAACGACGCTGTATCTGACGCCGATGCACGCCGCCCGGACCACCCTTATGGAGATGATCGCCAATATCCGAACGGCTCTTAGCCATGTGAGACGAGTTGCGGAGCAGTCGCCGGCGGTGGACAGATGGAAGACCCTGCTCGACTATATCGTGGCCAGAATCATCCCCCATCGACCCCGAAAACGCCTCGAAACCGGCGCTCTTTTGTTAGGCAACTGCTGTTTCTAGGTTCAAATGACCTTTCACTCTTTGGGTACCCCCGGTCACCCGTCCCCTATGAGTCTTGGTCTGGATCGGTGTTGGGCGCCCGGCCAACTCCCGTCCGAGACAGGGTCACTGGGGGGCGGCTGTCAGGGAACTGAGCGGAAGCTCCAGGGTTCCTGCCTTGTTTGTTGAGGCGTCGTAAATGCCGGTGCGCAGGTAAACGTCGCCAGGCGGCAGATCGAAATCGAATCGGAAGGGTATGCCGGAGGCCTGGGCGATGGCATTCTGCTCGGGCCGGATGGCGAGGCCGATCATGCGCACTTGCCAGTTCAGCGCCTTGCCTTCCTGGCTGTAGGCAACAATGGCGACTTCGACCCTGCCATGGCGCACTCCATCGGGACCGGGAACGAGGCCCAGACCGTCGGGAGCCAGTACGAAGTTCACGGAATAGCGGGTAAACGGAGCCTTCAACTCGGCGTTATCGCCGGCGCGGGGCGCATCGGGGGCGGGCTGCGCCGTGGCTGGCGCGAGCTTCTCGAGGTAGCTCAGTTCGGTAAAGTTGGGCATGCCGCGATCCATCAACTGGCGCAGCGGATCCTTGGGGGACACACTCCCGGCCGCCTTCGATTTCGAGGCGGAGTCCTCGTAGTAACCGCGGCGGTAAGAGAGCTTGTAGCTGCCGGAGGCGGTTTTTATCTCGATCTTTCGTTCTCTGCCCAATTCCCTATGGTCTGTGGGCGTATACGCCAGCGCGTAATAGCGCGATCCATTGTCGATGTCGGCCGCCAGCGCATCCTTGAAATCGTTGCCATTGTATGTCGCTTTGCCGCCTGTTTCCTTGGCCAGCAGGTCCATGTTTCCTTGGTTGATCGCATCGACGTTCGTATCGCCTCTCAATGAATCCGCCTGGGCCGCGATCCCTTGTTGGTTGTTGCTCGCCAACCCCGGTGGATGGGCGTTCTGCGCATCGTGCATGCTGTTGATCGTCATGCCCCTCGCGTCGATGGGATAAACCGAGACGCGCGCGTCGGCCAGAGCATCCACCGTCTTCTTGTACTCATCGATGTACGGGCATTCGGTAGCGATGCAGGCGGGGAAGGAACCGAGAACCCAGATCAGGTTTTTTCGCCCTGGGATGCCGGCGAGATAGCGCGCAATCTGCTGCAATGCTTCCATGGTCATCGCAGACCGCGCATTGTACTCGAAGGTATTCTGCTGTGCCAGAAATTGCTGTAGCGCGGCGGCGATTGCCTGGAGTTGGGCGCTGTTGTTTGCTGTCGCCTGATCGGTGATCATATTCACCGCGCCAGTCTGCGCATCGGTTCCGGCCAGCGTGGGCAAGAGCGCCGACTGCGATGGGTTGGCGGCAAGCCGCGCAATCGACGCGCGCATCAGGGTCGAATCCTGGGTAATCCCCTGGACAATGCGCAGTTTTTCGCTGAGCAAAAAGACGCCGATGCGCGTGCCTGGAGGGATAGAGGCGAGATAGCGCACGATCTCCTGGTGAACGAACGACTGATCTGCCATGGTGGTGTTCAGCGCATCCATGAGTAGTACATTGACCGCGTCGTTGGGAGCGACAGCGGGAACGTTCGTAAAGGTGTTGGGTGGCAGAGGCGGAGCGGGCGCCGGGGCCGCGCCTGGCGCCGCCGGAAAGGCTGGCTCAAAGAAGGTGATCGTCTGCGGCTTTCCATCCTCGAAGACCTGGAAGTCCTCCTTCCGCAAGCCTGAGACCGGCTTGTCGTGCTTGTCCATCACCACCACATCCAGCAGAACATTGCGAGCTGTGACCTGCAACGTAGTAGCCGGGGCTTCGGACTGCGGCGGCGGGGGCGTCTGCGCGACGGCTGTGCCGGCGAACAGAGAAAAAAACGCGAGTGTGACAAGAACGGGAGGAACACGCAACATAGTTATCTCCTTGAACGCGCAGTGCGGTGGTTACGCCATGGAATCCGAGAACTGAATCCTTCAAGCCTCCAAGAATCCGATCCGCGATCTCCGGGAACTGCGATCGTCCCCGATCATTGGATAGGGTGATTGTAGTCTTGGTTAGGCCGATATGTCAGAATTCTCTTTGGCTGCGGCCGGCCGGCCCGGTGGATCGCTAGCGCCGCGCCGGTAAGATGTTCTAGCCTCTATCTGTGATCTGGACGAATCCAGCCGAGGTGGCCTTGAGCGCGCTGAGCACGGCGCCCCTGGTCCGCTTCTCGGTGCTGGCGCTCAGTTCCATCTTCTTCCTCGTCGACCCCTTCGCTGCCATCCCCTCCTTTCTGGCAATCACCGGCAGCGCCAGCCCGGAGCGCCGCAAGCGCATGGCCCGCAAGGGCGCGCTCACCTGCTTCATCGTTCTCACCAGCTTTGCCGTCGCCGGCCAGCTCATCTTCAAGATGTTCGGCATCACCCTGCCCGCCTTCGAGGTGGCCGGCGGGCTGATCCTCCTGCTTATCGGCCTGGATATGCTCGAGGCCCGGCGCTCGCCGACCCAGGAGGCCAAGGGCGACGCCGAAGAGGCCACCGCCAAAGAGGATGCCGGAATCGTGCCCCTGGGCATTCCCATGCTTGCCGGCCCCGGCGCCATCTCTTCCGTAATGGTGCTGGTGGGCCAGGTGCCCTCGCTCTGGCATTGGGAGATGGGCGCCATTCTCGCCTCCATCACCCTCACCAGCCTCATCAGCTACTGGGTTCTGGCCGGCGGCAGGCCGCGTTCGCCAGGTCATGGGCGAGACCGGCATCCGCATCCTGGTCCGCATCATGGGCCTGCTCCTGGTGGCCCTCGCCATGCAGTTCTTCGTCAACGGGCTCACCGACCTGGGCCTGATCGTTCCCCGCCATTGAACCACGGCCGCCCGCGGGCCTCCGCCAGATTCAGCGCGAGCTTCCGCCCCGGAAGGCGCCACATCTGTCACCTTCACGTGCAATCCAGCGTTTTCCGCAGCTTTATTTGTTGCGGATTTGCAATGAGGGCCCTACTGTGCTACGCTTTGGAAGTTGCAGATGAGCAGTGGAGCCTCCCGGTGGCCGTGTGGCCTGCCCGATGAGGGAAGTGGGAAGCTGGTTCGTTGGGTCGGGTGAGATACGCAAGCGGCGCATCCCTGAACCCCTGTAGGGAATCCCACAGAGAACAGGCCATTGCAAGACCCGGGAGTTCCACTCCCGCGAGCCCAAGCGGCTCGGGTGATTATTGCTGGTCGCTCTTTGATATTTTGCGCTGTGCGACGCTTCCGAACGGGACTTCTTCTCCCCGGCCGGTCGAAAACCGCATCTGAGGAACACTCCGCCAACATCGCGTTTGTGCGGCCCCAGGGCGAGATTCGATTGAGCTTGACATGAAGATGAAAGTCCGATAGATTTAGAAGGTTCGCGCAAAAACGCCGGAGGATGCGGTAATACGCAAAAACCGGACAGCGCAACAAGTTCGAGGACACCTTGGCGTAACAGCCCGGGCCTCGATCCAAAACGGCCCGCTCAGGCGGAAAACCGTGAGGATCTTTGACAAATTGGTTGAACGTGCCAGTCGTGAGATGCGATCGGGTTTGGCTTGATCGTTCTCACAAGGTAAGAGTACCCGCT
>CAWCWQ010000193.1:0-14093 GCA_963799145.1 uncultured Acidobacteriaceae bacterium | reverse complement strand
CTTTTCCTCTACTGGTTCGTTGGTGTTGCTAGGGAGGATTCGGGATGAAAGACGGCGGATCCGACGCCGACCAAGGCGACGGCGGCGAGGATGGCAAGGAAGCTCGGGGCAGAGGAGAGGAGGAGGAGGCCGGTGAGGGTGAATCCCATGCCGATAGCGAGCGAGTAAGGTTTGGGATGGAGGTCGGTGTACATACCGACGAGGGGTTGGAGAAGGGAAGCGGTGATCTGAAGGGATGCGGTGATCATGCCGATCTGGCTGAAGTCGAGGTGGTAAGAGGACTTGAGGATCGGGTAGACGGCGGGGACGACGGACTGCATCATGTCGTTGAGGAGATGGCAGACGGTGATGGCCCAGAGGATGCGGAAGGTGGTGGTGTTGGCGTCGCGGGCGACCGGGAGGGCGGTTGAGGACACTATTTTTAGTTTAGCTGGGCGAGGCGCGTCTCTGGCCGTGATACGCTGTATATACAAGTGTCGATTCGGGTCAGAATGGGACGAGAACAAGAATAAAGCGAATGTCGCGAAGCATGGAATCGAGTTTCCCGCGGTGGTCCCGGTATTCGACGATCCGTTATCGCTGACTGTGCCTGACCGGGTGGTGGATGGGGAGCAGCGTTATCGGACGGTCGGCGCGGCATTGAACGGTGTGGTGCTGGTGGCGCACCTGGTTGTCGAGATGGTGGGCGGGGACGAGCTGATTCGTATTATTTCGGCTAGATACGCGACGGCGTCGGAAAGGAAGGCTTATGAAGAAGGTGAATACTAAGGTCGTTCCCGATGCGGAGATCGACACCAGCGATATTCCTGAGATCACCGACTGGAGCGGGGCGGTGCGAGGGCTTTTCGCGCGACCGGAAACAAGGCAGATCAGTATCCGGCTGGTCGAGCTCACCAATTCGGTTTGGGTCTGCAATTCATTGATGGCCGCTCGGGCAGCCCCGAGTCCCTTCCGCATTTCGGCATCGTTCAAACGTCCATGTGCCTCGGCAATGTGACTCGCCACGCTAACGGCAGACCGGCGCAGTTGCATTCGGAGCCCAAACGTCTCCGAGTTTGGAAATTCCTCGGTCCGTGCGTAGATCATCCGCGCCAGATCCATGGACTTCTGCCATGCAATCAAATCGCGATAATGCCGCGTCCTGCTCATCTCGTCAACCTGCCAGTGCTTGTCTCGCCAACCTGCCAACTTGCCATCGCGCGAAGCGCGCCAACCCGCTAAGAGAATTGCCCCAGGAACCTCATATCTCCAGCAAACAGCGATCCAATCTCGCTGATCCCGTATTTCATCATGGCGATGCGCTCGACGCCCATCCCGAATGCGAAGCCGGAGATCTTTTTCGGGTCGTATGCGGGCTGCTTCTCCGCCGCAAAGGCAAAGACAGCCGGGTCCACCATGCCGCAGCCCAGCAGCTCGATCCAGCCCGAGTTCTTGCATTTGCGGCAGCCCTTGCCTCCGCAGAAGATACAACTGATCTGCACATCCGCGCTCGGCTCCGTGAAAGGAAAGAACGACGGAAAGAGGCGCGTCTTCACCGACGATCCGAAGAGCGCCTTCATGGCGTAGTCCAGCGTCCCCTTCAGGTCGCTGAAGGTGATGTTCGTGTCCACGCAGAGGCCCTCAACCTGGTGAAAGGTCGAAGAGTGCGTGGCGTCGTCCGCTTCGTTCCTGTGAACCTTGCCGGGAATGACGATCCGCACCGGCGGCGGCTGCGCTTCCATGGTCCGCATCTGTACCGGCGAGGTATGCGTGCGCAGCAGCAGCCGGTCGCGCTGCGGCCTCCTCTCCTGATTCGCAATAACCAGCGTGTCCTGCGTATCGCGTGCCGGATGCCCAGGAGGGAAGTTCATGCATTCGAAGTTGTAGTAGTCGGTCTCGACCTCGGGCCCCACGCCCACCGAGTAGCCCAGCGCCGCAAAGACGTTCACAATCTCGTTCGACGTCCGCGTGATCAGGTGCTCGGCCCCGGTCAGCCGCCGCGTCCCCGGCAGCGTAATGTCGATCGCCTCGCGGGCCAGAGTCGCGTCGGTCGGGCCAGAGCCCAGCGCCGTGTCCAGCAAACTCTCCACCACCGCCTTGAGCGCGTTGAATCGCAACCCCAGCGCCTTTTTCGCCTCCACAGGCGCCGCCTTCAACCATCGTCCCGAAACCTCGTTAAGCCGCCCCTGCTTGCGCCCCAGCCATTGCAGGCGAAAGGCCTCGACAGCCTTCTCGCTGTTGAGCGCGGCGGCGGCATCGCGCGCCTGCCGCTCCACCAGGGCAAAGGCCTCGTCCAGCGCGGCCTCGTCAAATGCCGTCAGATTGGGTATCTCTTCATTCATATGCGTAAACAGCAGGATAAACCATCGCATGGAGCAGCCGCGTGCGCTGCGGTGCACGGCTTTTGGCTTTGACGTGAAACGGGCAGAGGCTCTGGCCACGGCTTGTCATAGATCCACGCATGAGAAGGACTACAAGGAATCCAAGCAAATGAAAACCGCATCTTCGACCGAACCTTATCGAAAACGCGACTGGGGCCGATTTCAGTTCTTTGATCCCTGACGCAGAACGGCCCGGAATCCGTCGGACCCCGGGCCGTTCGATCTTTCCGCGAATGCTCTTGTTACGCGGCCTTCTCCGCGGCCAGAGTCGCCTTGGCTTGGATGACCAGATTGGTGAAACCGGCGGGATCCTTGACGGCGATGTCGGCCAGAATCTTGCGGTCGAGCTCGATGCCGGCCTTCTTCAGCCCGTTGATGAGCTGCGAGTAGCTGATCTGGTTCAGCTTGGCCGCGGCCGAGATGCGCACGATCCACAGCGAGCGGAACTGACGCTTCTTCTGCTTGCGGCCGCTATAGGCGAACTTCAGGCCGCGCTCGACCGACTCCTGTGCTGCCTGGTAGAGCTTGGATTTCGTCAGGAAGTAGCCGCTTGCTCTTTCCAGAATCTTCTTCCGGCGGTCACTCCGCTTGGTACTGCGTTTTACGCGGGGCATTGGGTCTTCTCCATTTTGCGTTCGGTTATGCGGCTGGAGGCAGGAGGCCCACGCCGGTCAGGGCTGGGCGGTAAACCTCTTCACTCGCTCTTATCAAGCCTGAATCTCTCGTTCCCTGGGATCAGCTACCAAAAGGCTGCCGTCCGCGGGACCCGGGGGCCGCGCAACGCGTTGGCTGCGGCCCTGAAGCGCGGATTCCATCTCTGGAACCCGCGCAGCGATCAGGCGTAAGGGATCATGCGCGCTACCTTCGCGTAGTCGCCGTCTGAAACCAGCAGGGTCCGGCCCAGCTTGCGCTTCACTTTTGGCGATTTCGACGTAAGGATGTGACGCGTCTTCGTCTGGCCCCGCTTGATCTTGCCGGTTCCAGTCTTGCTGAAGCGCTTCTTCGCGCCCGTATGGGTCTTCAACTTGGGCATTTTCTTCTCGTTGTCCCGGTTATCCGGCAGAGCCGACTGCTCCGCCCGGTGGCTCGCGAGACAGGGACTTCCATCCCGCTCTTGAGGCTTCAACCAGTATAGCGCAGCTCACGATTCCCCGTCATTCCGGCTTGGCGACCGCAAACTCCGGGACGCCTCAGAAATCGCTCTATCCCGGTGTGGTCTTACTTTGCCGTCAGCGCCTCAACTGGCACGAGCATGTCTTCTTTGCGCATCACCAGATTGGTGGCGTTCAGCGCGGCCAACTCGAAGCCGTGGCCGTGGGTAATGGCGTCGGTGGGGCAGGCCTCAACGCAGTAGCCGCAGAAGATGCAGCGGTTGTAATCGATGTTATAAACCTTGGCGTAGCGCTCCGACGATGAGATGCGCTGCTCGGCGGTATTCTCGGCGGCCTCGATATAAATGCAATTCGCCGGGCAGGCCGCGGCGCACAAGAAGCAAGCTACGCACTTCTCCAGGCCGTTCTCGTCCCGCTGAAGCACGTGCGCGCCGCGGAAGCGCTGCTCAAAGACAGCGCCGCGCAGTGGGCCCTTGCCGTCCGGGTAGTTTTCCACCTGGGTAGGTTGCAGAATCTCCCCGAAGGTGATGCTCATCCCCTTGGCAATGCCGGCAAGGTTGCGCGCAATCGACATGAGGCCAGTATACGATGGATTGCAGGAGGGATTAACGATGCGGAGGATGGTCTGGACGGCGGTCTTCCTATTTGGGTTAGGGGTGGGGGCAGTGGGCGCGCAAGCGCCGCAGCCGAGCCAGCCGCAACCCATGCCGATGGGCGGAATGAACATGAACATGGGCATGGACATGAGCAACTGCCAATGCAACTGCATGGGCAAAGCCATGGAAATGGGCCAGGCCAAGCCGATGGAGATGGGCCCCGGCAAAAGCATGGAGATGGACCACGGGATGAAGATGGACCACGCCACCGCCAAGCCCCCAGTCCCGCCCGGCCCGCTGAAGATCGCCTTCGGAGACAAATCCGCCGAGTGGACGCCAGCCACACTGGCCGCCTTGCCGCACAAGTCGGTCTCCGTATACGACGAGGACGCCAAGGGCTGCCGGACATACACCGGCGTACCGCTGATCGATCTGCTCACCCGCCTGGGCGTTCCTGACAAGCCGCACGGCAAGGATCTGCGGCTGTATCTGGTGGCCGAGGGCTCCGATGGCTACCAGGCGGTCTACTCCGTAGCCGAGGTCAACCCCGACGTGCACAACGCCACCGTGATCGTGGCCGACTCCCTTGACGGAAAGCCCATTGCAGACGTCGGACCTTTGGAATTGATAGCGACCGGCGAGAAACGCGGTGTGCGGTGGGTTCATTGGCTGGCCGCAGTCCGGGTGCTCACAGCGCAATAACAACCAAGTCCGACATTTCGGCTGATGAACGTCGCCAGGAGCGGATGCCCCGGCTTCAAATGACAGGTCTAGCCTCAGCGCCGCGCTGCCGGCGGCACGCTTCTTCCGCGGTTGTTGGCCGGGGGCGTGGTTACCGGCCTTCGCTCCGTGTGCGGCTTCACCAGCTCCTGGCACATGGCCGAATCCTGCCCGCGCGCGAGTCCCGGCAGCGCGCCCTGGCCGCTGCAAAGCCGCAGCTTCATGGCGTCGGCATCCTTGCCGCTGAGCGGCTGGGTATGCTCCAGGCCGCTGAAGGCGTCCAGGTCGTAGCGGTAAAGAAAGTCCTCGGGCGGTTTCTGCTGGCCGTAGTCGAAGTGGCTCCAGGCGGCCATGAACTCGCGTCCATTCGCCTCAGCCATTGCCCCGTACACCTGGGTCCAGGCCACGCCCGGCGGCGGGTTCGCGCTCCACACCGGCGCGGCCTGGCCGCCGCGCATCCACCTGGCCGCCCATCCGTGCTGCGAAAGGTCGTAGTGGAAGGCCGTGAAATACGTATCGGCCGCGCACTCGGCGCAACTGTCGTAGAGTGCGGCCAGCTCCTCGGGCGAGCTCTCTGCAAACCTCATCCAGCCGGCAAAGCGAAGATTCGCGCCCGTGATCAGCGGCGTAATTCCGTGGCTGGTCAGCGACGTGCTCCACACGGTGAACGTGTCCTCGCCGGGCAGCGACTGCGCACCGGCCCGCCGCGTGGTCACCACCAGCGCCGCGTCATACTGCACGCCGATCTCACGGATGGCCGTCCACTTCTCGGCCGCCAGCGACCGCGTCACCCAGACGATCACGCTCTGGTCCTGGGGCGAGTGGAAGTCCATCCAGCGGAAGGGATCGGGCTGTTGCGCAGGGGAGGGAATCGCGGCGGCCAGCACTGCCGCCAGAAAAGCAATCAAGTACCTGGGGGAGACGACCCGCATAAGTCTAGATATAGCAGAGGAACGCCGCCGAAGCACTGTTTCCGAGTTACCGGCAGTCCGGTCGAAACTCAGAAGGAGGGATTGGTAGAACGGTTTTCCGAGCGCTATTGGCTGTAGGCAACAAGTAACTCTTAGATCGGTTCGTGTGCGGTCTTTTTACATCTTCGCCGCCAAGGTGATGCAAGTGATCTCGATCGATCGTGCCGCAACGCCAAGGCCGGGATGCGGGGGCGGCGGCTGCAAAGGCATTCCCCTGAGCGACGGCTTGGCAGACGGCGAAGAGCCGCGCAACGCCCGCGGAAGCGCGGCCGCTGCTGCCCGCCCCGCAGCCGTGAAGAATGAAGCCCAACATTCGCAAGCTCCTTGAGATTCAAGCGCAGGCGGCAGACAAACCTCTGCTATCCAAGCATCGAACGACTGAGCTTACTCCCGTTCGATAGACTTGGAGTGACGGCCAATCGAACCGGAGGCCTTTTGCACACCGACCCCAAGGAACGCCTCATCCGCCCCGCCCGCAATATCTGCGGAAGCCTTCGCCTGCCCGGCGACAAGTCCATCAGCCACCGCTACGGCATGCTGGCCGCCTTTGCCGAGGGCATCTCGCGCTTTACCAACTTCTCCACCGGGGCCGACTGCGCCTCGACCCTGGCCTGCATGGAGGCGCTGGGCGCCAAGGTCAACAAAATCAATGAGGGCGAGATCGAGATCACCGGCGTCGGCGGTCGCGTAACCCCCGCCAGCCATGCGCTCGACTGCGGCAACTCCGGCTCGACGATGCGCATGATCTCCGGCCTGCTCGCGCCGCAGCAGGGCAGCTTTACGCTTATCGGCGACGCCTCGCTCTCGCGCCGTCCCATGGAGCGCATCCGCAAGCCGCTGAAGTCCATGGGCGCACGTCTCACGCTCACCGAGGGCCACGCGCCGCTGACCATCCACGGCTCCATGCTGCACGCCATCGACTACACCACGCCGGTTCCCAGCGCGCAGGTGAAGACCTGCATCCTGCTGGCCGGACTGCAGACCGCCGGAACCACCACCGTTCGCGAAGCCGTGCGCACCCGCGACCACAGCGAACTGGCGCTGCGCGCCTTTGGCGCGACCCTCACGCCGGACGCTCGATTCGGTTTCGATCTCCGGGCCGCAGTCGCTCCACGCCATCGACGCAGCCGTCCCCGGCGACATCTCCTCCGCCGCGTTCTTTCTCTGCGCCGCGGCGCTCTTTCCCGGCTCCAGCCTGGTGCTCGATTCGCTCGGACTGAATCCGACGCGCGCCACGCTGCTCGACGTGCTCACCGCTCTCGGCGCGCAAATCGGAGTTCTCAATCTTGAGGAGAAGAACGCCGAGCTGGTGGGCACGGTGCAGGTCTCCGCCCCGCCCGAGGGCCTTCGATCGGCCGAGGTCAGCGGGGCGCTCGCCGCCCAGCTCATCGACGAGCTGCCGGTGCTGGCGGCCATCGCGCCCTTCACCAGCGGCGGCATCCGCATCCGCGACGCGAAGGAACTGCGCGTCAAGGAGTCCGACCGCATCGCGCTGGTGGCGAAGAACCTGCGCGCCATGGGCGCCGAAGTGGCCGAGTTCGACGACGGGCTCGACGTTCCCGGCGGGCAGACACTGCACGGGGCAATGATCGATTCGGCGGCGATCACCGCATTGCCATGGCCTTCAGCGTGGCGGCTCTGCGGGCCGAAGGCGAGACGCTGATTCAGGGCGCGGAGTCCGCCGCCATCAGCTTCCCGGAGTTCTTCGACCTGCTCGACCTGGTCGCGGAGCGATAAACAGCCGTGCCCATCTTGCCAAGATGAAAAGGCCCGTCCGGCTTGCTCAGTCGCCGGACGGGCCTTTTCCATGGGCTTGATTCAGCCGGGTTACTGCGCGGCCGGCGGAGTCGTTGAAGGCTCCTTGCCCGGCTTGGCGGGCTCCAGCCCCGGGCACCACGGGCGTGGTCTTCACATCCCCTGTCGCCGCTTCGTTCAGGTTGATGCCGTAGTGCTGCAAGGTCGAGGCCAGGATCTGGTAGAGGCCGGCGCGATCCTTGGCATAGGCGGCCTTGGCCGCGATCAAGTTGTCTTCCGCCGATGGCCAGGCTGCGCTGCTGCAGCAGCACGATCGCCGTGGTGGAAGCGCCCAGCCGCAGCTTCTTCTCTTCGGCGTCGAGGCTCTGCTGGTCATAGTCCCGGGCGGCCATGGCGGCCTGCACCTGCGCGCGGTCGTTGGTCAGCGCGAACTGCGCATTCACCACCTGCATGCGGATCTGCGTGTAGAGCTGCTCCAGCCGCAGCTCCGCCTGGCGGTACTCCATCAGCGACCGCGCCTGCACCGACTGCGCGTAGCTTGTTGCCGAGGGGAATGGTGAGGTTGAAGCCGAAGCCCTTGTCCGGAGACGAGTTGTTGAAGGCGTGGTCGAGCGCCGTCCCATAACCGCCGGTACTGCCGGAGGGCAGACGCCGCAGTGCCATAGAAGCTGCAATTGAGCTTGGGATTGAGCGTGCCGGCCACGCCCTGTCCGCTCAGGTAGCCGAAGATGTCGACTTGCGGCAGCAGCGCGTTGCGCGCGCCCTTCAGCGTGATCTCGTCGTTGCGCAGCGTCAGCACGGCCTGCTCCAGCTCCGGCCGCTGCTGAAAGGCTTCCTGCACCAGCGCTTCCACCGGCTGCTTCTCCTCGGGAATCTCCTCGATGCTCACGCGGTCGGTGGGAATCACCGGCGCAGCCGAAAGCGCGGGATCGTTGAGGTTGCGGGCAATGGCCTGCTTGATGATCTGCTGCTGGTAGTTCAGGGGCTCTGCGAACTGATGAGGGCCTGCTTGTCAGTGGCCACGGTCGAGTCGGCGTTGACCACGTCGAGCGGGGCCATGGTGCCGATCTCCAACTGCTTGCGGTTGTCGCTCGGCCACCTTGCTGCTCTGCTCCAGGGCGCGCTCCTTGGCCTGCACATCCTCATAGGCCTGCACCAGGCCCCAGTAGATGTTCCACCTGGTTGACGGTGTAGAGAATCTGCTGGCGGAAGGACGAGTCGGTAATGCGGCGGTCGTTCATGCGCCTGATACATGAAGCGCTTGTTTACCCAGATGCCCGCGCCCTGCAGCAGGTGCTGCGTCACCGGCCTTGAAGCTGGAGTTATACTGCGGGCTGATAGGTGGTAACGGTGTTGGTCGAGTTGTAGACCTGCGTGTTGTCGAACGCGAACTGGAACGCGGTGCCGGTCACGAAGCCCTGGTTGTAGGTAAAGTTGTAGGTGTTGGTGGTGCTGGTGCCGCCGGTAAAGAAGCTGCTGGAAGGCGGAACTGGTCGCGATCGAACGTCAAGCCCGCCGTAACGGAGGGCTCCAGGGCCTCCGGCTGGGGACCGGCGCCGCTGGGTGGTCAGCGACAATCCGGCGGTGCCCGAACCCGCGCCGCCCGAGCCGACCGACGTTCCACCCGGACCGCCGCCGGCGGTCAGCGTCGAGGTGGAACCGCCGAGCGTGCCGGTGACCAGACCGGAGGGCGCGCCCAGCGGGCCTGCTCCGGTTCGGGTGCGCAGAATGTCCGTGTCCGCAATGTCCAGATCGTAGCGGGCGATGGCGATGTCGTAGTTGTTCTCAAGCGCCAGCGCGATCGCGTCGGAGAGGCTGAGGTAGATCTTGCCGTCCTTGACCAGGTCCGTGAGCCGCACCGAATTCGCAAAGCTGGCCTTGGCGATGGTGGTGGGCCGGTACATGTTGATCGGATTGCCCAGAAGACGGCCTGCGGGTTTGGTAAAATCCCGCGCGGAACTGCGCAAGTTGAGCGGCTGGGTCAGCACCGGCGCGGGAGCGGAAGGCAGCTCGGATGCCTGCTTCTCGGGAGCCGTGGCCCCCGCACCCGCCTGCTGGGCAAATCCTGAAGGCGATCCAGCCGCCAATGTCAACAGCACAGCCGCTATGGCGCGCAGCCGATTGCCTGCCTGCCTGCGCCCTGCCTCTGCGCGCTTCTCGCGCGCGGTCTCATCCTGCTGCTCGAAGACACGTCTACCGTTCAAATCCATGATTCCTCTCCACCTGTTGCTGAGGCATGTGGGGTGCCATTCTTCAAGACGACCGGAGAGCCTCTCCGGACGCAAATTTGTGATTTGCCTGGGCAATTTTCGCTGCCAGCCCGGCAACCGGGCTCCCCTTGCACTACGCAGGCCGCGCCCGGTTCGTTCCAGCTCTGTCAGCTTCCGCATCGCGGGATTGACCGTTTCCAGCGGCCTCACCGTCTGCGGCTGTGGAAACCTGAGTATATCTCACTGCCGCGCACCGTCCCGGCCAGCGCCGCTCTCAGATAACCTGTTGATTGGAGCAATCCCTTTGACAGATTCCCCTCAAACCCCATCGCCGATGCAAAACTGGAAGCTCACTCTGGCTTATGACGGCACCGGACTTCCGGGGCTGGCAGGTGCAGCCCGGTGAAGCCACCATCCAGGGCGAGTTGCAGGCCGCTCTTGGCCGCGTGACCGGAGAATCGCCGCTGCCTCAGGGCTCGGGCCGCACCGACGCCGGCGTCCATGCGCTGGGCCAGGTGGCCAGCTTCGCCTTGCAGGCTCCCATCCCGCCAGAAAACCTGCTGCGCGCACTCAACCGGACCCTTCCAACTTCGATTCGCATTCTGGAGGCGAATAAGGTACAAAGCACCTTTCACGCGCGGCATTCGGCCGTCGCAAAAACCTACGAGTACCGGGTCTTTCGAGCAGCTCTCTGCCCGCCATTTCTGGCCCGCTACGTTCTGCGCCTGCCGCTGGCCAATGGACGTGGATGCACTGCAAAGGGCAGCCCGGCTCTTTGAGGGCGAGCACGACTTCACCAGCTTTGCCGCCACCGGTCCCGACTTGGCTAGCCAAGATCCCGATCCGGAGGCGGAGCCGGATCTCAGGCCGCTTCCCAGGCCTAACTTTCAGGCGAAGCCTCCCGCGCCGTCAGCAATCAAAAGAATCTTCTCCTCTTCCTGGGAGCAGCGGCTAGGTGAGGCAGGCGCTCTGCTGGTCTATCGCGTGCGGGGCAACGGCTTCCTGCACCACATGGTCCGCAACCTGGTGGGAACGATGCTCGACGTGGGCCGCGGACGCCTGCGAGCTGAAGAGATTCCGGGAATCATCGCAGCCCGCACCCGCTCCGCCGCCGGACCCAACGCGCCGGCGAGGGGGCTTTTTCTGCATTCGGTGGAGTATGATGGGCAGGATTCCATCCAAGAACCCGAATAAAGACTTGATTCCGTCCTTAATAAAGACTATATTCGGATCGATAAAGGGATTCCTCTGGAGGAACTCATGCGCTACTCCACACAGATCAAGCCCATCAGCTACGTCAAGGCCCACGCCGCCGAACTCCTCGACCGCATCGCCGAGGAGCGCGAACCCATCATCATCACCCAGAATGGCGAGGCACGGGCGGTGCTGATGGACGTGTACTCTTATGAAGAGACTCAGGAGACCATGGCGCTCCTTCAGATTCTAGCGATCGGGGAGAAGGAGATCGAGGCGGGCCAGACCTATCCGATTGAAGAGGTGATCGCGGAGATTCGTGGCGGCCGGTCCGCAAGGAATCGACGAACTGGAAAAGCTCAAAGGCCAGTTCCTGCCGCCGTAGAGCCTTTAGTAGCGCGATGACCTATCCGGTCCGTATCACCAGTGCGGCGTGGCGGGATCTTGAAGAGATTCACACCTGGATATCGGAACATGACTCTCCAGAGAAAGCCGACTATGTGCTCGACCGCCTAAGCGAGGCAGCTGAGAGCATTTCGGCTTTGCCCAATCGCGGGTCCCGACCCAAGGAGCTACCCTCGGGAATGGAAGCGGATTATCGACAGGTCTTCTTCAAACCCTATCGCTTGATCTACGAAGTTGCCCGAAATGAAGTTGTGATCCACCTGATCGCCGACGGGCGCAGAAGTTTGCAATCGCTGCTGCTTCGCCGGTTGACAGGCAGCTGACAGATCTTTCTACTCACACCGACAATATCCGCTCTCGCGTGTGTCGCACTTGCTACCCTGAGATCCTCCGCATGTCCAGCTTTACACACACTTCGGCTTTTTCTCGCATTACGGCGCTGGCGGCGCAGCGGCCGGTTCACTCCGCATTCGCCTGGCTCCACGGCAATCCCGGCAAGATCATGGACTGGCAGGCGCGCCTGGTAGCCATTCCGGCGCCGCCCTTCGGCGAACAGGCCCGCTCCCAATGGCTGGCAGCCCGCTTTGCCGAGGCAGGTCTCAGCCAGGTGCATACGGATGCGGTCGGCAACGTCTTCGGATTGCTGCCGGCGGCCAATCTGCCGCCCGAGAGCACCGGCCCGGTAGTTGTACTCTCCGCGCACATTGACACCGTCTTTCCCGCGGAGACGCCCCTCGACCCGGTCGTGGACGGCGAACGCCTGCAAGCCCCCGGCGCCGGCGACAATGGCGCGGGAGTCGCCGGTATGCTGGCTATCGCCAACGCGCTCGTGCAGGCCAAAGCAGATTTGCCCGCTCCGCTCATCTTTCTCGGCAATGTG
Source organism: uncultured Acidobacteriaceae bacterium (assembly GCA_963799145.1). Taxonomy (GTDB): domain Bacteria; phylum Acidobacteriota; class Terriglobia; order Terriglobales; family Acidobacteriaceae; genus Telmatobacter. The sequence goes on along the minus strand of CAWCWQ010000193.1, from coordinate 1,890 downwards.
GGCGAAGAGGGCGAAGGCGACCTGCGCGGCGTGCGCCATCTCTATGGCCAAAGCGAGCTGTCCGGCCGCATCGCCGCCCATATCGTCCTCGATGGCCCCGGCGCGGACTCGGCCGTCACCCAGGCCCTTGGCAGCCGCCGCTTCCGCGTCGCCGTGACCGGGCCCGGCGGCCACAGCTTCAAGGACGCGGGCACACCCAACCCCATAGCCGCGCTTGCCTCGGCCCTGGCCGTGCTGGCGGAAACTCCGCTGCCGGAGGAGCCCCGGACCACGCTCAACCTGGGCACCATCCACGGTGGTACCAGCATCAACTCCATCCCTGAGAGCGCCGAGGCTACGATCGACTTCCGCTCCACCGACTCCGAGCAGCTTCTGCGCCTTGAGGTTGCCCTGTATCGCGCCGTCGAAGACGCAGTCGAGCATTGGAATGCCCTCGCAAAGACCGCCGCAGCGACCATCCGCGGAGTTCTATCGTTCACCATCGGGAAGATCGGCGAACGTCCTGCCGCGACCCTGCCCGGCGATTCCCCGCTGCTCGAGATGCTGCGCGCCGTGGATCGCCATCTGGGCCTGAAGACCGACCTTCGCCTTGGCTCAACCGATGCCAATATCCCGCTCTCGCTGGGCATTCCTGCTTTGTCCATGGGAGCGGGCGGCGAGGGCGGCGGCGCGCATACCCTGGCCGAGTGGTACTCCGCCAAGGATCGCGAGGCCGGACTGAGGCGCGTGCTGCTGCTGACTCTCGCCATGATCGAATGGGCCGCAGAGCAGTAGCCCAGTAGTCAGTTGACAGTTTTCAATTGTCAGTTTGCGGCACCCCATGCTGAGCGCCGCGCCGCCGGTGTTGCGACTCTTTCCGGAACTCCGCGTCTATAGCGTTGGGACCGGTCTCTTGTCTGCCACGGCAAGTGCCTCCAGCCAGACGGGTTTGCCCGCCACTGGCTATACTCGTAGTTGGTGCAGTGAACAATCCAGCCGCTTGGCTGGTAACTTGACGAGGTCATCGAACCCATGAAATCGCTCTTAGAACGGCTGCGCTCGCGCCGTCTCGCTTCAGCATTTGTCTTGCTTGCCACACTCTCGGTCGTCATCGTGGCCGGTTCATTTGCCGCCCACGGAGTCCGCGGGCAGGAGAAGCAGAACGACAGCGCCGACGCCACTCCCCTCAAGGTCGTCAATTCCACCGTTCCCCCCAACGATTTTGTCCGGATCGCCCGGCAGGTGGGGCCGGCGGTGGTGAATATCAACACACAGACCCTTCCCAAGCAGTCTGCAAACAAGGGCCGGCGCAACTTCCATGGCCGCGTCCAGCCCAACCCCCAGAATCCAGACGATCAGGACGACGATCAGCAACAGCAAGGTCAGGGCAACTTCCAGGACTTCTTCAACCGCTTCTTCGGCGGCCAGATGCCCGACATGCAAGGTGGCGACGACGGCCAGGTCCGCGAGTCGCTCGGCTCAGGCTTCATCGTCGATCCCAAAGGCTACATCATCACCAATTTTCACGTGATCGAGAAGGCCGACAAGATTTATGTCAAGCTCTCCACCGACCCCGATAACCAGGACCAGGGGCGTCCGGCGCGCATTATTGGCACCGACAAGGCCACGGATCTGGCGGTCATCAAGATCGATACCAGCACGCCGTTGCCGACCGTCAAGCTGGGCAACTCCGAGACGGCCGCCGTGGGCGACTGGGTCGAGGCCATCGGCAGCCCCTTCGCGCTTGCCCAGACCGTTACCGCCGGCATCATCTCCGCCAAGAACCGCACCATCGATGGAGGCCCTCCCGGCCAGTTCCAGCACTTCATCCAGACCGACGCCGCTATCAACCCCGGCAACTCCGGCGGACCTCTGCTCAACATGAATGGCGAGGTGATCGGCGTGAACACC
>CAWCWQ010000192.1:0-4925 GCA_963799145.1 uncultured Acidobacteriaceae bacterium | reverse complement strand
CGCAAAGATTCTTTTGAACTGAGTAACTTTGGCCCGGCGGAAGGAGTATTGCCGCCGCTGGATCGACAGAAACAAGTGGACGCTATAGTTTCCAGCGGAGCGGCGGGAAGGCCGCCTGTGCAGTGCGGGCCGGATTCGGGCTGGCAGATGGCCAAAGAACGAGGCAGGAGGAAGCATTTTGGGTATACTCACGAAGCCGGGGAAGCAAGAATGACAAACCCGGTAAAGCCAATCCTGGTTCAAGTAGAATTCGATGTCGGCATACCAGTGCCCATGAGTAAGGCGGCCGGGACGCTGGGAGCGATGCGCTCGACATGGCTCACGTTTATCGGCAAACTGAGGCCGGGAGCAAAACGGGATGAACAAGATTCATGGATGTGGCCCAGAACTGCGATCGGGAGTCTGCGCATCGCCGGCCAGCAATGCGACGGGCGATTCCAGAACGCGTCTTTCCGTATCGGCGATTTCTCGAAAGTTGGGGATGCTGTGTCTTCTCTGCGCCGCCCTGCTCGCTGGGCTGGGTCCGGCTGGGGTGCGGGCGGGCAATGAGCCCGAGCGCATCGCGATAGACTATCCACTCGATGGGTCGGCGTTTCCGCCCGACATGGCAGCTCCCACCTTTCTTTGGCGCGATCCTGCTCCGAATGCAAACTCCTGGCAAATCGACATCTCCTTTGGCGACGGTTCGCCGGGGTTTCGTGTGACGTCAAAGGGCGAACGGATGAGTATCGGCGAGATCGATACCCGCTGTATTTCCAACACCAACAAGTTGCCCGAACTGACCCCAGAACAGGCAGCCGCGCACATCTGGAAGCCCGATGCCGCAACCTGGGCGGCTATTCGGAAGCAATCCGGCAAGGGTGCCGTGATGGTTACCATTAGCGGCTTCGAGACAGCGAACGCGAGCCGGCCGGTTTCGCGCGGAATCATGCGCTTGCAGGTCTCCGCCGATCCGGTGAACGCGCCCATCTTCTACCGCGATGTGCCGCTGATGCCGTCGGAACTGGAAAAGGGATTCATCAAGCCGCTGGCCACGGCCGCCATCCCGCTGATCGATTGGCGGCTGCGCAACGTGGCCGACAGCAGCAGCCATGTGGTGCTGAACGACCTGCACACCTGCGCCAACTGCCACTCCTTCTCCGGCGATGGCAAGACGCTGGGCATGGACATGGACGGCCCGCAGAACGACAAGGGCCTTTACGCGATTGTGCCGGTACAGAAGCGGATGACGATTCGCAACGAGGACATGATCTCGTGGTCGTCGTTTCCCACCGAATCGGGAAGCCCGGTGCGCGTGGGCTTTATGTCACAGGTCTCGCCCGACGGCCGCCGCGTGGTCACGACGATCCGGCCGCCCTCGGCAAAGAGCTCGCAGTTCTACTACGTAGCCAATTTCAAGGATTACCGCTTCTTGCAGGTCTTCTATCCCACGCGCGGAATCCTGGCCTGGTACGACCGCGGCACAAAGAAGCTGCAACCGCTGCCCGGCGCCGACGATCCGCGCTTTGTGCAGACCAGCGCCGTCTGGAGCCCTGACGGCAAGTACCTGGTCTTCGTCCGCGCGGAGGCGAAAGATCCCTACCCCGCGGACGGCAAGATGGCCGCCTACGCCAACGATCCGGCGGAGATTCCGATTCAGTACGACCTTTACCGCATCCCCTTCAACGACGGCAAAGGCGGCAAAGCCGAGCCCATCCCCGGCGCTTCGCAGAACGGCATGAGCAACAGCTTTCCGAAGATCTCGCCCGACGGCAAGTGGATGGTCTTTGTCCAGGCCCGCAACGGGCTGTTGATGCGCCCCGACAGCCAGCTGTACATCGTTCCGGCCGCGGGCGGCGTGGCGCGCCGCATGACCTGCAATACGCCGTTGATGAACTCCTGGCACAGCTTCTCCCCCAACGGCCGCTGGCTGGTCTTCTCCTCGAAGAGCCGCTCGCCCTACACGCAGATGTTCCTCACCCACATCGACGCGGACGGCCGCGACACGCCCGCGATCCTGATCGAGAACTCGACCGCGGCCAACCGCGCCGTAAACATTCCGGAGTTCGTCAACATGGCGCCCAGCGGCATCGAGCACATCGACACGCCGGCGGTGGACTTCTACAAGCAGTACGATGTGGCCGCTGACCTGGCGAAGAAGGGCCAGTACGCCGCAGCCATTCCCGAATGGGCCAAGGCATTGGCGATGAGTCCCGGCGACGCCCGGGCTCACAATAACTTTGGCCAGGCCCTGGCGCACACCGGCAAGGTGCAGGAGGCGATCGCCGAATACCGCAGATCGATCGCCGCCAAGCCCATCTACCCTGAAGCGCATAACAATCTGGGAATTTCGCTTTCCACCGCGGGTCATGGAAACGAGGCCATCGAGCAGTACCACCTGGCGATCGAACAGAACCCCGGCTATGCCGAAGCGCATAGCAACCTGGGCCGCGCGCTGGCTGAACAAGGGAGGCTCGATGAGGCCATCGAGCAGTACCAGGAGGCCGTCGCCATCAATCCGGATTACGCCGAGGCGCACAACAATCTCGGCTTTGCTTTGACCGCGCAGGGCCGGTTGGACGAGGCTGTGAGTCACTATCGCCAGGCGATCGAGAGCGATCCCAAGTACGCCCATGCGTACAACAACCTGGGCCTGGCGCTGGCCATGCAGGACAAGATCGATGAGGCGATCGGCGATTTCCGCAAGGCAATCGAGTTGGACGCCGCCTACGGGGGAGCCGAGGCCAACCTGGGCCACGCACTGCTTTCGACCGACGATGTGGAAGGGGCGATTGCGCATCTGAAGAAGGCGCTGGAACTCGGTCCGGAGACGGCGGAAGCGCACAAAAACCTCGGGATCGCCCTGGGGGAGAAGGGGCTGACCGACCAGGCCATTCCACACTTTGAGCGGGCGTTGCAGCTTGCGCCCAATATGGCCGAGGCGCACTATTACCTGGGGATGGCGCTGGTGATGAAAGGCCGCGCAGCCCAAGGGCTGGCGCACTGGCGGCAGGCGCTCCGCAAGGAGCCGGACAATCTCCAGGCGCTGAACGACACCGCCTGGCTTCTTTCGACCTCAGCGGATGCCTCCCTGCGGAACGGAAGCGAGGCCGTCTCTCTGGCGGAACATGCGGTGCGAATCACCTCGGGCCGCGAACCGGCCATCCTCGGCACGCTCGCCGCGGCCTACGCCGAAAGCGGCGACTTCGACAAGGCAGTCGAAACTGAGCAGCGCGCGGCTGGCCTAGCCACGCAGCAAGGGAACACACGTTTGGCCGCAACTCTCGAAGGCCGTCTGGCGCTGTTCCAGGCGAAGAACCCGATTCGTCAGCGATGATTCGGTTCTTGAACCGAGTTGTTGGAGCGGAGATTCCCAGTTCGCGTTCAGCAGAACAGAGACTCGCCATGCGCGTTATCATCCTTGCACTCGATCTCCATCTGTGAGCGTGCTCAGAATGCGGATACTTTATATGCTCACTTCCCTGGGCATGGGGGGAGCCGAACGCGTGGTGGTGGCGCTGGCCGCCCGCATGGTTCAGCGCGGCCATGCGGTTGCTCTCATGGTTTTGAGCCCGCGTTTGGAGGAGGAATGGCCGACCGCGCTCCCCGTCGTCCATCTGGAAATGCGCCGGACTCCGTTCAGCGCGCTGGTGGGCCTCGTGCGCGGGCGGCGCTTTCTGCGCGAGTTCGGGCCCGACCTGGTGCACAGCCACAGCTTTCATGCCAACCTTGCAGCGCGATTGCTAAAGGGGCTGGCCTCACCGCAGGTGGTCTCCACCATTCACAATGTCTATGAGGGCGGCCCGGCGCGGATGCTGGCCTACCGGCTGACCGACGGCTTGGCCCGCCGCACTGCCGCCGTCAGCCAAGCAGCCGCCGAGCGGTTCGTAAGCCTCAAGGCTGTGCCGGCCCGGAAATGCGTTGTCGTGACCAATGGAATCGACACCGCCGAGTTTGCCCCAGATGCGCAGCGGCGCGTGAGAAACAGAGCTGAGATGGGCGCGAATGCCGAGTTCATCTGGCTTACGGCAGGGCGCATCGCCCCGGCCAAGGATTATCCAAACCTGCTGCGGGCTTTTGCAGTGGTGCGGGCATCGTGCCCCGAAACCCGGTTGTGGATAGCCGGTGAGGGATCCGGCAAGGAGCTGTCGACTGTCCGCGGTTTGGCGGCGGAGCTGGGTCTGGATGATTCAGTCAGCTGGCTGGGCTTGCGGCGCGACCTCCCCGCCCTGCTCGACGCCGCCGACGGCTTTGTGCTGGCTTCTGCGTGGGAGGGCATGCCCCTGGCACTGGGCGAGGCAATGGCCATGGAGAAGCCGGTCGTGGCCACAGATGTGGGCGGCGTGCGCGAATTGGTGGGCGAAGCCGGAGCGCTCGTTCCACCCAAAGCCCCGCAGACGCTCGCGGGCGCGATGCTGGAGCAGATGCGGACCGCTCCAGAGGACCGGCGAACGCTGGGCAAGGCCGCGCGCGCCCGCATCGAGAGCAAATTCAGCATGGATGCGAAGGCCAATGAGTGGGAGACGCTCTACCGGACAATCCTTGAGCGCCACCAATAGCCAGAGCAGTGGCATAAGGGGCCCTCTGGCTCGACTCGACTCCCCCGTTGTTCGTTTCAATAACGGCGGCGCTACTCGCGGGGATACTCCTTGGTCAGGCCGGTGCGGGAGTTGGTGACGGTGAAGCTGCCGTCTGGCGAGGCGACCACCTTGATGTAAGCGCCGTCGGCCGAGCCGGGAAGATTGGCGATGAGGGCCGCAGGGCTGTTGTGGGTGGCGTCGGAGCCTTCGGCGGTGTGGAGTTGCCAAAGGTCTTCGAGGCCGCGACTCTCATGGATGGTCTGCCAGGCTTCGGGACTGCCGGCCTTGTGGGCGCCGTTGTCCATGATGGCCACGCGGGGATGTATGGCATCGACGAAGGCGCGTGCGCTCGAGAGGTTGAAGCCA
>CAWCWQ010000191.1:0-14202 GCA_963799145.1 uncultured Acidobacteriaceae bacterium | reverse complement strand
TATCGAAAGCGCCCGGCCAGATTGGGGCTATAGACGCTGTTCTTTGCAATCTCTGCCAAGTCGGGGATACTGACCCCTTCGCCTGCCCGTAAAGTGACGACCGGAGAGTGGCGCGCAATTGGCGGAGTCAGCAATGGAAACAGGAAATCTTCTCCGATTCGGACACGAGGCACACTGGCTCGGCGCAACCGCATGCGCGTTGCCTGAATCATGTCATGGAACAGGCTCGCTTGCACCGTTGGGACGCGGGGTCGCGGAAACCAGCTTCTCCGCTTTCAATTGACCGGAACCCTCTCGGAGAGTGACCAGCCGATTGGCTGGTACTCCCTTGTGAGTCTCGGTTGTTCCCAGCGGCCATCTAACCTCGATATCGGCTAATTCCGCAGTTCCAAGTCCAAAATGCAACCTGGGATCGTTCGCCGACACGTAGCTGGACTGGCTCATGACTTCCTGCGCCTGCGCTTTGCCTCCGTAGCGGACAACCACCCTAGCTCCAATAGCGCTGCGATTGCTCTTGGTTCCCTGGAGCCGAACCTTGATCCAACGGTTTGCCGGCGGGGCGTCATTGCGCAGGAGCGACGGAGGCTCATTCTGATTCATGATCACGATGTCCAGATCGCCGTCGTTGTCGAAGTCGCCGAAGGCGCATCCCCGGCTGACGTGCCGCGCGGCGAGGGCTGGCTGGCTATCTTCGGGGATTTGGAGGAAGGTTCCGTTTCCCCTATTCCGAAAGAGGATTCGCGGCCCCCGGCGGGGATACTTGGGCAAGATAGGTTCTAGTTCAGGATAGACTTGGCCGGTTACAAGAAAGATGTCGGGGTTGCCGTCGTTATCCAGATCGACCAGCCCCGCCCCCCAGCTCACGAAACGCCTTTCGTGAATCAGGCCGGCCCGCGCGGTGACATCCTCGAACTCGCCCTTGCCCAGATTGCGATACAGGCCGGTGGGCTGATTCATGTAGTGAGTTCGCAGGATGTCAAGGCGTCCTTCGCATGCGTAGTCGCCGATGCCCACGCCCATGCCGGCCATCTCCTTGCCATCGTCGCTGAGGGCCACTCCACGCAGCAGGGCTTCATCGCGGAAGGTACCGTCGCGGTTGTTCATCAGCAGAAGGCTAGGCGTGGTATCGCAGGCCACGAAGATATCCGGCCATCCATCCTCATCCACGTCAAAGGCGGCAGCGGTGAGGCCGTAGGAGCCGCGCAGGGCGCTCACGCCAGACTCCTTCGATACGTCGGTGAATGTGCCGTTCCCGTTATTGCGGTAGAGCAGATGGCTGGGCAGCGGAAGGCCGCTGGGGCCGCAGTTTACCGGGACCCCTTCGAAGTTGCAGTTGGGCCTTTCCAGCGAAGGCTTGGGCATCTTGGCCAAATCTACATCGGCATAGTTGGAGACGAAGAGATCGAGCCAGCCATCGCGGTTGTAGTCGATGAAGGTGCATCCGGAGCCGAAACGAATGGTCGGCGAGCCCAGTCCGGCCTGAACCGTCACGTCGGTAAAGGTTCCGTTGCCGTTGTTGCGATATAGCCGGTTCTGTCCGAAGTAGGTGACAAAGAGATCTTCGAAGCCGTCGTTGTTGTAGTCGCCAACACAAACCCCGACCGCCCATCCGTCATCGAGCAATCCCGCCTTCTCGGTAACATCGGTGAATGTGCCGTCGCGATTGTTGCGATAGAGCCGATTGCTGGCTCCCGGCACAGGACCTTCCAGCTTCCGCCCGCCTAGGATGAAGATATCCATCCATCCGTCATTGTCGTAATCGAAAAAGGCGCAGCCGCCGCCCATGATTTCAGTCAGGTACGTCGCCTTTGTTCCCTCTCCGTAGACCATGACCTTCGTCAGCCCGGCAGCCTCGGCCACATCGACAAAGTGAGAAAAGGGGGCCAAATCGGCGGGCGCGGGTTCGAGTGCGCGGGCTTTGGTCCGCAACAGGGTGGATGCGACGACTCCGGGGACGGACTGCAAGAGGTGCCGGCGCGACCACCCACCGAAGTATCTGGGCGACTCATGCATTGGGCCGAGGGTCCTCCATTTTGCGGACAGAGCGGGCGGCTTTGTTCTGCAACGCGATCGATTACCTACTGAGTGTATTCCGAAAGAGCGGGCGGCAGCCGCAGCGCTGTTATGGTCCGCCGTGAGCAGCGGCGATAGCCTGCCCGAGCGCCCGCGCCTCGGGGTTGTCCGGATCGATCTCGAGCGCGCGGCTCAAGGCCTGCCGGGCGTCCTGCCACTTCTCCTCGCTGGCCAGAGTGGCCGCCAGATTGATCCATGCGGCGACATAGGAAGGAGAAGCCTGGACCGCGATGCGGAAGTAGCCCTCTGCCTGCGCCAGATCGCCGTCCCGATCCGCAAGGTAGCCCAATTGGTTCTGCGCTTCGGCAAGATTGGGGTTCAACTGGATAGCCCGCTGGAGAGCCGCCTTTTCGCCGGCGAGATCCTTCGTCTTGTCCAGCGCTTTGGATAGCTTGTAAAAGAGGAGCGGCTCGTCGGGATCGGTTTCAAGCGCCTCCTTATAGAGCGATGCGGCCTTTGCGGGATCGCCCGCGGCCATGGCCTGGTCGCCGACTTCCGCCTTTCCGGCGGCTTGCGTGGTATCGGATCGCGCCTTCTTCATTTGCTGATAGATGCGCAGCTTCTCCTGCGCTTGCGCGGTATCGCCAAGCCGCTGAAGAACCTTGGCCAAATCGTATTGGACCTCCGGCTGGCTGTCCCCCAGCGCGATCGCCTTCTCCAAATGCTCCCTGGCGCCGGGCAGGTCGCCGAGTTTGGCGAGAATGCTGCCCAGCTCATCGTGGGACTGGTAGTAGCCCGGATTCAACGCGATGGAGCGTTCCAGATGCGCGCGCGCGTGCTCGAAGTCTGCTTCGCGCGATTCCAGGACTCCTGAGAGATACAGCACTTCCCACTGATCCGGGTAAGCCGCGAGCAGCTTGCGGGCGAAATCGGGCGCCTTTTCGGAGTTGCTCGAGACAAGTGTGTGGAGGTAGAGAATCTGTGTGGGTTGGTCGTCGGGATGTTTGGCAAGCGCTAGATCGAATACAGCATACGCTTCTTCGTCGCGGCCGAGCAGCATGAGCACAATCGCCAGTTCATTGGCGATGGGCAGCGAGTCCGGGTTGTTGTTCAGTCCCTCGCGGAGCACGCTGGCCGCCTTGTCGAGCTCCACCCTGCCGGCGTAGGCGATCCCCAGGTTCAGGCTCTGCGCCGGCGTTCTTACCCGCTCCTTGCCGGGCTTGTCGAGCAGGGCGATCACGGAGGAGTAATCCTTTCGATCGACAAAATCCTGGGAGAGGGAATCCAAAGCGACCGAGGACTCCGGATCGATGGCCAGCGCCGCGCGCCATTCGGCCTCGGCTTCAGTTGTCTTCTTCATGCGGTCCAGAGTCGCGGCAAGCACCAGGTGGGGGCGAATATCGCTTGGGTTCAGGCGCGCGGCCTGTTGCAGCGGGTCAACCGCCTTCTGGAGCTGCCCCCCGGAAGAAAGGCTCAGTCCCCACAGATAGGCGAACGCCGGCGAATTGGGCTGGCGCTTGAAGGCGCTTGCGTAGGCCTCGGCCGCGCACGCGAACTGTTTCTTATCGCCGAACCAGGCGCCAAGGCTGGCATAGGCATCGGCGGTGGGCCTGGCCTTCAAACGGGCCTGCAACTCCTTCGAGGCGATGCACGCGGAACTTGCAAGCGCAAATGGCCCGGACAGAAGCAGAATTGCCTCTGCAATGCATACCGGCACAACCCAAGGCAGGACTCGCGCTTTCATCTTCAGCGCCGTTGTCCGATGAGATTCCATAGGCGGTCGTTCCCCACTGCTCAAGGCCAAGACTGCTCCCTGCGCGCACTGCCAATCCCATGCACAGTTTACATTCCTGCGAAGAGACGGGCTGCCTGCGAAGGCCGGACTGGAACTCGCGCCCTGGGCCGGGGCGAAAGATATTGCTCGCATCCGCAAAAAGAGGCGGCTCGCGTGCTGTAGATGCGCGGCGCCGCATGAACGGAAGAAACTTTGCCGATCCGGCTTTTAGCGGATACATGACGTCATCGGACCGAATTCGGCCAGACAAGCAAGCCATGAAGCGTCTCGTTCGACTGGCCTCGGAGTTTTCGCTTCCGGGGCTGTGGAAAACACGGACGGGAGCGTCAATCGGATGGGCAGGGCGAGCGCGGCCGGGACCGCCGCGCCGGGAAGACGGATGCGTCCCCGATGGCGCGGGCTTTTTGTGTGCCGATTTCTGTTGACAGGGCGATTATTCGGGCGCTAATATGCCGCTAATTCGATTTTGCAAGGTTGAAGGCGCCGAATTGAAAACGATTTCAGACGGTTTTTTTTCCGCGCAATCCAACAAGACATTTAACACAATGAATGCGGCTCTGTGCACTCACTTCAGGAGGTAGTCATGCAGTCGATCAACGCAAAGGGGTGTAGAGCCCTTCTGCTCGCAGTCGTTCTTGGCTTCGTCAGCTCGGCGGCCTTGCTCTTCGGGCAAGGCACAAGCGGAAGCCTGACAGGTCAGGTTACCGATCCTTCGGGTGCGGCCGTTGCGGGCGCGCCTGTCGCCCTCACCAATGTCGATACCAGCTACACGCAGAATGCGATCACCGACGGACAGGGAGTTTACCTGTTCAACCTGGTGGCGCCCGGCCATTACGAGCTTACGGTTTCGGCAAGTTCCTTCGCGCAATACGTGCAGAAGGGCATTGTCATCAACGCCAACCTGTACGCTACGCAGAACATCCGATTGAACGTGGCGAAGGCCAAAGGTGAGACCATCACCGTGACCGCCGACGCCCAGCTGATCGACACTACCTCGGCCGAACTGGGCATGACAATCAACGAGCAGTCGGTGAGCGAATTGCCGTTGAATGGCCGCGACCCCTCCTCTCTGGCGCTGCTGGCGCCGGGCATGATTGAGGGCAACAAGGCCGGCGTTGCCTGGCAGCAGAACGGCTTCTCTTTCCCAAATGAGTCCGTGGCCTCCTCCAATGGCGGGCGCGTAGGCAGCACGTTCTACATGCTCGACGGCGTCTCCAATATGGACACCTACCTGGGCTCCAACTCGCCCACCCCCAACTCCGACGCCACCCAGGAGTTCCGCCTGATCTCCAACAATTTCAGCGCCGTTTACGGCTTCTCGACGGGCGGCGTGGTTTCGATGGCCACCAGGAGCGGCACCAACCAGTGGCACGGCGGCCTCTGGGATTTCATGCGCAACGGAGATTTCGACGCAGGGAACTGGAACAACCATAACCAGGACACTTTTCGGCGCAACCAGTTTGGCGGCTTTGTCGGCGGGCCGGCGCTCAAGAACAAGCTCTTCTTCTTCTTCAACTATCAGGGAACCGTCGTTGTCGGCGGCCCTGGCACTACGAGCAATTCCACCACCACGCCCACTCAGCAGATGATGAACGGGGACTTCAGCGGGCTCATCACTTATGCTCAGGCCAACAGTTCCAACTGCGGCTCGGGTTTTAACGTGCCCGCAGCTCAACAGACAACCAATTGCGGTTGGCTGAACGGACCGTTCCATACCGTCAATGGGGTGCCCAACCAGGTCATCGGTGGCGTCGCCGGTCTTGATCCGGTGGCCATAGCGTTTACCAACGATGGATTGCCGGGGCACACTGCCGCGGCTTCAGGGACTGCGCCGCCGACCTCCGCGGCCCAGAATCTGGCCGGCGGGATGTTGTACGCATCGGCCAACCTGGCGAATTCCAAGTTCAACGAATACACGGCCAAGGTTGACTACGATCTGACCAAGAGCCAGCGCTTCACGCTGCGCTCGTTCATTGACAAGTGGGTGCAGCCCGCCGGCGACACGCCGGGCAATGTCCTCTCCGTGATCAACATGGTCAACTGGAGCCAGACCTTCGGCATCCAGGGGTGGTACTTCAACGAAATCGCGCAGCACACCTGGACGGTGAACCCCACCACAGTGAACACGTTCACCGGTTTCTGGACCCAGCAGAGCCTGCATAACGGCACCCCGGTTGTCGACCATAACGGCAAGAACATGTGCTGGTCGCGCTATATCAACATCACCGAGCCGGGCTGCTATATGGAGGGCGCATACTTCGGCGGCTCCAACGGCGGCTGGACGGAGCCCTCGAATGAAGTCCGCGGCACGATCGGCTTCTCCGACACCCTGATCAAGACCTTCCACCGTCACACCATCTCGGCGGGCATCGATTTGATCCATCAGCGCGCGGTCGAAAACGCCTCTGACTATCCGGCCGACGCCATCATCGACTTCGGCGGCGGCTACACCGGCAATGGCGTGGCAGACTGGCTCATGGGTTACATGTGCTGCTTCGAGCAGGGAGCAGGCGAACTGGCCGACATCCAGGGGTGGCAAATCGACCCCTACGTCAACGACGAGTTCCGCCTCAAGCCCGGCCTCACCCTTACCCTTGGCTTGCGCTGGGATCCGGACATTCCGCCGGCTTCTGTCGGCGGCCGTGGGACGGCTTTCGTGGCCGGCCAGCAGAGCTACATGTTCCCCGCCGCGCCAACGGGACTGATTTACCCCGGCGACACCAATATGACTGCCGGCCTTCGCCCCGGCAGCATGAAATTCTTTGAGCCGCGCATCGGCGTGGCCTATCAGCCCACGAGTATGCCGCGCACCTCCTTCCACGCCGCATTCGGCATGTTCAGTGCTCCGGTGTCTTACTCCGACTACAACCACGTAGTCGATATGGCGCCCTTCGCTCCGGCATTCTCCCCGAGCGCGCCGTCGAATACGCCGATTTGCTCCACTGGCGGCGTAGTCACCAACTGCACGCCGAACACCGGCCAGGCGCTGACCGGATACATGAACTTCCACAATCCATGGGCAACCCCCTCGTTCCAAACTCCCAACGGCAACCCATTCGGCACCGGCCCCGGCCAGATCCCCTGGGCCAACCCGAACTACAAGCCGCCGCTAAACTCTGCGATTCCCGGCCCGATCTATGAGCAGGATTCCTTCGCGCGGAGCTTCAAGGCGGCCATGACTCAGGCCTGGAACGCCTCCGTGGAGCAACAGATCAACGGGGTGACGGCGGTTCGCTTGGCTTATGTAGGCAGCGAGTCCTATCACCAGAGCTACGTGATGGATAGAAACGCCCAAACCTACAGCTACTGCACCTACTACAACAACCCGAGCTGCCCGCTCCCAACGCAAGCGAACCTCACCAATGGCACCCTCAAGCTAGCTTCCTATCCGTACCCCGCCTTCACCCAGATCCTGGAATACGACAGCGGGGCCACAGCCAGCTATCACTCTCTGCAGGCGAACGTCCAGCGCCACTTGTCTCATGGTATCCAGGCGCAGACCAGCTTTACCTGGCAGAAGACAATCGACGTGGCAAGTTTCGCCGACATTGCCGGCGAAACAAGCGGAATGACCAACCCCAAGAACCTGCGCTGGAGCCGCGGACTCTCCAGTGCCAATATCCCCTTCACCTGGACCAGCAACTTCATTTACCACAGTCCGGATCTGAAGGGGCAAAGCATTGTGCTGCGCGAGGTACTGGCGGGCTGGGAGCTCAGTCCCATCATTACCTGGCAGTCGGGCACGCCGTTCAGCGTCGGCGCCGGCAACAGCAATGTTGCCTATGGCGAGCTTGGGAAGGGCGATGGCTGCTTCAACGGTTGCAGCAGCGACCGCGCCGACCGTATTCCGGGAGTACCTCTCAAGGTTCGTCAGGGCGGGCGCGCCAACTGGACAAAGCAGTACTTCAACACGGCTGCGTTTACCACCCGTCACGACGGAACCTACGGCAACAGCGGCCGCAACATCATGCAGGGCCCTCCGGGCTTCAACGTCGACTCCTCGGTGATGAAGAACTTCACGATCCTTGAGAAGTACCAGCTTCAGCTCCGCTTCGAGCTCTTCAACGCCTTTAACCACCCCATCATGGGCAATCCGGATGCCAGCCCGCCGGGAGGCAGCGGTCCTACGGGCGGCGGCGACGGATGCGCCGGCGAAATCAACTGCGGCAACGGCGGCTTCGGCAGCCCCAACAACACCACGCGTGTTGGCCAGGCAGCCATGAAATTCACCTTCTGACCAACCTTCAGGCCCGGGCGCCGTTGCTGGCTGCCCGGGCCTGTTTTTTTTGCTCTCGAAACGAATCGTCCACGGCGCTTCAATCGCGCGGCCGCGCGCCAGCCTCCGCGATTCTATGATGGTTTCATGGGTCACAGTTCGAGCGTGAATCCGGAGGTTTAGCCAATGCTCGAGTCGCTGCCCCAGCCATGCTCTCCGCGCAGGCGCGTTCTTGTGGCAAGCGGGACTATCCTGGCCGCCCTGCTCGTCTGCTCCGTTTTTCCGCCTCTTCAAGGCAGAGTCTTCGGGCGCGCGCAGGCCCTATCGTCCAGCGGCTCCAAGGCTGTGCTGTGGCCTATCTCCATCGACTATCCGCTGGATGGCTCCATCTTTCCGCCGGGCATTACGCCGCCCACCTTTATCTGGCGCGATGCGGCCGCCAACTCCTGGCAAATCGAGGTCGAGTTCGCAGATGGCTCCGCTCCCATCCACGTTCAATCCGCGGGAGAACCGATGCGCGTTGGAGCCATCGATCCGGAGTGCGTGAGCGATACCAATGAACCGCCGAAGTTGACGCCCCAGCAAGCGGCTTCCTGGACGTGGACTCCCGATGCGGGCGCCTGGGCGGCGATTCAGGCGCACTCCACAAGCCAGCCGGCCACGGTGACCATTACCGGCTATAACAGCGCGCGCGCCGCCACCTCGCAGGCGCGCGTATCACTGTCCACATCCGCCGATCCGGTGGGCGCGCCGATCTTTTACCGGGACGTGCCGCTGATGCCGAGTCAAGGCGCAAACGGGACGGTGCAGCCATTGTCTCCCGCGGCCATTCACCTGATTCGCTGGCGGCTGCGGGATATTCGCCAGCCCGAGAGCCGCACGCTCTTGAAGGATATGCCCACCTGCGCCAACTGCCATTCGTTTTCCGGCGACGGCAAGACGATGGGCATCGACGTCGATGGGCCGGCGAACGATAAGGGCCTGTATGCGGTTGTCCCCGTCGAACGCCATATCTCGATTCAGAGCAAGGATATTGTGCAGTGGAATACCGACGGCCAGGCGGGAAAGGTCCGCGTGGGATTCATGTCCCAGGTTTCCCCGGATGGACGCTATGTCGTGAGCACCTTTGCCGGCTCTGCCCTCGATGTTTCCAACACCTATTACGTCACCAACTTCAAGGACTATCGCTTTCTCCAGGTCTTTTATCCGACGCGCGGCATTCTGGAGTGGTACGACCGGGCCGCGGGCAAACGCCTGCCACTGCCCGGCGCCGACGATCCAGGCTATGTTCAAACGGATGGCGTCTGGAGTCCCGACGGCAAATACATCGTCTTTGCCCGGGCCGAAGCGAAGGACCCATACCCGGAAGGCCAAAAGAAGGCGGTGCGCGCCAACGATCCGAACGAGACCCAGATCCAGTACGACCTGTACCGGATTCCGTTCAACGAGGGAAGGGGTGGCGTGCCCGAAGCCATTGCGGGCGCCTCGCGGAACGGGATGAGCAACAACTTCCCCAAGGTTTCTCCGGATGGGCGGTGGATCGTCTTTGTGCAATGCCGCAACGGCCAACTGATGCGTCCCGACAGCCAGCTCTACATTGTTCCCTTCGCGGGCGGCGAGGCGCGGCGTCTGCGCGCCAACACGCCCCTGATGAACTCGTGGCACAGCTTTTCGCCCAACGGCCGCTGGCTGGTATTTTCATCGAAGGCCAGGTCGCCCTACACGCAGATGTATCTAACCCACATCGACAAGGACGGTAACTCCAGCCCCGCCATTCTCATCGACAACGCCACCGCAGCCAACCGCGCCGTGAACCTGCCCGAATTCGTCAACACGGCCGGGGATGGAATCGAAGATATTCAGGTTCCCGCCGTCGATCTCTACAAGCTCATCGATGAGGCCATGCAACTGGAGGAAAAGGGAGAAAACGACCAGGCCCTCCTGATATGGAAGAAAGCCGTGGCGCTCGATCCGGGGAACGAAAAGGTCCAGAACGGCCTGGGGATATCGCTTTACGTTCATGGCGAGATCCGGGAGGCGTTCGAGCGCCTTCGCGAGGCAGTTCGCATCAACCCCATGTCCGTTCAGGACCGCTTCGTCCTGGGCAGGTTTACGCTGGATCAGGGCGACGCGGAACAGGCGTTGCCGGACCTCCAGGCAGCCATTGCCATCAGGCCGCACTTCGAATCCTGTGAAGAGGCCCTGGCGGGCGCTTATGAAGCATTGGGCAGGAACACTGAAGCGCTTGCCCACTGGCGAAAGGCGCTGGCCATCGATTCCGAACGCGGCAGCGCCATGATCGGCGCAGCATGGCTGCTGGCTACCGCGCGGGATGCAACGCTCCGGAACGGCGCGGAAGCGGTGCGGCTGGCCGAACGCGCCAGGGATGCGGAGCCGGACAATCCGGAGGTGCTGGACACGTTGGCGGCGGCCTACGCCGAAGAGGGGCAGTTCGCGCGCGCCTCTGCCACGGCGGGCCGCGCGCTGGAACTGGCGAAGGCCAAGAAAAACCACCAGTTGATGGCGGATATCCGCGCCCGCCAGGCGCTGTATGCCAAACAGAGACCGTTCCATGGGGAACGGACGCCTTCCGGTGCGGTCCTGACCAGGAAAATAGGGCAAGCTCCAAGAGATAACCCGTGAGCGGCGGGCATTGCCGTGCGGGATGACTTGTGCCCCGCAAAGATACTTCCGGGGGCAATATGAGCCTGATTACCGCAGTTGGGGCCAATGCCTGCCGCGGCGTATGCGGAATCTTCGCCGGCCGGCAGCAGTTGCAGCTTGCCGTTCGCTTGAATTACTAACCAGGCGCGCCATCCAACGGCGCCGGACGCAATTCTTCGAGTCGTCCGGCGCTTTTTTTCGCGGCATGGTTTTCTAACTACAGAACTCGTATCATCGCTCAATGTTCTTGTTCTGGAAAAACACTATGAAGACTTGGCTTTCCATCGGCATTTTTTCGGCTCTTGTGAGTTCTTCTCTCGCCGTCTCCGCCCAGCAGGTTCCAGCGTCTTTCTCCATCGATGCCACTGCGCCCGCGCCCGTGCCCGAGACCGGCTTCCTGCACATGGGCGGGGTTTCGCCTTCGGGAGTGCGGCTCGCGGTTGACAACCGCAGCATTACTCTCAACGGAAAGCCATGGCTGCCCGTGACCGGCGAATTCCATTACTCGCGCTTTCCTGAAAAGTACTGGCGCGAGGAACTCCTCAAGATGAAAGCCGGCGGCGTGCAGGCGGTGGCCACTTATATCTTCTGGATTCATCACGAGGAAATCGAAGGCCAGTTCGACTGGACCGGCCAGCGCGATCTGCGCCATTTTGTCGAGCTTTGCAAAGAGAACGGACTTTACGTCTATCTGCGCATTGGCCCGTGGGATCATGGCGAGGCGCGCAATGGCGGATTCCCGGATTGGCTTCTTGAAAAGAAGATTCCGCTGCGCCGCAACGATCCTGAGTACTTGAAGTACGTCAGCCGGTTCTACGGCCAGATCGGCAGCCAGATCAAGGGCTTGCTCTGGCAGGATGGCGGACCCATCCTGGGCACGCAGATTGAAAACGAATACTGGTTTACCGGTCCCGGCGCGGGCGCCGAGCACTTTGCCGAGCTAAAGCGGCTGGCCATCGCCGCGGGCATCGACCCGCCGCTGTTCTCCGTCACCGGCTGGCCGGGCCACGACTATCCTGTCCACGAGGTCATCCCTGTCTCCGGCGGCTATCCCGACGACTTTTGGACCAGCCTCACTACCGACTCGCCGCCCAACCCGGTCTATCTCTTCTCCATCCACCGCCAGCTTGGCGACTTGGGTGCAATGGCGCTCGGCGATTCGGAAGGCAAGCTGGACCTTCGCCACTATCCGTTTTTCGCCGCCGAGCAGGGCGGCGGCATGGAAACCTCCTATCATCGCCGCCCCCTGTTGCAACCCGACGATATTGCGGCCCTCACGCTTACCGGGCTTGGCTCAGGCGTGAATTTCTACGGATATTACATGTTCCATGGCGGCGCCAATCCGGCCGGCAAACTGACTACGCTGCAAGAGTCCATCGCCACCGGGTACCCCAACGACTTGCCCCAGGTCTCTTATGACTTTCAGGCGCCGCTAGGCGAGTACGGGCAGGAGCGGGAGTCGTTTCGCAAAGTCAAGAGCCTGCACCTGTTTCTTCTATCGTTCGGTTCCGGCCTGGCCGCCATGACTCCCTATCCGCCAGACAGAAGGCCGAAGAATGCGGCCGACGCCGGCATGGCTCGCGTCATGCTGCGCGCCAACGGAAACAGCGGCTTTCTCTTTGTGAATAACTACGTCCGAAAGCTCGATATGCCGCTGCGCAAGGCATTTCAGGTCAAGATCGAGCTTCCATCGGGCGCGGTCGATCTGCCCCGCAAGCCCATCGACGTTCCCGCGAATAGCTATTTCATCTGGCCGCTCAATCTCGACCTGGGCGCGGGCGCTCTTCAATACAGCACCGCGCAGTTGCTCTATCGCCTCGACGGCAAGGCGGAAACCACTTACTTCTTCTTCGCCATCCCCGGCCTGCGCCCGGAGTTTGCCTTCGACGCGGGCAGTATTGCTTCCGTTCGCTCAACCTCAGGATCGGTCACAACCGTCGATGGCAGCATTCTTGTTCGGAACGCCGAACCCGGCAAGGAATGCGAACTGCAAGTGACCGGCAAGAATGGCCGCGGCGTGAGGATTCTCCTGCTCACACAGGTCCAGGCGGAGCAGCTTTGGCGAGTTCCGCTGAATGGCGAGGATACTGTCTTTCTCTCGCCGGCAGACGTCTTTGCAGACCCCGATGGGATACATTTCCGGTCGGTTGATCCATCGCGCCTTTCAGTCTCGTTCTTTACGCCCGGCGGGACAGGGAAGCCGGCGCAAGAGCTTTGGCAAGAACAGGCATGGCCCATTGAGCCTCGCAAGATCGACTTCGAGTTGAAGCTCAGCCGGGCAGCCGCCACTCGTCCGCCTATCCGCTTTGCGGCAAACATTGAAGGCCGCGATCGCCCCATGCCTCTCGCGCCTGACGAGGCGGACTTTGCCGGGGCCGCTGCCTGGTCGCTCAAGATACCCGCGCAGCCCATGAACGGCATCGGCGACATCTACCTGCGGATTCGCTATGCCGGCGATGTGGCCAGGCTATCGCTGGATGGCCGCCTGCTGGACGACGACTTCTACAATGGTCGCCCCTGGGAGATAGGGCTCAAACGATTCCTGCCGGAGTCCTTCGGCAAGCCACTCGAAATCGGCATCCTTCCTCTGCCCCACGGTGCGCCCATCTATCTGGACGCTCGCGCCTGGGAACCCATGGATGCCGAAGGTCAAACCGTCAAGATGCTTGGGGTTGAACTGCTTCCTGAGTATGAGGTCGTGCGCCCCTGGCCTCACCCGTAGGGAGACCATTCGCAACTTGTTTTAGCGTTGCGCGTGTGCCCCTACGTGACCGACTGAAGCGCTTTTGCCATTTCGATGACCGCCGGTGAATGGCGAAGCAGCTTGTTCAGATGCGAAGGGAGGCGGAAGGGGATCGTGAATGCATTTATGGAGCATTACTCCATAAATACAATGGTCTTCGAGTCCATGCGGACTTCCAACCCTCAGCCCAACCCACAACTCCTGCTGCTCGACAGGCAACGGGCCAGACTCAAAACCGATGCACAATCCGCTCGCAGAAACTCCTTCGCTACCACGCCAGCAACTCATCCCCGGAGCTGGCCGAGAGAAAGGCGACCGGCGCTGGGGCGGGCTGGGCGGAGTCGCCAAAGAACTGGATCGACTCCGGCCCTTCGGTCTTGGCCCATTTCAGAGCCTGTTCGGCCTCGCGCAGAACCACCACCGGAGAACGGCCATGGCTGCTGGCGACGCCAAAACACGCCGACAGCCGGACCGCTTCGCCCGCCACATGGAACGGTGAGGAAAAGACCTCGACGCGCAGCCGCTCGGCCAGCATGCCGGCGTTGGCTGTGTCGCAGCCGGGCAGCGCGATGAGGAACTGATCCATGCCGGGGCGGCCAAGCAAGTCGTAGGTGCGCAGCAGGGGCGCGGCGCGGCCGGCAACCTGGCAGAGCAGATCGTCGCAGGCGCGGCGCCCAGCCGCGAGTTCCAGTGGCCGAAGTCGTCGATGTCGAAGAGAATCATGCACAGCGGGCTCTTCATGCGCTGTGCGCGATCCGTCTCGCGGAAGAG
>CAWCWQ010000190.1:0-12650 GCA_963799145.1 uncultured Acidobacteriaceae bacterium | reverse complement strand
GTAACCGCCGGGCTCGTCGAAGGGATAGAGCGCGAAATGCCTGGTATCGAAACCCGCGCCGGCCATGTGCGCCACCAGCTCGTCCAGGAATACCTTCAAGTCGGCGCGATAAGCGTCGCTGCCCAGTTCGCCGCGGAGGCCGGGCATGCCCGTCAGCAGCAGCACAACGTCCTTGCCCTTCAGCCGCCCCAGCACCTGGTCCAGGGCGGTGTAGTCGGAGAGCGGCCAGGTGGCCCTGCGCGTCATACTTCACCGCGGGCAGGGAGACAGCGAAGACGTTGTTGCCGTGGGCCAGCAGGTCCGGCAGTTGCGCCGCCTCCGGTGCCGCCCAGGTGCACATCCGGAACTCTCCCGCGGGAACGAGCGCAAAGTCGGCCAGGTGCAGAGCAATTTCCACCGCAGTCTCCGGCGGCGGGATCGTGTGCGGGCTGCCGCTGCCTTCCAGGACGCCCGCGCCATTGAGAGCAATACGTAACCCCCTTCGCAGCCCCTTGGACCGTTGCGTATTGCTACCACCGGCCGGTATGCGCTGCCGCAACCGGCAATCAGGGCAACAGCCGCGACTACCGCGCCCGCCTCAATTGACCGCGCGCGCGCCTTGCCTGCATTCATGGGAAGAAGCCTCATTCAGTTCTTTCCTGCTTACTCAACGATTGTAAATCAGGCAGCCGGGGGTTGGACGTAGCGAGGGCCGGAAGGGTATCGGCGCACAAGAGCCCAAAGCGGCCCCGGTTGCACCCCGAGGCCGGCTGGCCGGGGCTCAATGCCTTGCGACTTTGGATTCGGCTCCGACAATCTCAACAACCGCGCTGTCCGGCCCGCTCCAGGCGGGATCGCCCTCGTGGGTCAGTTGCCGCTTGGCATCGTCCCAGTGCAGCCGGGTTACCGAGCCCGCTCCCTTTTCGTAAGCGTAGGTCTTGCCATCGTCGGAGAACAGGGTGAAGTCGGCATCGGCGCCGGGGTAGATCTTCACATTGGCGATGGATTGCGCCTCATGCGTGCTCTCGACAGCCGCACCAAGGGGAAGGATCGAGCCTGCCCGCACGAACAGCGGGATGGTGTCGATGGGCGCGGGGACTTCGATGGTCTGGCCGCCCTTGAAGCGCTCATTGGTCCAGTAGTTGTACCAGTCCGTCCCTGCCGGCAGGTAGACCTGCCGGCTGGTGGCGCCCTGTTCCGTGACGGGCGCCACCAGGAACGCCGGGCCGAACATATACTCGTCGCGCAGGTCGGCCACCTTGGGGTCGTTGGGGAAGTCCAGCGGAAGGGCGCGCATGAACGGCGCGCCGGTCTGCCAGGTCTGGTAGCCGAGCGAATAGATGTAGGGCATGAGCTGGTAGCGCAGGCGCAGGTACTTCTCCAGAATCGGCTCCGCCTGCTTGCCGTAGGACCACACCTCGTTGGCAGCCCGGCTGCCGTGGGCGCGGAAGATGGGCAGGAACGCGGCGTACTGGAACCAGCGGGTGTACAGCTCCGGGTAGTCGTCGTAGCCGCCCACGTTGGCGCGCGCGTCCGAGGGGTCGAGCAGCGGCGGATGGGCCGGATGATGCTCGTCGGGCAGATACTGCCAGCCGCCGGTGTCGTTGGACCAGTAGGCGAGGCCCGAAGCGGTGAAATCCAGGCCGGTGGGAATCTGGCGGCGCAGCGTGTCCCAGGTGGGGTAGATGTCGGAGGACCAGAAGATGGTTCCGTTGCGCTGCGCGCCGGTGTAGGCGTCGCGGGAGAGGATCAGCGCGCGCTTGTTCGGCTCGTCCTTGCGGAAGCCGTCATAGAGCGCCGCGGTGTGGAAGAGCGGGTAGACGTTGAAGTACTGGGTGCCGGGGCCGATGTGGAAGTAGGCGCCGTTGGGAGGCAGATCGGGCTCGGTTTCGTCGGCCCAGAGGGAGTCGAAGCCCTGGCTCAGGATGTTGTCGTGGATGGTCTTCCAGTACCACTGGGCCGCTTCGGGATTGGTGGTGTCGATGTCCGATCCGGCGCGGTCGTAGGGCAGATCCGTCGATGGGCGTGCCGTCGGCCAGGTGAATCAACCAGCCCTTCTGGAGCAGTTCGGCGTAGTAGCGGTCCTCGGGCACAAAGCGCGGCCAGACGCTGATCATGGTCTCGAAGCCCATGGCGTGAAGCTGCTTGTTCATCGCCGCCGGATCGGGCCAGAACTTCGGGTCCAAGTCCATCTGGCCCATCTTGGTGTAGTAGAACCAGTCCACCACCATCACGTCGGCGGGCAGATGGCGGTCGCGATAGCCCTGGGCCACGTCCAGCACCTCCTTCTGGCTGGCGTAGCGCTGCTTGCACTGGATGTAGCCGTAGGCGGCCTTGGGCAGCATGTGCGTGGGGCCGGTGAGCAGCCGGTAGCCGGCGTAGATCTCGTCCGCGGTGGCGCCGGCGATCACAAAGAACGAGACCCGGTCGCCGACTTGCGAGGTCCAGCGGGTCTGCTCGTTGAAGCCCGGCTCGATGGTGGTCTTCGAGGGGTTGTCCCACAGCAGGCCGTAGCCCTTGTTGGTGACCAGGAACGGCACGCAGAAGCTGGGGGCGGCGGGAGCCAGGTAATCGGCCCAGCAGCGGACCGGATGGCCGCGATGGTCGAGAAAGCCCTCGTGGTTCTGGCCCAGGCCGTAGTAGTGCTCGTCGTCGGGCGAGGCGAAAGGTGGCGCCCACCATGTAGAATTCCGGGTCGGTGGGACGGCGGTCGCGGGCCACGTCGGCCGTGCCGTCCTTGTGTGTTGGGAACCGACTGCGACCAGCCGGTCAGTTCCAGCAGCGTCTTGCCCTCGGGCGTGCGCAGCGTGATGTGCGCGCCGGGAGCGGAGCCGTTGAAGTACTTGGCGATGTCCAGCTGCGGTCTGCAGCGGCGGATGGCTGGGCGGGAGATCGCGATCGACGGTGGCCACGATCCGCGCCGACTGGTAGACGTCGGCCTTGCGCCGTCTGGCTCGCGCTCCAGCCGGCGGCAGCGGGCGCGGCCACAAAGCCGTATCCCGGCGCGGCCAGCGCGGGTTCGCGCTTCAGGCTCAGCGTCACGCGCAGAATGTTGGGCGCATAGGGCTCCAGCACAATCGTCTCGCCCTTGCGGTCGAGTTCGAGACGCTGGCCGGGCGATTGCGCCAGCATACCTGCGCCCGTGAATACAACTCCGGCAATCACTGCAAGAACGGCTGTAATCCTTGGCATGAAACACTCCATCGGCGCCGCAAGCGCTCGATAAAACTCTGCGAAGCCAAGTGTAAACCGATTCACCGGAGGCTGTCCCGCATGCACGTCAGTGGTTCGCCTTCCGCCCGCCTGCGTCCGGGCGCTACGATGAATCGTGGCTCATAGGAACCATCCGTCGCGCTCGAAGCTGGCCTGGGAATCGAAGCTGGTGCTGCTCGCCGTGCTGCCCTTTGCGGGCGCGGACGTGGTGCTGCAAACCCACTGGTGGGCGACGCAGATGCCTCCGGTGGCCACCTCGACGCTGGGCCTGAGCCTGATTCTCGCCCTGGTGGCGCTCAAGCTGAGAGCGGCCACGCCGGGCGGAGCGTTTGCCGGGGCGACGATCACCGCCAGCCTCATCTTCTCCACCGCGGTCTTCCCCTATCGGCCCTGGCAGACGGCACTGATTCCTGTGCTCGCTGTCTCTCTGCTCGCCTACTTAGCTACGCGGCTGGGCCGGGAGGAGAAGGAGCGGCTGGGCACGGCAGAGAAGCGGCATGGGCGGACAGCCTCCCAAGTGGCCGCCAATCTTGGGGTGGCCGCGATTGCATCGCATCCATTGGCGCAATCCTGGCTGACCGGCGCCGGCTGGTTCACGCGCGCAACTCCCGTGCCGATGCCCCTGTTCGCCGTGGCGCTGGCGGCGCTGGCTGAAGCCGCGGCCGATACGGTCTCTTCGGAGGTGGGCCAGGTGCTGGGCGGGCAGCCGCGGATGATCACGACCCTACGGCCGGTCGAACCCGGCACCGATGGCGGAGTGAGCCCGATTGGCACGCTGGCCGGCGTGGCTGCCGCCGCAGTTGTCGCCCTGGCTGGAACCCTGGCACTGCGCGGCGACCTGTCGATGTTCTGGATTGCTTGCGCCGGCGGCGTATTCGGCCTGTTCTTCGACAGTCTGCTGGGAGCGACGCTCGAACGCCGCGGCTGGCTCAACAACGACGCCGTGAACTTCCTCTCCACCGCCTGCGCAGCGGCCATCGCGCTAGGGCTCCTGGCGATTCTCGCCCAGTTCGGCGTCGGTTGACCTCGCGGAGCGCTGGCTAATTCCGCCGGCGCGGCTTCAGTGCAGGTGCAGCCGCCAGGCCGTGTAGCTGAGGATTTCGTGCGCGATGCGCTCGAAGTCCCGCGGGCCGCCCGCGACGGGCAGGCGGGGCCGGGGCG
Source organism: uncultured Acidobacteriaceae bacterium (assembly GCA_963799145.1). Lineage (GTDB taxonomy): Bacteria > Acidobacteriota > Terriglobia > Terriglobales > Acidobacteriaceae > Telmatobacter. Next base: position 8,297 of record CAWCWQ010000190.1, on the reverse strand, counting down.
AGGTGAGCACGTCGATGCCGTCGGCGGCGCAGATCTCGTGGATGCGGAAGAGATGCGTGCCGTCGCTGACGATCACCAGGCGGCGCAAGCCGTTGGCGCGGGCGATAACGGCGATGCGGCGGGCGGATTCCTCGGTATTGCGGCTCTCGGTCTCGGCGATGATGGCCTGCTCGGGGACGCCCATGGCCATCAGGTACTCGCGGCCCACTGCGCCCTCGTTGTACTGGTCGCCGCCGTTTCCGCCCAGGGTGATGATGAGCGGGGCGATGCCGCGATGGTAGAGAGCGAGGGCGTGGTCCAGGCGGGCGCGGTAGACCGGGGAGGGCCGGCCGTCGTACTCGGCCGCGCCAAAGACGCCGATGGCGTCCGATGGCGCGGCCTGATCCTGGCCGGCATAGCTCTCAATCTGCGCGTAGACCCAGCGGCACCAGCCGAAAACGCCTGCGGCCAGCGCGAGAGCAAGCAACAGCGCCAGGCGGAGAACCCAATTGCGGCGTTTTGGCCTGGATCGGCGCTTCATGAGGAACCTGCGTTACAGGGACTAGGGACTAGGGAACAGGGACTAAGTGACCTGTGGCCAATGATCAGTGTAGCTGCGCTGATCGAGTCGTGTACCACCGAAACAACTATCCTGGCCCTCAGTCCCTTAGCCCCTTAGTCCCCGTCTTCCTACCGCTGCAACACCATCACGATCTCGTGCGTGGGAATGGCGCCCTCGCGCAGAATCTCCCAGCGGCCGGGGCCCAGCGAAAGATCGACGATGGTGGTGGGCTGCGTATGGCCGGTTGGCCCTCCGTCAACGATCAATGGAATGCGGTCGCCGATCTGGTCGCGGACGCAGCCCGCATGAGTACACTCGGAGGCCCCTTGCAGGTTGGCCGAGGTCGCCGTGATGGGCAGCCCGAAGCGCTCCACCACGGCGCGCGGAATGGCAGCATCCGGCACGCGCAGGGCCACGTTGCCGGTATTGGCCGTGGAGCGCAGAGGCAGCTTGCAGCCGGCCCGGACGATGATGGTGAGCGGCCCAGGCCAGAAGCGCTCCGCCAGCTTGTCAAGCATGGGGTCGGTATCGCGCGCCAGCTCGTAGGCCTGGGAGACGGAGGCGATCAGCAGCGAGAGCGGCTTGTGCTTCTGGCGGGTCTTGATCTTGTAGATCTGTTCGACAGCGAAGAGATTGACCGGGTCCACCGCCAAGCCGTAGAAGGTGTCGGTAGGCATTGCAACCACATCGCCTTTGCGCAGGCAGGAGACGATATAGTCGATCCGGTCCGGCTGGGGTTCATCGGGATGGACGCGCAAGATCTCCGCGGACAAGAAGGTCTACCTCAATTTCCTGTTGCAGACGCCATAGAGTCGAAAGCTATTGCGGCCCGTTGCGGCGGGCAGGTTGAGCTGCTGCACGCATGTACTCGCGCTCGTCCCGCCGGCTGGCAAAACGGCATAGAATCGGTTCAGCATTGAAGGGTTTCTTACCGATGCCTCTTCGCATTGTACAGAGTAAGCAGAATTTGCGCTTGAAGGAACTCAGGCACGCCCTCTCGCGCCCTCTTCGCGAGTCGAGCCGGAATGCGCGCGCGCTGGCTGGAATCGAAGGGCCAAACCTGATTGAAGAAGCTCTGCGCGCCGGCCTGCGCCTGGCCTGCGTCTTTGTGGCCGAGGGCGCCGAAGGCCTGCTCGAAGCCCTGCCTCTTCCGCCGCAGACCGAGATTCTGCTGCTGCCCAGGGCGCTGCTGGACTCGGCGTTGACCACCGAAGCACCGCAGCCTGTTGCGGCCCTGGTTGCCCCGCCGGATTGGAACTGGGCCCGCCTGCTCGGCGGGCAGCGAAAGACCGCGCCGCTGTTGGTGGTGCTGGCCGGACTTCAGGATCCCGGCAACCTGGGCGCAATTCTCCGCTCCGCGGAGGCCTTCGGGGCCTCTGGCGTCCTCAGCTTGCCCGGAACCGTCAACGCCTGGAATCCCAAGGCGGTACGCGCATCGGCCGGCAGCGTATTCCGGGTTCCGCTGCTGGCTGTAAGTGCCGAAGAGTGTTTTGCGCGGCTGCGAGAGGCGGGGGTGACGATCTTGACGACCTGCGCGACGGTCGCGCATGGGGCGCAAACCGCCGAGGAGGTCAACTTTACCGGCCCTGTGGCGCTGGTCATCGGCAATGAGGGTAGCGGCGTGCCCGAGGATCTGGCCGCACAGGCGGACGGCGCTGTCACCATCTCCTGCCCCGGCCCGGTCGAGAGCCTGAACGCCGCCGTCGCCGCCGGTGTGCTGCTCTACGAAGCCTCGCGGCAGCGGTCGAACGGCGACACAGGTAGATCCCACCCTAGCCGCAAGAACAAGAACGCGGCGAGGGTGGGGCACCCAGATTCTTCGATCGGGGGTCCGCGATGAGTCTCTTTGACGGCGAACCCGAAGGCCCCAAAGGACCGCTTCGCACCGCGCCGCTGGCAGAGCGCATGCGCCCGCGCAGCCTGGAGGAGTTGAGCGGCCAAGAGCACCTGGTCGGCCCCGGCAAGCCGCTGCGCGTGCAGATCGAGCGCGACGACTCGGGCTCGATGATCTTGTGGGGTCCGCCGGGAGTGGGCAAGACCACGCTGGCCAAGATCATCGCCGAGACCACCCAGGCGACTTTCATCGAGTTCTCTGCCGTGATGAGCGGCATCAAGGAGATCAAGCAGGTGATGGCCGCTGCTGCGCAGGCCTCCCAAATGCACTCGCGCACCATCCTCTTCGTCGATGAGATTCACCGCTTCAACAAGGCGCAGCAGGACGCCTTTCTGCCCTACGTCGAGCGCGGTACCATCCGGCTGATCGGCGCCACCACCGAGAATCCCTCCTTCGAAATCATCTCCGCGCTGCTCTCGCGCTGCCGCGTTTATGTGTTGGAGCCGCTCACCGAGGAACAGATTGCGGCTCTTCTGCGCCGGGCTTTGGAAGATATGGAGCGCGGCCTGGGCGCGCTGGGGCTGACCGCGGACGACGATGCGCTGGAGCTGATCGCCGGCTACTCCAGCGGCGACTGCCGCAACGCCTACAACACGCTCGAAGTGGCCGCGCAACTGGCGCAGGAGCCTGCGGCCGGAGATCGCGGAATTGTGTCAGGGCACGATTTTAGTCGTGCCGTAACTGCCCCAGAATCCACACGGGCTTCAGCCCCTGTGGGAGAGCCCGGCCCGGAGGGAGGCGGGGGGTTCAACCCCCGCATAAAGCCAGCAGAATCGACTGGGGCTTTAGCCCCGGACGCTCCCCGCAAAACCAGGCACATCGACAAGGCTCTGGCCGCCACCGCCGTGCAGCAGCGCGTGCTGATGTACGACAAATCCGGCGAGGAGCACTACAACCTGATCTCCGCCCTGCACAAGAGCGTGCGCAACTCGGACCCCGACGCGGCGCTCTATTGGCTGGCGCGCATGTTCGCCGCCGGCGAGGACCCGCTCTATCTCGCGCGCCGCGTCGTCCGCATGGCCGTCGAGGACATTGGCCTGGCCGCGCCCGAGGCGCTCAATCTCACTCTTTCCGCGAAGGAAGCCATCGACTTTCTCGGCTCGCCCGAGGGCGACCTGGCGCTGGCCGAGGCCGTCGTCTACCTCTGTCTTGCGCCCAAGTCGAACTCGGTCTATTCAGCCTACGGCGCGGTGCAGCAGGAGGTGGAACAGACCCGCCAGGAGCCGGTTCCGCTGCACCTGCGCAACGCGCCCACCCGCCTGATGAAGGAGCTGGAGTACGGCAAGGGCTACCGCTATGCCCACAACGAAGAGGGCAAGGTCGCCGACATGAATTGCCTGCCCGACTCGCTGCGCGGCCGCAGCTACTACAAGCCCACCCAGGAAGGCCGCGAAAAACTCCTCGCCCAGCGCATGGAGGAGATTCGGCGGATACGCGCGGGCAAACGGGGTGGGGCGTGATCTTTCGCTGCGGTTCACATTGATTTCAATTGTCAGGCGAAGCTAACAAGGATTTGTTAGAGTGAAGCACATGCCGGTTGTCTTTCGTCATCGCGGTTTCAAGTTCTTCTTCTATTCCAACGAAGGCACGCCGCGCGAGCCGGTTCACATCCACGTTGAAAAAGACAATGTGGAAGCAAAATTCTGGCTGAATCCGGACGTGCGTGTGGCCTACAATGATGGATACGACGCTCGAAAGCTCCGGGAACTGCTGGAAATCGTCGAGGACAACAAGGGCCGTATTGAGAGGGCATGGAATGAATTCTTCGGTTAAGGCGACGCGCGTGCGTTTCGACCAGGACAATCTGTGGGTCGAACTGAGCGACGGCAGAACCCTCGCCGTGCCGCTAGCCTGGTTTCCCAGGCTTCTGCACGCCACCGCCGAGCAGCGGGAGTTGGTTCGCATTAGCAGCCGCGGCCTGCACTGGGAGGCGCTGGACGAGGATATCTCCATAGCCGGACTGCTGGCTGGCGAAGGCGACCTGACCCATGGCCGGCAGACCTATGCCGCCTGAAGCATCTCGGGAGCGGCCCTGCTCGCTGCGCGGCCGCAGCTACTACCGCCCCACCCAGGAAGGCCGCGAAAAACTCCTCGCCCAGCGCATGGAAGAGATTCGCCGCATTCGAACGAGGAAACGGGAAGCCTCTTGATGCTCTCCCAAAGGCACTGTCCGCTCAATAGGTCTTGTTAACACGGTGTCTCTTTCCCGTACTCTTGCTATTTCGACCCTTTGGGGGACGATGCTTAATTGACACTCCCTTGGATCCGAAAGGGACCCTCTTTCTTCCGTGCTCCTTTGCTGGCGGCCCAACAGGCACCAGTTTTGCACCGCAGCTGCGGACGTCGCATTGGTATCCGAGTCGCGCGGTGGTGGCGACTTGAAAGTGATGTCCAATCCTTGGGCAATTATTTCCTGCGATGAGGTAGTTTCCATTCCGGCATTCGTAGTGCATCCAATCCTCCTTTTGCTCGATTCGTCAGCAAAATGCAAAGCGCCACCGGGAGCCTCTCCCGGTGGCGCTTTTTTAGCCCCTCTCAAGGGGCATGACGATCTTCAACTTCTATCAGAGATCAACTTGCGTGATTTGTCAAGACTACCAGGGCATTGGTCCCATGGTCGGCGTATGATTCCACGGATTCACGACCGACGACGCGATCTCCTCGAAGGGCTTGACGTTGCGCGTGGCCAGCTTGGCATGAGATGCCAGCACGATCCCGGCGATCATGGTGTCGCGGATTTCAACCGGGCGTCCCAGTCTGCGGCGCTCAGCCGACAGCTCGGCTGCCCGGGCGGCCGATTCGGCATCGAAATGCAGAATCCGGTCCTGAATCGCTACCTGAAGAATCTGCTCGAAGTGCGATTCCAGCCCAGCTCGCCGTCTACCGGGCGGCATCGCCAGCAAACCAGCGCGTATTTCGTAAAGATTGATCGACGAAGTCCAAATCGAGGAGCGGGGTTGAAGGTCCAGCCAGTCCGTCACTCGCGCATCCGGGACAGGAAGCATGAACTCCGAGATTACGTTCGTATCGAGCAGAATCACGGCTCGAACTCCGGAATCTCCATCTCCAGGCCGCGCATTTCGGGAATCGGCTCGTCGAGATAGATGCCGCTTCCGCTGAACATCGCCACGAGTTCCGAGCCGAGGCCGCCACGCTTCGTCTCACGCTCGCGCAGCGCGTTGCGCAGAATCTCTCGCGCCTCCTCCTCCATGCTTCGCCCGTGCCGCTTGGCGCGGCGCTGCAAGCGGCTTTTTAGCCGGTCTTCCAGGTTGCGAACCAGAATCTGGGCCATCTTCGCCTCCGCTGCTATCATGATAGCACTCATCCGCGGAGAAATCCCAGTTCAGCGTACGGAAGAGATTCGGCGCATTCGGGCGGGCAAGCGCGGCGGAGCCTGACGCGGCCTCGCGACTCCATTCTCCCGACCTTTTCTTCCCGTTCGCAGAATCAGTCTCTTTGAAGAGGCGCTCCCGATCTTGCGGGCTGAACGCAGGACTCACGGTCGGCGGGGCAATGCAGGAATACCGCGAAAATTCGTTCGTCACTTTGCAGGGGACAGACTGCCCAATAGCGACAGGTCGATATCGACCACTTTGGCTACTTTGAGAATAAAAATGCTCGGATCCTTCAGTCCCCACTGAACGTAGGGAACGGTGAAGTGCGTCTTGGCCGTGAGGGCTGCCCCATCGATATGAATCTGCATCGGGACCGTCAGATCGTGCGGAGCGCCATGGAGAGTGAATACGCCGGTGACCTGAATCGTGGAATCTCCGGATGCCGCTACAGTTCCTTGATAGCTTTTGGGCGCGAAGGAGATCTCGGCATATTGAGCCACGTCGAGAACGTTAGCGTTCATGTTCTTATCCCGGCTCGGCTCTCCGCTGTCTCCGCTTCCAGCCGAAACAACCACCGATCCTGATATGCTCTGGGAGCTTCGGTCAAAATCGATCGATCCGCTTTGCACATGGAAGGTTCCATCCACGTGGTGCCCGCTTCCGCCGAGAGAGAAAGCGACCTTGCTTGCATCCGGATTCACGGTGAAGGTCTGATGCTGCGCGAGCGCAACCGGGGTAAGGGCCAGCGAGAGCGCGAGGATTAGAGATTGTGCGATGTTCTTCATGGTTCTTCTCCTTTGGGGATGTTGTACTTATTGGTTCTGACTCGGTTGCCCGATCTGCTCCGACAACCATAGAGAGATGGACGCAACATCGTTGTCGGACAGGTATTCGTGTCCGGGCATATCGGTTCCGTGAATTCCGAATTTGACGATTCTCGCAAGGCGATCCCGTCGCTGCGCAGGATCGCCTGAAAGCGAAAAATGCAAGAAGGGTCCTACCGTCAGATCGGGGGGATATCTCTTGAAGCCGTCCGCCCAGCGTGTTTGCCCGCCTGCGTCGTGGCAGGTTGCGCAGTAGCGATGAAAGAGCCGCTCCCCCGTACCGGCATCCGCGGTTGCCAAAGCATAGGATGCCGGATGCCAATTCTCCTCATCGATCAGATGTTGAGGCAGCCCGCTCCCATGCAGGCTTTCGAGGTAACTCACAAGATCGTCGCCGCGCCGATCGCGGAAAAGAAAAGCAAAGGAAGGCATGATGGATGCGCCGCTAACCTCGGGCGGATCGACGAAGTGGAGCTTGAGCCACAGCGGAGATCGGCGTCCGCCTACCTCGGCAAGGTCGGGACCCTGGCGGCGATTTCCGATGAGCGGCGGTCTCTGCCGCCGCAATTCCTGAAGGGGCTGGCCGGCCCCCACATCAGAACATCCGGCGAATTGGGACGGACATATTGGGAGTGGCAGTTGATACAGCCTTCGGATATATATACCTGTCTGCCTCGCTCGATTTGAGAGAGCTGCGAAGGTGCATCGCCGGCGGCCAGCATGCGATTCAGAACCAAGGCCGCCAGAATCATCGCCAATGTCAGCGCCAATTCGCGCTTGCGCCGCACGAAGAACATGAGTAGCGAGGGAAGCAAGACGACTGCCCCTGCCGCGAATACAAAGATTGGCGGCACATGTCCGAGGTTCTGTCCCATGCCGATGCCCATGGCGGAGCCGGCCCATCCGGCAACGGCATAGAGCCATCCTGCCTGGCGTCCGCGCTCTTCGACGGAGGAGGCGGGCGCAAGCAGCGCGGGATAGGCAACAAGCGCCACCGAGTAAAGTGAGACGCCAATGGGATAGAAGATCGAAGCCAGAATAATCCGATGCGGATCGAGAAGGAGCAGGCACGCGACGTCCAGCGCGACGACTGCGGCGGCAAGAACCCACGAAAGACGCCTGCAAATTAGCAGCCACGCGCTTGCCAGCGCAGCCAGAAGATGAAGCGCGCCGTTCGTCCAGAGATGGATTGAGCCATCCCACGTGCCGGCCTTCAAGGCTGGCGTGCTTTGGATAATGAAGAAAGCGGCGGAGTCCAGCCACACAAGCGCCGTGAGACATGCCAGTACGCGGATAAATGGGATCGCGAGTTGCCGATGAACTTCCGCATCTTCCTGTGTTACCGGCACTGGCCGCAAAGTCACGCCGATTCCGGTAAGACACAACAGGCCGGCCGCTGCTGTCTGTATCTCAGGGGAGGCAGTGAAGAATGGGGGAAGGTTACAAACAAGATAGCCCACGCCGGTGCCCATGCCTACGATCAAGAGCGGTGATCGATTGCCCGTCCAGCGGCGCAGGTGAGTAACGAGCGTGACGGTGAGCAGTCCGAGGCCAGCGCCGATCAGGAACGAAACAGCTATGCTTGCGGCCAGGCCAAGCGGAAGAAGGGATAGAAACGCCGCCGCGCCCGACGCGCCGAGTCCAGCGCGGAGGCGCAAATCCGGCGAGCAATACGTACGTAGTCGAGCAAATCAGACATAAAC
>CAWCWQ010000189.1:0-6517 GCA_963799145.1 uncultured Acidobacteriaceae bacterium | reverse complement strand
ATGCTCCATCTCCCGCCTTTGCTGGTCTAACCCGCACAAGTCGGATCTCGCCCGATCTATATCTCTTCCTCCTAGCGAGTACTCCAACAATCTGATTCGAGTCGAGGATGCTCCACCTCCCATTGCGAATTCTTGCTCAAGATCAATGAGCATGCCAAGTGCCGTAAGAGAATCATGATGCCCCGTAAGCTCCTTGATTACAAACATTTTGTACACGGCACAAGCCGAGAAAGAATCGACCTGCAACGCCCCCCCGGGAGCGCGATCATCCTAAATCGTGCCGAGGTGCTGTATCTCGCCTAATGGCCATTCGATGCCGTTGCGATCTCCGGTCTCAGAAGAGCGATGGATCGAGTTTTGGATTCACTTCGACCTTATCGATGGTGATTCTCTCGGGGGGTACGGGCGGATCCTTGAATCCGCGCGCCGTTGTTTCAACCGGAAGAACCTTGGTCTCCAACATGAAAGGAATCTGAAGCCCGCTTACAAGCCGATAATCGCGATAATAGACTTCCACTCGATGTTCTTTTCCGTCCAGCCGCCTAGGTTGTCCTTCGCTCTTGGCCTCCAGAAAGCTCTGCGCATCGATCCACACATGCAGCGTACGTCCGTCTTTCATGGTGAGCTTCAGCTTGTAGCAATCACCATCTTCAACCTTCTCCATCCCGTCCAGAGCAACCTGGATGCCCTTTGCGGAATAGTCAACCAGGGGGCCATCGAGATCCGTCTCCATGGATGCAAGTCTGAGCTCGTCCTGCGAGTAGGGCTCCACTTCCTGGCGGTTTAGATACGGCCTCAGCTTCCATCCTCTCGAGCCATCGTAGACCTGAACCGCTGTTTGCCCCTTGAACTTCAGTTCCACACGCGACTTGCGCGGGCGCTCGAGATCCAGGACGAACGGGAGCTCAACCTCTTCCTTCGGCCGCACGGCAACGGGCATCCTGGTATCTTTGTTCCCCATTGGCACCTGAAGAGTCGCCCGCTGATTTCCACCCGCGCCCATCTTCCCTTCTTCTGACATGGTTTGAACTGCCCGCCAAGCCTGCAAGCCGCCTCGTGCCGCGATGTTCTTGTCCACGATCTGAGCTGCGGAAAGGGTGGGCTGCGCCTGCGTCTTGTCCAACGCTCTGAGCATCGGTGCGGCGGCCGCCAGGATACATCCGATTACCATCAACCTGCTATGCATCTGAGTCCTCGTTGAAACAAGTCGAGACCCGCTCTGGATTGAAACACCCCGAAACATTTTGTTATGTCTTGTCCTGTCCTGCATCCTGCCTGCGGGATCCGCGTCGTGCGGGCCTACAAATGCCCTCACGAAAGTCGGACGCTCTTGCCGTCGGGAATGGCGCTATTGCTTTCAGTGTTGAGTCTCCAGTTAACCACTAAAAGGTCTCTTCGCAGACCGTCGAGAACCAACTCTTCATCTTGTTCCGTTCCGCGCTGGACTCCTAGGAACCCGCCGCTCGCCTGGTTCTTGGACGCCGCCGCGCCCCACACTGGACTTGTCACATGAGTGCTAAGGCCGGTATCGGTCGGCAGTTCACATCGGGGAGAATCGTGGCGAACCCACTGATTGTACATTTGCGATTAACGCCGTACCCGAACGAGCAACGTTAGTCCTGTTAGTCCCTTGCGCAAAGCTACTGTCCGCGTCTCGAATCACAGTAATTCGAAAGAAAACGAGGGGATTTGCTGAACATCAAACACGAACCGGCTTGGAACGCTATCTAGTAACGGCTTTTCGAATCGATTGAATGCTTGTCAAACTGTCGAAACGATGGGGTTTATGGTTTGCAAATGCCTGCGTAGAGCGACAATCGCATAAAATGTGGGAACAATTCGCAGTTGTGAATGCTTGTTTCTGGAGAGAGGGGAATCGACCTCCGCGTTTACGAATGCCTGCTAGAAGCGGCGGCGGCCTCTTGCACGAATTGCGCTATTTGTTTGTTGAGGCGTTCATCGATGAGCGCAGGGCATTGACCCGCAATGGGCAGCCTGCGGAGGCATTGCTGCGAAGGACAGTGAGGACCGGCAACAAACCCTCACTTGCCTGAATCAACACAAGAAGAAAACCCGCACATTGGCGCTGCCGTGGCCCGCGAAGAAAATCCTGCCTTCGGAGGCATTGGCCGCTTTCGTCATCGAGCTCCGAGCGCCAAACCGCCCACCCGGAAGGAATGCCAAGCTGAATCCTCCAGGAACCTGCGGACAAGGGTCGCAAAACGCGCCGCAGAGGGCGATGCGCAGACGGCGGCAGAATTGCTTGGCTGGCGCCATTCGGACCAACGAAACCAGCGGCGCCTGAAGTCCACGCTCGAACCAAATGCACCGCAACCGAGTTCCGCAACACCGGGTGGGGAGAAGATGGACTGGTCCGAACTCGTACAGCGACGGCTCGCTGCGTGGCAGCGAACGCTGGAGTTTCTACAGCGTAATAGTGCCGAAGAATTCCTGGCACTCCGTATAGCATAGGTTATGGATGCCGGTGCAGGGCTTGAGCGAGGCCAGATCGACGGGCTTGCCCATGCCAGCATCAAGATGACGGGAGACGCGTACGTACAGACCATCGAGCGGAGTGTCTTGCAGGCCGTGAATTCTCGCACGGATGCAAAGCTCGAAGGATGGACTGCACCGGCTGAATCGCTGCGATTGAAGCGGAGAAATCCAAGGGTGTCTGGAGCAATTCGGCGAAGTTGGGAAGGGAAAGTTCTGTAAGTTATTGGTTTATTGGCTGCTCAGGTAGGACTGTTGTTGCTCATCGGATGGGCCGGGTTGAGATCGCCTGGGAAGAGCCATTCGTTGCTCCCAGTGAAATCGCGCAACATCTCCAGCACTTCCAGCGACTGCGTTGCCAGCGGCACAATGTGCGGAGTGCGCATCCTCATGCGCTCGGCGGGTATCTCCCAGCGGGCATTCTCCAGATCAAATTCTCCCCACTTGGCTTCGATCAATTCGGTGGTGCGCACAAAGGTCATGGACATCAGCTTCATGGCCAGCCGCGTGACCTGCTTTCCCTGATAGACCTCGATGCGTCTGAGCAGGGTTGGCAACTCCCTGGCATCAACGCGGCCATAGTTGGTTTTTGGGGCAGATTTAAGAATGTCGCTTGGGCGAATCTCGGTGGCCGGGTTGCGTTTGGCATAACCGTGGGCGATGCCGTAGCGAAACACCTGCCCCACAGTCTCCAGAGCACGCTTGGCAATATCCCGTGCGCCGCGATCCTGAATCGCGTTGGCCATCGCCACCAATTCCGGCGCCTCGATCTCCGCAATGGGACGCGCTCCCAGACAGGGCAGAATATCGGACGCCATGCGTCGCCGGACCGTGTCCACATGGCGGGGGCTTTTCCCTTCCTGCCAATGCTCCAGCCATTGTGTGGTTATGCTCTGGAAGGAGTTCTCGACCGCGATTTTCTCCGCGGTCTTCTCGGCCTTCCGTTGCGCCATCGGGTCAACGCCGGTCGCCAGCAGCTTGCGGGCCTCGGCGTGGCGTTCTCTGGCCTGCGCCAGCGAAACATCTGGATATTTGCCGAAGGACATCAGCTTTTCCTTGCCGCCAAACCTGTATGCCCAACGCCACAGCTTTCCGCCTGCTGGCGTAATCCAGAGGTAAAGTCCTCCGCTGTCGTTCAAGCTGTATGCCTTTTCCTTCGCCTTGGCTTTTTTGATTTCAGTATCGGTCAGCGCCATTTCGTCCAGAACCTCCGTTTTAGGAAAATACCCCCACCTCAAAATAAATATACCCCCATAAGTACCCCCTGTCAAACACGGCTGCACCTGGATGCATCTGGACGCAGAAAGACGTAAAGCCTAGCATTTGCTAGGCTTTACGTCTTTCTATTGGATGTCTTGGGATGCTCTTGGAAGGGTTCCTGGCGGAGAGAGGGGGATTCGAACCCCCGATAGAGCTTTTGACCCTATAACGGTTTAGCAAACCGCCGCCTTCAGCCGCTCGGCCATCTCTCCGTGTCTCAGTCGCATTATACCGGAAGTCGGACTTGCGGTGTGCGGAGATTTGAGGACCGGAAGGCGCGGGCAGGTCAGCACGTTTTTTCCGCAATATTTTTCCCTTGGTGCAGGGGGCAACGGTTGTTAGATTCACACGTATGCCCCTTGAATTTCATCCCGCCCGGCGGAAGATGCGTCTTCTTCCCCTGGTTGCCGCCACCTACTTCATGGTGGCGGGTGGTCCGTACGGAATTGAGGACATTCTGGGCGGCGCTGGGTTTCTGAAAGCCATCGCGATTCTGGCGGTGCTGCCGTTTCTTTGGTGCCTGCCCACCGCGCTGATGATCGGGGAGCTGGCCAGCGCCATTCCCGCCGAGGGCGGCTTCTATATTTGGGTACGGCGCGCGCTCGGACCCTTCTGGGGTTATCAGGAGGGCTGGCTCTCGCTCTCGGCCAGCGTCTTCGACATGGCCATCTATCCAGCCATCTTTGTGCTGTATCTGAGCAAGTTCAGCCCGGCGCTGACGGCGGGATGGCACGGGTACGCCTGGTCGCTGGCCGTGGTGGTGCTTTGCTGCGCCTGGAACCTGCGCGGGGCGCCGGCTGTGGGCGAGGACTCGGTGTGGCTGTTTGTGCTGCTGCTGGCTCCCTTCGCGGTTTTCATCGCGCTTGGGTTCTGGCGGTGGTTCGCGGTACACCCCGCGGTGCAATGGGGCACTGCCGGGTCGGCAACCGGGTTTGGCGCTGGGCACAGCGGGGCGTTTTGGACGGGACCGGGCCTCTCGACGGCGGTCCTGGTGGCAATGTGGAACTACATGGGCTGGGACAACGCCTCGACCGTGGCCCCGGAGGTGGAGAATCCGCAACGCAACTATCCCCGCGCCATGATCCTTTCAATCATTCTGGTGGCGGTTACGTACATTCTGCCGCTGGCGGCGATGGCGCTCGCCGGCCTCTCGGCGAGTAGTTTCTCCACCGGCGACTGGGCAGACGCGGCCCGGCTGCTGGGCGGATCGGGTGTAATGGGAGCGGGGTTGGGGCTGGCCGTGGTTGCCGGGGGCTGCTTGACCGGCATCGGCATGTTCAACGCGCTGGTGATGAGTTACTCGCGCCTGCCTGTGGCTATGGCCGAAGACGGCATGTTGCCGCTGGCGGTGGCCCGGCGCAACAGCCGCGGGGCGCCGTGGGTGAGCGTGCTGTTATGCGGGCTGGCCTGGGCTCTGGCGCTCATGCTGCCCTTCGAGCGGCTCATCTCCATCGATCTGATTCTCTACGGTTCCAGTCTGCTGCTGGAGTTTGTGGCATTGTTTGTTCTGCGCATACGCGAGCCGGATCTGGCGCGCCCCTTCAAGGCCGGCAATCTGGGTGTCGCCTGCTTGCTGGGGACAGGCCCCGCGGCGCTGATCGGCTATGCGCTCTGGGCGTCGCGCGCCGAAAAGATTTTCGCGACGACCTCGGCGCTGCTGTTTTCGGTTGCGGTGGGCCTTCTGGGTCCAGTGCTGTACTGGATTACGGCCGCTCTGCTGGCCAGGCGGCGGCTGGCGGCCGCCGGCCCGCTTCCGTAGCCGCCCGCCGGCTTTGCACTGGATTCTCGGCGATTCGCTTGAGCAATCGCGCTGCCGCTGTCCTCTCCGCTTCCCAGGCATTTACAATAGCGTCTATGCCACAGGTGGAGAATGCTTGCCGCCTAGCGTGTCCTTACCTATGACTGAGAAACTCTTTCGCAATTCCGCGGCTTTCGTGTTCGGCACGCTGCTGCTCGCAACTTTCACTCTGGCGCAAACGCATCCGGCCGCGCCGGAGAGCCCCTACGGCGGCACCACGGTCGAGGAGATCGTGGCCCGGGTGAACGACCAGATCATCACGCGCTCGGATTACGACCGCGCGATCAAGGAGCTGGATGCCGAGGCGCGCCAGCACGGGGCCTCGATGCAGGAGATCTCCGATGCCCACAAGGATTTGCTGCGCAATCTCATCGATCAGCAGCTCTGGCTGTCAAAGGGCAAGGAACTGAACATCAACGGGGAGACCGAGCTCATCCAGCGATTGAACGAGATCCGTAAACAGTACAACCTGGAGACCCTTGAAGACCTGGAAAAGGCCGCCAAGGAACAGGGCGTTTCGTACGAGGACTTCAAGGCCAACATTCGCAACGGCATCATTACCCAGTTGGTCATGCGACAGGAGGTTGGTCGCAGGGTTCAGATCACGCCGGGCGAGGTGCAGCGCTACTATGAGGCGCACAAGCAGGAGTACGCGCAGCCTGAGAGCGTCCGCCTGAGCGAGATTCTGGTTTCGACCGGCGCTCCAGAGGCGGCGCCCGCGATTCCGGGAGCGGCGCAAGCGACCGATCCAGCAATACTGGCGGCGGCCAAAGCCAAGGCCGACGACATTGAGGCCAGACTGCACGCGGGCGGAGACTTCAGCCAGTTGGCCAAGAGCTTCAGCGACGGATCGACGGCCTCGGAGGGCGGCGATCTGGGCCAGTTCCGGCGCGGCAGTCTAGCCAAAGTCATCGAGGATGCGACCTTTGCCCTCAAATCGGGCCAGGTTACCGAACCGATTCACAC
>CAWCWQ010000188.1:0-14100 GCA_963799145.1 uncultured Acidobacteriaceae bacterium | reverse complement strand
AGCAGCGTCGATTACTACAACAAGTTTCTCGGCACCATCGAAGGCAAGGGCGGCGTGTTTTCTTTCGGGCGGCAGTTGGGCGAATTGGCTCACGCCAGTGTGGAGTTGGCGGAGATCGCTAAACTGCAGCCCGAAGTGCGAGAGATGGAGTCACAGGAATGGTCGCCTCCGCTGTTGACCGTTGCTGCCGGTGACACGGAATTGAATGAGCCGGAGGGTTAACCTGGCTCCGCTAGCTACTTGCTTCCGCCCTGCGCCGGGTCCCAGTTGTCGCTGCCGCGCAAGAAAACCGATGGTTCAAACTGCCGGGCCTCTTCAGGAGAAAGAAAGTGCGTGTGCGGATCGCGCTGGTCGCGATGCGCGCCGGGCCCCGTCGAGTTGTATTCGGCATAGAATACGGTTTCTATCGAGTGCGTTTCGCCGGGATGCCACTCGCGCCAGCCTGCGGGGCCGATGTGCGCGCCCATCCCCGTATTGAGATAGATCACCCTGGCAAAGGGGCGCCACGGCCGGCCCAGATAGACGGGCTTGGTAACATCCTCGCCCGCCGTGAGCTTGCAGCGGTTCAGAACGAAGCCGGAGTCTTCCTCGGGATAATGCTTCGACTGCGCGGTAATGTATCCCCCGGCGTGAGACGTGCTATGAATCTCGCAGTTATCGAAGACCGCCTTGCTGTCGCCGAAGATGAAGTCGACATTCCCGGCGATATAACAGTCTGAAAAATACTGCCGCGTGGGAATGCAATTGTCTCCGTCTGGCGCGCAATTGCGGCTGCCGGCATACACGGTATCCTGGTTGCCAAGCAAGCGCACATTGTGGAAGACGGCGCGGTCGCCCGTAACCCGCAGTGCCAGAGCCTGCGAGCCCGCCGGAAGCTGCGGATGCGTGGCGTTGAAGTCGTTGGCAAAGGTGATGTTCTCGGCCAGGAAGTTATCGGCAGTAACATTCACCGTGGCCGAATGCAGGGTTCCGCCCGCCGTGCCGGCGCTCTTGTCCATCACAACTACCGTCTTGCTGGCATCGGCATTTGCGCTCCGCAGGCGGATATTCGGCTTCTCCACGGTCAGTACTTCGCGATAAGTTCCCGGCGCAACCAACACCAGCGCTCCGTCCTTTGGCGCGGTATCCAGCGCGCGTTGGATGGAGTAGAAATCGCCCGTGCCGTCGGCTGCCACATACAGAGTGTCATCCTCCGCCGGAACGGTTCCCGCCATCTCCGGCGCAGTCTTCACTTCGGGAAAGGGAACGAAGCGCGCATCGCAGGCCAGTGGCTTGCCCGATGTCGAATCGGGCGTCTGCCGCACGGTCGCATCGTCGCCCTCGGGCTCCAGGTTACCGCGCACGCCGCCAACAACAATGTCAGCATCCTTGACCAGCCAGGTGGAGTGCTCCTGATCGTCGGCAAAGACATTCTTGAGCGAGAGGCCCAGCTTATGATCCGCGTCCAATCCAAGGAACGTATAACTGCCCGCAGTGAGAATGTGAATGTTATCGAGGAGAATGTCGCGGTAAACGGGAAGCTGATCTCCGCCGAAGGTGGTGTAGAGCGGCGTGAAGACCAGCGGGTTCTTGGTTTCGCGAATGCAAACGTCGCGATACACCAGATCGTGCACCAGGCCGCCGCGGCTGCGATCGGATTTGATGCGGATGCCATTGTCGGCGCCGTCGATGGTCAGATCCTCCACCAGCATGTGGTCCACTCCCCCATTGGTTCCGCTGCCAATGGACATTCCGTGGCCGGTATAAAAATGGTTGTGCAGAATGGAGATATTCTGCGACGGTCCTGCCTTGCTGGACTTGACGGCGACATCGTCGTCTCCGGTATGGATCCAACAATTCTCGATGGTCACATTTCGTGAAGAGCCGGGATCGATGCCGTCGGTATTGCGGGCGGTCTTCGGCGTCATGATCTTTACGCCCCATGCCGTAAAGCCGTCCGTCTCGTTTACCCCGACATGAAAGTTGGGCGAGTTGCGCAGCGTGATCTTGTACATCGTGAAGTTATCCGCGTGGCGCAGGCTTATAAGCACGGGAACGCTCTGCTGTTTGTCGGTGATCTTGGCTTCGTGCGCCAGATCCCACCAGCTGACATCCTGCCCCAGCAGCTTGGCTCCGCCGCGGCCGTCGATGGAGCCATCGCCCATGATGCCGCTATTCTGGGCCCCAATACCGGAGATCAGCGGCTTGCATCCGTGGCCTCTTTCGCTCACGACGCCGCAACTGCCTGGAGACAGATCGTAAAGGCGCGGGTCGCGCGAGGCCCCCAGCGACGTGTTTGCGTCCACCACAAGAGTTACTCCGGCGCGCAGCATGATGGGTCCGGTCAGGAACACATTCTTCTGGCCGCGCGCGCGCAGCACGACAGCTTTGCCCGCGGCGCAGTTATCCATTGCCTGCTGGATGCGCGCGGTATCGAGAGCCGTCTCGTCTTGCGGTGATAGCACACCGTGATTGGCAGCAATGCTGGCGTCAAGCGTGGCGCAGGCCTTGGGAATACGCGGCTCGGCGACCTTGCGCGTATCTTGGGCGGGCAGAGTTACAGCAAGACACAGCAGGAGTGGGCAAACCATAGAAACAGAGAGTGGACGCATAAGTCTCCTATCGTTACGGCAAGCTGCAGTTCTAAAACTTTGATGTGCCGGCGCTTTCTTTGCTCGATGATGCGGGCTCCGCCTCCGAAGCTCTGCGCGGAATCTGGGTGAGAATCCAGCGGACCAGTTCTTTGCCTCCGGCGTAGTTGTCGTATTCGGCTGGCAACTTGCGGCCGTCGGTGTATTCGTTGTAGAGCCATGGATCGACCGTGGCGAAGACGGTTCCCTTGCCATACTTCGCCGTAGCCATCAGGATTCCCTCTTCATCCTGAAACGCGGCAACGGCCGGAGACTTGACTGAGATGTTGCATACATCCTTCATGAACAAGGTATGCGGATCGTGGAAGATGGGACCGCCGCCCGGGATTGCGAGCTTCCCGATCTCATACGAGTTGCCCATCACGTGTTTGCGCAGAACACTGTTGAAGTGAATGCCAAATTGCTCGGAGATGAGATTGAGATGCTCCAAATCCGTGTTAGCCGGGTCGTTGGCGAGAATTATCAGTACGCCCCCGCCCTTCACCCATTCGCCTATTTGCGCGGCATCCTCCGGCCTGACATAATTCGGGCTCGGATTCTTGATGGTAGTATCCGGCGAGACGACGATGTAGACCTGAGCCTGACGAAGGTTTGCCAGCGAGGGCGCCGCATAAAGAGTTTTGGTTTCCGTGCCGAAGTTGCGGAAGACCTGGCCGAACAGCGAGTAACCGCTGTTGCTCCAGTCGTGCCATTTGTAGTGGAAGTAGACCGGCTGGCCGAATGCGTCGGGCCGCTTCTGGCTGCTGAACCAGCCGTCGAGCAGTACCGTCAGGCCACGGCCGAGTTTCGCGTTCGCGGCGTTCTCCATCTCCGCGCCGGCCAGCAGGAACGCGCCTACGCCCTTGGGGTCGTTTGTAGCTGTCTTTTCGCCGATGTAATAGGCATAACTTCCATCGCGATAGGGATCGCCGCCGAGGCCCCCGACCTTCACCGTTCCCGTGAGCGACACCGAATCTCCAGCCCCGATCTCGATGAAGTGACTTAAGATGCCTTTGTAGCCGCGCTCCGCATTGGCCAGATAACTCTTGGGAAGATATCCCAGCCGCACGCCTTTGGCCAGCGCATAGACAAACATGCAGGAGGCCGAGGATTCCAGGTAGTTTCCCTTTGCCCCGCCCTTGTCGAGCACTTGGTACCACAAGCCGGTCGTCGCATCCTGGTAGCGCACGACAGCTGCCGCATCCCGGTTGAGTTGCTCGATCAACTGCTTCCGGCCCGCATTGCCCTCGGGGAGATAGGAGAGCGTGTCCACCAGCGCCATCATGTACCAACCCATGGCCCTGGCCCAGAGCTGCGAGGAAAGCCCTGTCTGCTTGTCGGCCCAGCGCTCCTTTTTCGACTCATCCCAGCCGTGATAAAGCAGGCCGGTTTTCGCATCGCGCGCGTGGTCGTCCATCAGCGCGAACTGGTGCGAAATGTCGTCGAATGCCCCAGGATGATGAAACGTGGCGGCGTATTCTGCATAGAATGGCTCCGCCATATATAACCCATCCAGCCACATCTGATTCGGGTATCTCTGCTTGTGCCAGAATCCGCCTGACGCGGTGCGCGGCTGATGCTGGAGCTGCTGGTAGAGCAGCGTGGCGGCCTTGGCGTAGCGCACGTCCTGCGTTACGCCGTATAGCAGCAGAAGCTGGCGTCCGAGCAGAATACTGTCAAGCTGATACTCTTCCACCTTCCAGGTGGGGATTTCGCCATCGGGAGTTACAAACCGATCGACGGAACTCTCGATGTAGTTGAAGTAGCGCGGGTCGGCGGTGTTCAACCAGACGGCGTCCATGCCCTCGAGCAATGTGCCCAGTTCGTAGTTCCACACCCAGCGCGCGCCGGCGGGCGCAAAACGCCCATCCGGCCAGCGCTGGATCGCGGAGTCTGCAGCGCGCGCCGGCCAGGGCCGCTCTTCGGCATGTGCGGCGAGAATCGTTGCCCAGGCCATTGCAGCAAGCAATACAAACCATTCAAAGCCACGGCGACTTTTCATCTTTGCTCCGGGTGTTCCGCGTTCCACTTTTCAAAACGGTCGAGCGCGCGCTGCGATTCAGAACTGTACCAACCGTAGCCATTCTGGCGCTCTCTGGATATCTCGTTGACATGATCGTGAATGGATTTGTCACGGTCTCCAAAGATCGGAATCTCCGTGCCGATCCGATAATAGCGCGCCCAAATGGGCCCTGCTCCCGGAGTGGCGATAAGCCGGCTGCCATCCGGTCCGCGCTCATAGCGCTGGTTGTAGATAGCCGTCTTCTTGAACCACGCCGCAGCGGCGCGAATGGACCGCTGCTCCGCCGCGGTAGGATGCGGCAGGTCGTCCATCAGGAGCAACATCAAACTGGCGCTTTCGCTCGCGGCTTCCGCGGGCATCTCGTAGTTTCGGCCAGACACCGGCTTTAGGGTCAGCGCATCGTCCTGCTGCGGCCATACCGCGGGCGTTCCATTCGCGACGATCTGCGAGGCCAGAATGCAGTCGATTCCACGCTCGAAGCTGCGCGCGGCGCGCTTTCGAATTCGCTCCGGCACAAATGAAAACTCTTCTCTGCCATCTGCCGCGTGCCGCATGAGATCCACAACCTGGGTCATCGCGTCGTCGTTGTAAGTGATTGCGTCGTGATAGCCGCCTTCAAGCGGCCACACCTGCGGCCATCCGCCATTCGGATACTGCGCCGCAAACAAGTAGTCCATCCCGCGCACAAAGGCCTCTCGATACGCCGATCCATCGCCGCTTCCCGATGCGTGTATTATCCTGGCCAGAAACTTCATCTGGGTGGTTGTGGCGTCGTTATCGATGGTGCCAACGTAATTCCAGTCCGGCTCCAGCGGAGCATCGAAGTCGCCCGGCGAAAGAAACTTCGACAGATTGTTGGGCGTGAAGGCCTCGCCGGGCCGGCGCGGATCCCTGCTCATATCCAAGTTCTTTCCCCAGCCTGCGGCGGGCGTTTGGAACGAGACGATCACATCCGCAATGTGCCGCGCCTCGGGGCCTGCGTACCATGCCGCCTCACGGTCAAGCGGGATGCTGCGGGCCGAGTAGCCGTGCGGCGGCTCAGTAGGCTTGTTGACTCCGGCGCGTTTCATCTCCGCGCGCAGGAAATCCTTGTCCGCTTGTCGCTTGCGCTTCGACCGCTCCAGATAGTCAAACCATGAGCTGCGTTCTCGCGAAGGCATTAGCAGCGCAATGCGTTCCCGCGTGAGCGGCTCAGCCGGAGGATTGGTCCCAATCACAGAGGCCGGGGCTGCGATGACTCCGGCTATCAAGGCCGCCGCAATCGTCGAAGTGCGCAAGCCGGCGCGCATCTTTTGAGTCATTCCTTTGGTCCATATCCAAAACAAGCGCATTGGAACGGTCTTGCAGAAAAGGCTGCCGCTCTCTCGGGCGGCAGCCTTCTTGGTACGAGCAAACGGCCAGGTTAGAACTCGATGCGCGCCGAGAACTGCGCGGCTTTTCTGGTGGCAGTCGCAGCGGTGGTGACCTGTCCGAAGCTAGCGTTACCCACCGCCGTGCTGGCAACTGCGAACAAGGTGTGGTTAGTGACGTTGTACCACTCGGCCCGGAAGTTCAACCTGGAGGATTCCGTGATGTGCAGCGGGAAGCTGCGAACCAGCGCGAGGTCCAACTGGTAGTTGCCGGGACCGTAGAGGTTGTACGGCGCAGTGCGCGGCGAGTTCCCGAACGTGTACGCGGGCGCAAACGCCGAATTGAGCAGCGTGGTCTGTTGACCGGCTCCCGAACCTGCAACAAAGCCAGGCGCGTTGGCTACGGGAGCAATAAACGGCCCTGACACGGTTACAGGGCTGCCGTTGACTACGCCGCCAACGCTGGGGACGATGTAGGAAGTACTGGTGTAGTTCTGCCAGGTGGCGCCTTTACCCCATTTCCCAAGAACGCGCGCCGACCCGGAGAAGTTTGGGTTGAGCGTGGGCGCGCAGGTACTCTGCGCGGGGTTGGTTTGGCAGGCCGATCCAGTAACTGCCAGCGGTGAGCCGGAGTAGGCCTGGTATACGGCCGAGAACTTGAAGCCTCCCAGGATCGCCCGCTCCACGTTGTCTTGCCCCAGAATCGATTTGCCGATTGGCAGTTCCCAAACTCCAGTCACCACAAAGTGCTGCGGCTGATTGGAGGTGGAAACTGTACGTTCGATGCGGTCCGCGGGATAGGAGACGTTGGGTTCGCCGGCAATGGTGCCGGCAGGAATGGCATAGCCGGTGCGGAAGGTGCCGCCATCGTCAATGGCGCGCGAGAATGTGTAATTGGTGTTGAGCGTGAGGCCGCGCCAGGCGCGCATGTTGAGCAGCACTTGCAGGCCGTGGTAATTGGCATTGGCCACGTATCCGAAGGAGTCGGTGACCGTCTGGAATGGAAACGGCTTCAGGGCAACGCTAAGTGCCTGGCTGGCGGTGAAGCCGGCCGGGCAAGTCAGGTTGTTGGCCGCGCAAGCCCCGGTTCCAAGGCCGTTCAGCGTATTTCCAAGATAGAGATACTTCGGATCGAGCTGATCGGCCCAGTAACCACGTGCGTTGCCGCCGTCGGTCTGCAAGAAGTGGCCCTCTGATCCGACGTAGGTCGCGGTGGCCGCTATCGCGTTGGTCAACTGGCGTTGCAGGCCGAAGGTCCAGTTGATATACTCGGGCGCCCGGCTGCCCAGGTAGGGATCGACATATCCCATGCTCGAAGGCGTTCCCGTATAGCTCGGCGTTGTGGTATACCCGGTGCCGTATGAGGGGCCCGACGCCACGCCAAGCGCGCTCGCATAAGCAGGGATCGTCCCAGTCCCGGAGCCTGCTACTCCGGAGCTTGCTGCCACGAGCCCAGGCATGGTGGTTTGCAGGGAACCATTCGACGAGAAGGACGGCGCGGCCGAGAATCCCAGCGTTCCCAGGCTCGACGCCAGGCCACCCACGGCATCGCCATGCGTAAACATCACACCATAGCTGGCGCGGAGTACGGTCTTCGCATCGATTTGGTAGGCCAGGCCGAGGCGAGGCCCGAAGTTCTTCAAGTAGTTCTTGACCGGCGTTGAGCAATTGCAGGTGCCGGCGCCTGTACCTGTGAATTGAAGGGCGCCATTGATGCCTGTAACCGGGTTGGCGAGCGTGGGGCTGAAGAAACTCTCGGCGTTATGCACTTCAGTGATCGACGGGAAGAAATCGTACCTCAGGCCGAGGTCAAGCGTCAGTTTGGGGGTCACCTTCCAGTTGTCCTGAACGTAGGGCGAGATAGCCCTGAAGCGCGCCCCGAACTCCTGTTGCAGATACTGCGTGAAGCTACCCTTGTCGACTTCGCCGACCAGCAAGCTGGCGTAGGCCAGACCGGTGCTGGAGATAGCGGTGTACTTCGGAGACGTGTTGCTGGAGGGCTGAATCCCCTCCGTCTCCGTCACGGTGGCCGCAAGGGTGATGGGCGAGGCTCCGCCCACGGCGTTGTTCACGTTGTACTGCAGCCAAGCCACCTGCCCGCCAAACGTAAACGCATGCTTGCCGACTGTCCATTGCAGGTTATCGAGCGCCGTGTAGTTATTCGCGTCTGTCAAGTTGGCCGTGGTGCCGCCCCAATTTGTTGGTGCATCGGTGCCGGTGAAGGTCACGATCGGGAAGGACGACTCTGTCTGAGCGCCCGGCATTCCGCCGATCCCCATCTTCGAAGCCGCGAATTGCGATTGCTGGTTGGCAAGGAAGGTTGGCCCGAAGTACCGCGCATACCCCCACTTGACCTGGTTAAGAAGGTGCGGCGAAAAGACGTGCGTCTCTTCAATCACGCCGACCGCCGTCTTAGGGGCGTAGACCTGGCCATAGTTAAATGGAAGAGGTCCGACGTTGCGCCCTGCGGTCGTCTGTCCCACCGGGAAGGAACTGGCCTGACGCCCGATGGCCGCCACAAAGGAGAGTGTATCTCTCGAATTGACGATGTAGTCGAGGCGGTGGGTCATGGACCAATTGACCAGGCCAGTGGCGTTAGGCGCAATGTAGTTGCCTTGCAGGGCGCTCCCGATGGGGATACCACTGAGGAACTTCTGCATGTTTGCTGTCATTGGGGCGATCTCACCGGAGGGAATCACGTTCTTGGTTCCGGTCAGCACCGGATTGCCCGCCAGTCCCGTGCCGACGCCCGCAGTATAGCCATACTGGTAGCGGCATGGGCCGTTTGTGCTGTTGGCCGTGCATTGGGCCTGCGTTATTGGATCGTAGATCGCCGGCAAGCCCGCCGCGCTGAAGTCGCCTCCCTGCTGCGCTGGCGTTGGAAAGGTCATCGAGGTCGGGGTCGCGCTGGTGTAGCGAAAGCCGTTGTAGTTGCCGTAGTAGAAAACCTTTTCCTTCCACGCGCCCAACGGGACCAGCGGACCGCTGAGGTTGATGCCGTACTCGTTGCTGTGCTCGACCGGCTTGATCGCCTGCCCCGTGGGTGTATTGGTGGTCTTGGCAAAGAAGCCCCAGGTGTCCAGCGCCGTGTTGCGGAAGAACTCGTAGGCTGAACCGTGATACTTGGCGCCGCCCTGCTTGATGCTATAGTTCATTACGCCCTGGCCTTCGTAGATGGCCGAGTAGCCGCTGGTTTGCAACTGAAACTGATCCACCGCGTCAACCGAGATGGCGGTCCACACATAGCGCGGGTCGCCGTTTCCGCCTGCGCGCACAAAGGGAATGCCGTCGATGTACACCGCGGAGACAGCGCCTCTGCTGCCCGAGCCGTTCACTACGCCCGTGTTGGTCGTTGCGTTGCCGTTGGTTTCGTTCCCCTGCACGCCCGGCATCAGGTACACGAAGTCGGTTGCGCGGCGCTGGTCGGCGCTGTTGTACGCGCCCATCTCGATCGGCAGCTCCGAATATGTCTCCTGCTCCATGGTAGAGCCGAGCGTTGCATTGTTCGTCTCCAACTGCGGGGGCGCGGCAGTCACGGTAATCTCCTCGCCGGCGGCGCCAACCGTCAGAACGGGGTTATACGACTGCGACTCCATCGCATTCACATGGATGTTCTCCTGAACCAGCTTCTCAAAGCCCTTGGCGGTGGTGGTGACGGTGTAGATGCCCGGATCCAGGTTGGAGAAGTTGAAGTCTCCCGCGCCGGTTGTGGTGGTCTTGGTCGTGATGCCGGTCGCGGTGTTCGTAGCGGCCACCGTGGCGCCGGGAATCACGGCCCCCGTCGGGTCCACCGTCGTGCCTGTGATGGCGCCTTTTCCCGTGACCTGCGCCATTGCGCCGAAAGGGGCCATCATGGCGACCATCGAAAGTACCAGCCATACCCTTGCCAGGCCGCGCGGGAACCCTCTCTGCGGTTCCGCCGATGCCGCGTCAATGCCAAACTGCTTCTCAACTGCAAACTGTTCCATTAAAGCCTCCAAAGACTTGCTGTCTCGCTAGGGTTTCTTGTCCGTCGAAGTCAGGACTTCTGGAAAACGAACGCGCAGTGGTTGGACCACTTGGTCAACCCGGAAAAGTATCCGTCACGGGGTCGAGTATTGTCAACAGGAGAATCGGGAGGACAAGTCAGTCAGTATAACCTATTCATAATTAGCCATTTAGAATACGACGCTCTATTTCGGAAAGAGGAATTGGTCTGACCATTCTTTCCAAGACCCGCGACGTAACGGAAGTCGAGCGCAACAACGAAGTCCGCAAGTTCCTTTGTGTAAACAGTTTCAATCCAGAAACCTAACAAACCGCCAAGAATTGCATGACTGCGGTCTGACCTCTTCAATACACGGAGGTTGCCGCTTCGGGCTTGACGCGAATTCGGGTCATTTCGAGTTGTTTGAGCTGCCCGGTTCCGGCCCAACAGGTGAAGATCGGCGCAGGGAGATTCTCGCTCCTGCCTGCTTCGTAATAGCCGGCCCCTCGCTGGCTGCGATCGTCACTTTCTGGCCCGATACATCGGCATATCCGATCGTCAGGCCATGCTGAGCGCCGATCTTCACGTTGCGCAAAACCACTCCCGAGATGGGAGCCTCAGGCAGGCCCATGATCGCGCCCGCCGATGTGCTCCCCGTGGCCGCCACGTTTTCGAGCGTGATGTCGTGAAAGTGCGGTGTCAGCCGGGTAATAGGTTGCGCTGATTCCCCATCGGGCGGCAGAACCTTCGGATAGTATTCGCTGACGATCAGCGCGTTCTTCACGTCCTTCATCTCGATGTCGCTGAAGGTGAGCGGCCCCACATCGTTGCCGCGGTCGCGGTTTGCCTTCACGCGGATTCCGTTGTCGGTACCCTCGAAGTGAATGCGCGCGGCGCGGATGTTCCTGGCGCCGCCCGCAATCTCGCTGCCCACCGACAGGCCGTGCCCATGCAGGAAGGTGCAATCGGAGATCGTGATGTTGCGGCTTGGCTCATCCGGCCCCGGAGACCCGATAGCGCCCGACTTGATGGCTATGTTGTCGTCGCCCACGTCGGCAAAGACATGCTCGATGCGCACATTCGACGATGAGAAGGGATCGATGGCGTCGGTGTTGGGAGAGTTGGCAGGCGCCAGAACCTTGATATTCCGAATCGTCACGCGGTCCGAGTAGTAGGGAACCAGTTGCCACATCGGCGAGTTTTGCAAGGTAACTCCCTCGACCAGCACATGCTTGCAATGGTCGAAGACGACAAGCCTCGGGCGCGGATGGTCCGAGCCCAGGATGCCTGAGTTCTTGATGGCCCGCGCCATCTGCCACCAGCTCTCCCCGGCGCCGTCGATCGTGCCTGCTCCCGTTATTGAAACGTTGGACGCATCGGTCGCGCTCACCAGCGATTGCAACCCCGGCGCGCGGAACTCGGTCTTGGCGGGATAATCCGCATGATCGGCGGAGCCCAGAAGCGTGGCCCCCTTGTCAAGCTGCAAACGGATGCTGTTCTTGAGTACGATGGGGCCGCTCAGATACGTTCCGGCAACCAGGCGAACCGTGCCGCCGCCCCGCCCGGCGCACGCATCGATCGCCGCTTGAATTGCTTCTGTGTCTTTTGAGACGCCGTCGCCCTTGGCCCCAAAGTCGTGCGGATTACAGCTTGCCGGTGAGCCGAGCGCGCTTGCCGGGGCAACCGCCAGAACAGCCAAAACGGACAGCGAGGTAAACATAGGGATGAGCGGTAGTTTGGGTCGCATCGGATGAACTCCTGACAGACAGCCGAATCGCTCGCAAGCCGATCATACGCCAGTCAAAGTCTTGAGGAGGCATTGCTGCCGATTCTGTGTGGCGGAGTGAATGTTGGATTTATTCCGCCGCGCAGCCGGGTCGTTGCCGACCGGCTCCCATATTGCGGTTGCAGAACAGAGGTAGCAGCCGCCTTTGATGGTCTGTTCGCCGTCTGGCGTTAGGACGGCGCGAGGCTTCACGCGATTGTTCGGATAGAACACCGCCTTGCAAAATCGCCACCCGGCCGGCAGCTTGGTGCGGTTGTAAAGCTGGACTGTACGGTTCGCCAAGGTTCCCTCTCCCGAAACCAAATACCAGGTTTGGAGAAACCTCAGGCTGTTCCTTTGCAAAAAACGCTAGGAAGACTGTTAGGAAGCCCCCTTAGCCACTAATAAGCCATTTATTTCGAATGGCTTACGAGAAGATTGGTGCGAAAGGGGGGACTCGAACCCCCATGGATTGCTCCGCCAGATCCTAAGTCTGGTGCGTCTGCCAATTCCGCCACTCTCGCATGAACAACTTACGGGCTATTTCCAGGATCGGTGGCACTTTTGGTGGCACTTTGTCTCCGCTCAGAACCCTCAACTCGGCTGCCCGTCACCAGACGCTCAACGGCTTTCTGCTGGCGATCGGGTGCGAGATGGGCATATCTCATCGTCATCTGGATCGTCCGGCGGCCCGCGAGTTGGGCGACAGTACGCAAATCAACTCCGGCCATTGCAAGTCTAGAGGCGAAGGTGTGCCGATTGCAATACCAAGCAAACCGATCGAAAACTACTTGGACGCGAAGGAACCTTGTTCGCACGGAACGCAGAAACAGAACCTGCTTGCCGATGGGGCCGCAAAGCCGCGGGGTTCAAGTCCCCTTCCGGGCACCAAATGAAGCGAGTGTAAAGAATGGACTTGAGCGGCACGGTGAATCGCACCGAGAAGATTCGAGGGCGCCCGATCGGCGAGGACATCAGACAGAAAAGCGCGCCCTGGGACGACTTGGGAACGATCGGCGCCGAGCCCGGCGCTGGAGCAACCTGGAAGACCCATATTTCCTTTGCGACGATGTCTCCACCGCCGCCAAACGGACGAAAGTGGAGCCGTTGTGCGGGGTGGCAGAGACAGTTCCCCCCGGCGGCGATACCGCTCTTCAGCGGGAGCTTACGCCGCCTTACGTCTGGGCGCCACGAAGGCTCGATTCTTCAGATGGGTGCTTGCGGAAAGGATTGCGGGCCTTGTCATCCCGGCTACGCTTTCCTTGGGCGGCCTTTTGCTCTGGAAGTATTTTCTATAATGGATTCAACAATATACCTCGTTTTTTGGTCCGCGTCTTCGCTACAGCTAAAACGATTCCAATTCGGGTAGCCTTCCGTTTTGCCCCTCCGCCGCCAGCGCGCCAGTTCCTCGCTGGCAGCGATTGTCCGCGTGGTTTTGAGAAATCCCTGCCTCCCAGCGGCCACTGCGTGGCCGCAAGACTCACAACGTCGGCTTGCAACGATGAGAGGTCTTCTTTCACCAGCGTTGGAAGAGCCATCCGGGTTTGCCGATAGAAGAGGGGCAAGTCTGCGGCTAATCGCGGACTGTCCTCCGATCCTGGGGATTGGCGGACAGGACCGTTCAGACGGAAAGGAACTGGGAATGACTTCGATTGGTGGGATTCTCCTTGTCTTCGCCTGCGTCGTGGCTGGTTATCTCATGGAGAAGGGCAAGATCGGCGTGCTTCTGCAACCAGCCGAACTGCTCATCATTCTCGGTGCGGCGGTCGGCACGATTCTGACGGCCAACCCTATCCACATCCTGAAGAAGATCGCCGCTGGACTCGCCGGTGTTGTCAAGGGATCCCCGTTTACGAAGCAGCGGTATGTGGACACGCTCAAGATGATGTTCGACCTGCTGGCCAGATCTCGTAAAGAAGGAGCGATCGCCATAGAAAACGATATTGAGGATCCCGACAATAGCCCGATCTTTTCGAAATACCCCGACTTCCTTACGGATCATCATGTGCGGGACTTCGTATGCGACACGATGCGGATGGCCATTACCGGTGGGGTGAGCGCGTTTGACGTGGACCAGATGATGGAGCTCGATATGGATGTTCATCACCATTCGGCGAATCAGCCAAGCCAGGCTTTGACGACCATGGCAGACGCGCTGCCCGGCCTTGGAATTGTCGCCGCGGTTCTTGGCGTGGTGGTGACGATGGGTTCGCTTGGCGGCCCACCAGAGGAGATCGGCGCTCATGTAGCTGCCGCGCTGGTCGGCACCTTTCTCGGAATCCTGCTTTGCTACGGGCTTGTAGGCCCGCTGGCCTCCTTTATGTCGAAGGTCGTTGACGAGGAAAACAGCTACTACCATGTACTCCGTGTACTGATGCTCGCATCGC
>CAWCWQ010000187.1:0-11399 GCA_963799145.1 uncultured Acidobacteriaceae bacterium | reverse complement strand
CGCATCCGATATGGTGTGGTGCGGCGAACGGAAGGGCCGATGCGTCACCAGTCCCGCCGCGGCATCCAGAACCCCGGCCACCGAGTGAATCTTGGTGGTCTCCAGCGCCTCTTCAAATGTGAGCGGGGCCAGGATGGAAGGCAGCCGCTTGGCCAGCATGGTCTTTCCCGAGCCGGGCGGACCGATCATCAATATGTTATGGCTGCCGGCCGCGGCCACCTCGAGGGCGCGCTTGGCTGTCTGCTGTCCGCGCACGTCCTTGAAGTCCACGGGGAAGTACTGCAGTTCGTTGAGCAGCGCCTCCGTTGACACGCGATAAGGCTCCCGCTGGATGACGCCGACAACCTGGCTGTTGAGCAACTCCAGCACGTCCAGCAGCGACGAGACCGGGTAAACGTTCACGCCTTCCACCACGGCAGCCTCGGCCGCATTGGCCGCGGGAACGATCAGGTTGGGAATGCCTTTCTCGCGAGCAAGAATAGCCACCGGCAACATGCCCGGCGCGGGCCGCACGCTGCCGTCCAGCCCCAGCTCGCCCACCATCAGGAAGCGGCTCAGGTCGTTGGTCTGGAGCGCGCCATAGGCGCCCAGGATACCGAGGGCGATGGGCAGGTCGAAGCCCGCGCCTTCCTTCTTGATGTCGGCCGGAGCCAAGTTGATGGTGATAAAGGTGGGCGGAATCAGATAGCCGGAATTCTTGATTGCCGCGCGCACCCGGTCGCGGCTCTCGCGCACCGCTGCGTCCGGCAGGCCCACGGTGTGAAAGTGATCCTGATCGGAGACCGTGCCGCTATAGTCCACCTCAACCTCGATGAGGTTGGCATCGATACCGTAGACAGCCGCGCTGAGAATCTTGAATAGCATGATCGAAGTTGCAGCGAGTGTAGCAGACCGCAGGGACTAGGGAATAGGGACTAGGGAACCGGGAAACCAACTCGGCCGAACTCCAATCGAATGAGTTTGCGTGTTGAGCACTCTTGCTCACGTTCGTTTGGATGCTGTAACTTTGCCTGCGAGGGTTCCAGTCATGTTCTTGCGTACGATCTCTATTGCTCTCGCGGGTTGCGCGCTTCTTGTTACGCCCGCTGCCTCAACCGCCGCCGATCGCGGACCGTCGACCCCCGAAGAACGGAAGCAAGCGCTCGACATCATCCAGAGATTCCAGGCCGATCCGCTCAATCCAAGTCTTAGACAAGAACAAAGGTGGGTTGTGCAGTGGACGATCGAAATCCCCGACGTGCATGTCGACCTCTGCCCGATCCTCGACAAGCTCCCCAAGGGCGATAAGAAGGACGGCATGACATTGTTCACGGCGTTGGTCTTTGCGCAAACCGCCTTCGTGCTCAGCAATCCCGGCAAGCAGGACGATCTGCTGGCCCAGTTTCAGGCCGGTGTCGAAGGCGTGCTGCGCACCTACGAGGTTCTTTTGAAGGCCAACCCCAAAGACCGGCAGCAATATCTCGACGATCTGATCCAGCGGCGCGAGGCGGGAACGCTGGCGCAATTTGTTAAAGACCGCGCCGATGCAGCCTGCCATAAGTGATGGGCCGTCCCTCATGCAGCCGCTTCATCCGATCCTCGTTCCCCGCATTGGGGCCTGCTCAAGTCGATGCGCGCTTCCGTGTTGCGATATTGTGGACTCTTTTTCCACCATTGCTTCGTTTTTCTCTTGACACCGATGAAGCATGAATCTATACATTCTTCAACTGCAATAAATTTGTTGCAGAATCGATGAAGACCATCGAAGAGGGAGAATAGGCAAATGGCAACCAAGAAGGCACCCGCGAAGAAGGCCGCCGCAAAGAAAGCACCCGCGAAGAAGGCCGCAAAGAAGAAGTAGCGGATCGCTCAACCAACACAAGGCAACACGCGAGGGGGATGCTCTGAAGCATCCCCCTCGGTGTTTCTGGAAATGGAGTAGACTTGTAGGCGCAAGGAACGTTTCGGAGAGACCTGTGACACGCCGCCGCTGGATTGCCGAGCATTGGGACGAGGCGACCGCAACCATCGTTGGCGCGCAGGCCGATCACATGGCGCGGGTGCTTCGCGCCCAGCCGGGGATGGAAGTGGATGTCGTCGTGGGCGGACATGTCTTTCACGCCGAGGTCGCCGCCGTCGCTCCCGTTGAGGTGCGCTTCAATCTGATCGCCGAGTTGCAGGCCGATCCCGCGCTGCCCGTCGCGCTGGTGTTATCCATTTATAAGTTCGATCGCATGGAATGGGCTCTTGAGAAGGCCACTGAGCTGGGCGTTGCCGCCGTGGCCCCGGTAATCGCGCGCCGGACGGAGAAGCATCTGGCTCTGGCCGCGGAGAAGCGCGTCGAGCGATGGCGCCGCATCGTGCATGAAGCGGCACAGCAGTCGCGCCGTTCCGATATTCCGGTAATCTACGATCCAGCTCCCTTGGCCGCGCGCGTGCGCGCGGCTTCGCAGGCTTCGCGCATCGTGCTGGCCGAGCAGGAGCGCACCACCACCTTGTGCCACGCTTTGAATGAAGCCGTTGCCGCGGCAGCCGATGAGATGCCCACACTCGAGATCGCCATAGGTCCCGAGGGCGGTTGGGCGCCCGAGGAAGAGGCGCTCTTCGATGCCAATGGCTGGCAGGCTGTATCGCTTGGCCCGCGCATTCTGCGCGCTGAGACGGCGGCCATCGCCGCGCTTGCGGTGGTGGCTTCGTGCCTGGAGTAAGTGACTGCCGCTCGATTCCAGTCAAGCCCGGCCTTTGGCCGCTCCCAGCGCCGTCTTCAAACTGAATCCCGCCAGCGTTAGTGCCGCAACTCCATTTACCAGCGCGCGCGCGTCGAGTACATTGCCGATCAGCGCGCCGAACGTAAACGCCGATGCCGCCAGAGCAAGACTGCCGGCAAAGGCTATCCACGCAAGGGGCCGGTCTGTGGGACGGCGAGCTCGCAACAGGTTGATGGCCGCAGTCTCCAGATTGAAGAGCGAGGCTGAAAGCGCCCACAGCATCGTCAGAGGTTCATGCTTGTAGCCAAGGCACGAGCCCACGCCGTGCAGTACGCCGCCGAGGACAAGAATCCACGCCAGGATGCGATCGACAGTTCTCATTCAGTCTCAGCCCTCATCGAGCGCTGTTTCGAAAAGAGAAACTTATCACGCAGGCGGCGCTTCACATCTTGATTTGAATCAAAGATGCGCACACCGCAGCAAAAGCCCCGCCAGCACCGCGCCCGCTACTTAGGCCTTCCTTCCTGGTCTTTGTCCCTTGGCAATTCGACGTAGACAAGCGCAAATCTGGTGGATTTTGAATTGGATTCGTCGATGCCTACGATGCGGAACCGACGGGGAGAACCGGAGCGAAGATCGTGACGGCCGGAGGAATCCATGTTTACCGCGGAGGCCGTATTTCCATCCACCTGGCCAGAGCAGGTCAGTCCGCCGTGTGTAGCGGATAGTCCGCCTACAGGCTTGCCCTGATTGCACTCCAGTACATCGCCGTATTGGGAGAGCGGCTTGCGATAGAAGGCGAGAACCCGGTCTGGCGAGTCCGGCGTGACGTATTTGGCAACGACCAAACGGAGGTGAGTGTCGCCAAAGGCAAAGCCGAGATCCGCCGAGGAGTTATTGTCCGTTCCGTTGACGAGAGCCGCGCCGGGATAAGCGGGCAATCCAATCTCTGCCGCACTCCCGCGGCCGCTGGCATGAATCGCAAGATTGAAATCGGAGTTCTGTGCGGAGCATGCAGCGCCGCCGCAAAGAAGAGCGGCCGCGAGCAGAACCACCTTCGGGTAAGCCTTGATACGAGAGCCCAAAAAGCGCATGGAGATCCTTTCCCGCATTGTCTACGAATCGGAATACGCGAGAGAGGAACGAACAGTTCCGTGATTTCAGCGCTTCTGGGAGAATCTCATTCTCCGGCATTGAAAGCCGGACGCTTCGGGCGCCCCATCCTTGCGACGTTTTTGTTTCTTGTCGCAAGGGTGGGAGGCCACGCATCAGGCTCGTTGCTACTCTTCATTACACATGCGCATACCGCAGCAACAATCCCGCCAGTACCGCGCCCACAAGGTCGCCGGCAATCGGAATCGGCGCATAGCGCCAGTTCGATCCGCCTTTGCCGGGAATAGGGAGCAGCCAATGAACGATGCGCGGACCCAGGTCGCGCGCGGGGTTGATGGCGTAGCCAGTGGTTCCACCCAGCGAGAGGCCGATGCCCCACACCAGGCTGCCCACCAGCCACGGTCCCATTCCCGCCGCCGGCCCGTTTGCGGAGACTCCGCGCGAAAAGATCGCCCCCGCCACAACCACCAGCACCGCCGTGCCAAGAGCTTCGCTCACAATATTGAGTAATGGACTGCGCACAGCGGCGTTGGTGCAGAAGACGCCCAGCTTGGCCGCCGGCCCTGGCGTGAGCTTCCAGTGCGGCGCATAGTGCAGGGCCATCAGCGCAGCGCCGGCCATGGCGCCAAGTAACTGCGCCGACCACATGCTCAACAGATGCGAATAACTCCCGCCATCCACCGCGACGGCAAGCGTAATGGCTGGATTAAGGTTCGCGCCGGGACTGCCGAAGGCCTGCGCCACCAGCACTCCGCACAGCACCGCCAGCGCCCAGCCGGTGGTGACGGCGATCCAGCCCGAGTCCGCCGCGTAGGACTTGCGCAGCGTCACGCCGGCGCTAACTCCGTTGCCCAGCAGCACCAGAACCAGCGTGCCCATAAACTCACCCATCCAGACAGAGTGCATAGCAGCGTCCTTACGGTTGCGCTCGAAGCGGCGGGGAGAGGATCCGGCGGGCGCGGCGCAACCACTCTCTAATTTGCCGGACTAATACCGCGTCTTGATGATTTCGTGCTTTCTCAGGTCCCCAAATGCGAGGGACCTGGGGCACCCAGGGTTTCTGCTTGAATTACGAAATCTCATTGACACAGCACTAGAGCATTCTCCATTGTCCGGCCTGCATTCGCCAAGTGCATTTCTGCAATCTCCGCAAACTATTCATACCGGCGGGACAGCAGATCCCGTCCGCCGCGCCGGAATTGAGCCCGGCAAGCGGCGAACCCGAACGGTTCTTTCGTCTTCGATCTTCTGTCTTACCGGACGATCTCGAAGCGTTCCCAAGGGGTGTTGCAGACCGGGCAGCGTTCGTGCTCCTCTTCCGTCTCCGACGTGTAGCCGCATACCGGGCAAACGTAGAACTCCCGCGCGGCGCTTATCCATGAGTCCCGCTTGCCGCCCACCAGCAGCGCGATGGCCTCGCCGTAGAGGCGCGCGTGGGTCTTCTCGGCTTCCATGGCTCCAGTGAAGGTGCGGATCGCCGCTTTGTTCTCGCGCTCCGCCGCCTCCTCGAGAAACCCGGGGTACATGGTGTCGATTTCGTACTGCTCGCCGCTCAACGCGGCCTTCAAGTTATCCAGCGTGCTCTTCACCTCGACCGCGTGAATCTCGCACTTCGCTTCGCCGCCCAATTGCTTGATTGCCCGCGCATGATTGGCGGCGTGAATCTGCTCGGCGCGCGCGGCAGCCCGAAACAGGCTGGCGGCGCCGTGCAATCCGTCGGCGTCGGCCCTTACTGCAAAGGCGGTGTACTTGGCGTGCGCATTCGACTCGCCCTCGAAGGCGGCCAAAAGATTCTGGACGGTAATAGCGCTTTCCGCGGCAATTGCCGGCATTGAATACTCCTTCTAAGCTCCGTTGAAAAGCCTATGGGTCCCGGCGGGGCCGCGCTGTGACGCCGGTTACAAGCGGTGGCTCAACCGCCCGATGGACTGGCTGAAGATGAACCTCAAGGACAAGATCGTAACCATTCAGTATGCGCAGTCGCACGGTCTGCGCACCCGCGCCGATTGGGATCCGACGATCCCGAAGGCGCTCACCTGCCTGCCCAAGGCGCAGGTTCTGGAAGTCAACGCCCACAAAGCGCTGACGCGGAAGGCGGAGCGCGGAACGATCCGAGGCAGGCCTGAGTTTCAGATAGGCAAGAAGGCTTTCCCAGTGGGGACGGCCTCTTTTGTTATGCGAGGACTACTCGCCGCAGTTCGGCTATCTCTTCCTGGCTTGGAAAGGAACGAACCCGGTAGCGCTCCGGAAGCAGGTCATCCTGCTTTTCCATCAGGTGCCCAACAACCGATTGCGCAATGGACCACTTCACCGAGACACGGTCCTTGGTTTCGGGGTCGACCAGCAAGATGACCTCGTCGGTGAGCGGCAACAGCGAATCCACGCCTTTCGACCAGACGCATACGCTGTACTGGCGTTCTGTAACACTCTCCTCGTACACGGTGCAACTCGCCACAAACAGGTCGATCCCTTCCTTCTCGTTCATCGCATCCAGATAACCCTTCTGGAGCCCATAGTCCGCCGCCGCCCGCCGCAACTCGATATGCCGGAGCGAATCCCGCGATGCCTTGAATCCTGGGATGAAACTGGCCCACTGATGATCGTGCAATACAAACAGGTGGGGCGACAAAGGATGGGCCCCAAAATGCTCCTTCTGACAGAACTTAATCGTCGAATCGAGTCCGCCCGCATTCTTTGACCCGGTTACCCATAACTGATTCCGGCTGGGCACGGACACAACTGGATTCCCATCCAGAGGAAGGCGATGAATCAGGTCCGTCAGGAGCATTCGCGAGCTCTCATACGAATCGCCCCATTGCCCCACATAAAGGCGCGGTGAGGGTTGTGCCATCCAACTTGGGTCGGTCCTTTCCCTCAGATTGCTCCGAGCGATCGTCAAGGCTTCCGGGAAGGCCACTTGCCATCTGTCAAGGGATTCCTGACCAATGTACGAAACTGAACCTCCGGCATCGTATGCGAGGCAAACTACTAGGTCGTCAGCCACGCGCTGTGCAGCGACACTAGGGCCCGCGCCGGCCTTGCCGCTCGCCTGAAATTGAAGTTGGGCAAGCGGGAAGCAGGCCGCGCTCCGCACTACCGGAAGAAGATGTGCCTTTACCGTTGCAAAATCCGCAGGAATCGAGGCCATCGCGGCAAAGCCGGAGACAAAGTCCATCAATACTATGTGCCGGTCTCTCTTGCCGGCCGCACAGAAGCGCGAGTATCCGTTTTGGAGGTGTAGTACAAGCCCGTCAGGGCCATGAAGAGAGAAGCTCTTCTCGTCATAGCGAACGGTTGCGACTCCGGCATCGGTAAGAGCCTTCGATACCAGGGCGGCGTAGTCGTCAGGTCCAAAGTGCTTAGAAAAGAGTCTGTTCAGCAGGTCCAAGCGGTCACCTTCCATTCAGCGGCGATTTAGCGGCAACCCGGTGTGCGCGGTTGCCGCCGCCCGCGGCTCTTCAGGATTCTTGCGGATGATTCGCCGGTAGACTACCATGGCCCATTCCAGGCCGCAGAAGCTCCCTTGTTGACGCTTCGGCCACCCAGGCAAACCCACCCGGCCGAGAAATGCAAATGTCCTCATCCAGGGCTTTCGATTCCAAGTTGCGGCTCCTCACCCGAACTGCTCGCGCTGCTCCGGACGCCTCGCAGCAAGCGGAAGCACCGGGCCAGCGCCAAACAGTATATTCGACCTTAGCTCAGATCGACCAGACGCCGTTCAAATCGAACCGCGCGCTCACACCTGAACCTCTCGTTCCATCGGCTTGTTCCGGTCTTGATGGAACTCTACCATAGGCCGTTGCAGTTGGCGGCCACTTCAGTTTGAAATCTCGAATCGCAACAGTATTGCGGAGCTTCATCTGAACCACAGATGCAATCTTATGTGCCCTTCGTTGCGGCTCTTCCCGTCTTTTGACTATGATGGGTGGGCTTCCTGGCAACGAGAATTTGCCGCGGCCTGTGCGCCGCTCGAAAGCAATCTTCCGACTCGTGAGGTGGTCTGGAATGAAATCTATCGCCCGCGTAATCTTGTGTTGCTTGCTTGTGGCATCCTGCGCCGCTCAGAACAGGGCGGATAACCCGCCGAAGCCCGCACAGTCGATCGCGGAGCTGCGCCAGCAGTTGGAGAAGATACTCCAGGATACGCATACGCCCGGCATGTCCGTTGCGATTGTCCACCGCGACGGTCCCGAATGGGTCGCTGGGCTGGGAAAATCCAATGTGGCCGCGAATCAGGCCGTTACGGACGAGACTCTCTTCCGCATCGGCTCGACCTCCAAGGCCTTTGCTTCGCTCTCCATCCTCAAGCTGGTGAATGAAGGCAAGCTGTCGCTTCAAGATCCGGTGCGCAAACTCGCGCCCGAGATATGGTTCGAGAATCGTTGGGAGGCAACCGACCCGGTGCGCGTGGTGGATTTGCTGGAACATACCACCGGCTGGGACGATATGCACATGCGCGAGTATGCCAAGAACGCCAAAGGAATGACACTGCGCGAGGGACTCGACTACGATCGCCACTCGCGCGCCTCCCGCTGGCGGCCGGGCACGCGCATGGCCTATTGCAACTCCGGCCCACCGGTAGCCGCTTACATCGTCGAGAAGATCACCGGGCTGCGATTTGAAGATTACGCGACTCGGAATTTCTTCCTGCCCATAGGCATGAAGACGGCAACCTACTTTGAGCAGCCTTCGCCGCAATCGACGACCCTTTATCACCCCGATGGCAAGACGCCCTATCCCTACTGGAACATTCTGCTTCGCCCCGCGGGATCCATCAACGCCTCGGCCAAAGACATGGCGTCTTATGTCGGGTTCTATCTGAATCGCGGCACGGTGAACGGGACCGAAATCATGCCAGCCGCCTCCATCGATCGCATGGAGACGCCGACCCGCGCATGGCCGGCGCAGGAAGGCTTGAAGACCGGTTACGGCTTGAGCAACTACACGAGCTTTTACGACGGATTTGTTTACCACGGGCACGATGGCGGCGTGGATGGCGGGCTGACCCAGATGGCCTATATGCCCGAGTATGGCGTGGGATTCTTCTTTAGCATCAACGCGGGCAACGGCGCGGCCTTCGGCAAGATCGGCGACGCGATTCGCGCGTATGTGACGCGCTCGCTCCAAAGGCAGCCCGTACCGGCGGCGGCGCCGCTGCCCGCCGATGCGCAGCAGTATGCCGGCTGGTACGAATCTGCCTCGCCCCGCAATCAATTCACATATTTTCTGGAGCACCTGGCCGCGCTGCAACGCATTCGTTTCGCAAACGGCAACCTGCTGATATCAAGCCTCAGCCAGATCGATCAACCCTTCGTTCCCACAAGCGGCGAGCAGTTTCGCTACCTTCCAAAGAAGGGATCTCCCGAGGCGGCTGCCACGGCCATACTGCTCAAGCCGAATGCCGAGGGACGCTTTGTATACATCGGTGGAACGCTGAAGCGCATTCCCACTTGGTTGGCCTTCTCTGAAATCGCTCTGGTCGCATGGTTCCTGCTGGCCGTTCTATCGATTCTCTTGTATGCGCCGTTCTGGATGATCGGCGGCTGCTTCAAGAGACGCCGCCGCCCGGCCGAGCGCGCCATGCGCCTGTGGCCACTTATCGCGGTGCTGAGCCTGCTGGCATTCGTGGGTTTCGCCATCATGGCCGGCAATGACGCAATCGCGCGCCTGGGGAACCTGACAATTTGGTCTCTCGGCCTGACCGTGACCACATCGATCTTTGCCTTGGCTTCCCTCGCCGGCGCAATTGCCTTGTGGCGCGCGCGGACGCAGGAGATACGCGCAAGCGTCCGCTGGTATTCGATCGCGGTCACTTCCGCGCTGCTAATCGCGGCGGCCTACCTTGCGTATTGGGGAGTGATCGGCATCCGCACCTGGAGTTAGTCTCCCGCCTGAGAGGGAGCTTCTCGAATCTGACGCAAGAAGGCAGTCCCCGCGGGGACTGCCTTCTTGTTGTATGGGAACTCGCGCTTATCTCGGCTCGTTCCGCGCCTCCGCCTTCTGCGTCAGCACTTTGTGGGCGTTGTCTTCAAGAGCCTGCGCCTCGGGCAGAAACGTGAGCGCCTTCTGAATCATCGGATCCCAGTCGGCGCGCGTGCGCAGACCGTGCGACTCTCCAAACTGGATGGTGGCGATCTTGTCCTTGAGGTTCATCTTCAGCCAGTCCATCGCCCCATTGAAATCGGCGTCGGTCCAGGGAATGTTCTGGCTGGTGAGGTATTGCTTGAACTCGGCCAGTACAGCGTCGTTCACCTCGAAGTTCGCATCCACAGTGTGCTTGGACACATACGCGGGAGCGAAGAGAAAGAAGGTATCTTTGTAAAGCAGTTCGTCTTCGAAGCGGTTGCTCTTGGGGGCCTCGATCTTCTCGTCCGGCGTAATGCCGCCGCCGCCGTATACCGTCCGCCCCGCGTCGGTCAGCTTGACCTCGCGATTGGTGGAGTCGGAGGGCAGTGCGCCAGCGTGGTTGTAGTAATAGTCGTAAAGCGAAACGCCCGCGTAGTTGCGCTGGATAAGCCGTCCCGAGGGCGTGTAGTAGTGATAGGTAGTCAGCGCCAGGCCGGTGTTCTCGCTCAGGTTGAATACCGTCTGCACCAGCCCCTTGCCAAAGGTGGTCTCGCCCACGATCAGCGCGCGGTCGTGGTCCTGCAAGGCGCCGCTCACAATCTCCGCCGCTGAAGCCGTCGTGCGGTTTACCAGGACGACGATGGGGAAGCTATGCCCGCTGTTTCCGTGGGTGGCCGTATAAACTACGTCGGGGTAGGCGCGGCCCTTCTGCGAGACGATGATCTGGCCTTTGGCGAGCAGGTGGTCGCAGACCTCAACCGCCTGGCTGCAGGCCGCCGGGGTTGCCGCGCAGGTCCAGCACCAGCCCCTTCAAGTTGCTAAAGCCGTCTACGGCGTCGTTGACCTCCTGCGCCGTGGTCTCCTGGAACTGCTTCAGGTGAATGTAGCCCACGCCGGGGCGAATCTCATATTTCAGGTCT
The DNA here is from genome assembly GCA_963799145.1 of uncultured Acidobacteriaceae bacterium. Classification (GTDB taxonomy): domain Bacteria; phylum Acidobacteriota; class Terriglobia; order Terriglobales; family Acidobacteriaceae; genus Telmatobacter. Next base: position 613 of record CAWCWQ010000187.1, on the reverse strand, counting down.
ACCGAGGGGTTCGGAATCTCGTCGCGCACCAGGTCGAAGACCAGCGGCTTGGGCTCACCCTCGCGGTTCATGCTCACCTGCACGTGCGTGCCCTTGGGGCCCTTCAGCTCCTTGGCCACTACATCCGAGTTCTGGCCCTCGGTGCTCTTGCCGTCCACCGCGGCGATGACGTCGCCCGGATGAATCCCCGCCTTGAAGGCCGGCGCGCCCTCCATCGGAAAGACGCAATAGACCTTACCGCCGAGGTACGGCTGCTGAATGGTCATGCCCACTCCGTAGTAGCGGCCGTGCTGCTCCTCGCGCATCTTGGCGTAGGCCTTGGGATCGTAAAAGTTGGAGTGCGGATCCAGTACCCGGAGCATTCCGGGGATAGCTCCGTCGTAGATCGCGGCGTCGGCCTTGTCGCCTTCGATCGGTTCGGCGTAATTCGCTTCCACCTGCGCATAGACACTGGTGAAGGACTTGAGGCTGTCGCGGAGCTGGCTCTCGTCTGTGGACGACTGCGCGCCCACCCTCCGTTGCAGGAAGCTGCCCGCAACGGCGCAGACGGCGAAAAAGAGAGCTACGGAGAGAAGTGCGCGGCGGGCGCGGGGAGTCATAGGCGAGAGAAACC
>CAWCWQ010000186.1:0-8408 GCA_963799145.1 uncultured Acidobacteriaceae bacterium | reverse complement strand
AACCGCAGCCCGGAGGCGCTGGCAACGGGAGCGAGGTTCTTCCAGTAGAGGCCAGCCTCTACTCCGGGCACTTTGGTCAGCACTTCCTGCGGCCCGGTCAAATCCAGTTGCGTGATCCCCGGAAAGACCAGCATGCCCACCCGGAAGGGATCGCCGGGTTTCAGAATCTCAGCCATGATCGCCCCAAAAAACAAACAAGATGAGATTCCCAGTCCGAAGTATACAGTCTGCGCAACAGGCTGAAGACAAAGGTACTGTGGTATGGCTCGGAGCCTCAGTGAGCTGGCCCGGCCATCTGCTCCCTAGTCCCTGACCCCTGATCTCTGATCTCTGATCCCTGATCCCTGCTTCTCCATGAACGACTGTAGGATCAGTGTAGCGGCCACCTGATCCACGACCCGCCGATGCTGCTGGCGGGCATGGCCGGCCTCGTACAGAATCTGGTGCGCCTCACGCGTGGTCAGCCGCTCATCCCACAAGTGAATGGGCAGGCCGGTCAGTTGTCCCAGTTCGGCGGCAAAGGCCTGCGTTTTGGCGGACTGCGGGCTCACCTCGCCCGACAGATGCACGGGATTCCCCACGACGATGCCCGCAACCGCAAACCGCCGCGCCAGCCGCGCCAGCGAGCGCAAATCCTCGCGGCGGTTGTGACGCCGCACCAGCGTGAGCACCGGTTGCGCCGCCAGCCCCAGCTCGTCCGACACAGCCACGCCAATGCGCCGGTTGCCGACGTCGAGGCCAAGATATCGGGGCTTGGGGGCAGATTCCAGCTTGCGACTCCTACATTCCAGCTTAAAGCCCCTCTTTGGCCTGCCCTGAGTGCTACAGAAAGCGCGCCCGCTCTTCCGGGGCCGGGATCGGGCAGCTCTCCAACCGGCCCAAAGGCGGTAACGCCAGCGCGCCACCAGCCGGTACAGCGGATCGCTGAGGAAGTTGGGAATCCATCTCAGCGCGGCGGCCATCACGGGCCAGGGCTGCGGCAGTTCCGCGAGCAGAGCCAGTGTAGCCGCGAATCGAGTCAGCGCCTGCTCCCCGCCTTCGAGCGGGTAGCGGAAGACCAGCACCGTACCCGGAACCCCGCCGGGCTCAAGCAACTCGGAGTACCGCGCCAGCAGCGGCGCCACCGCCGGCGAGCTGGAAGCGGCGAACCGCAGGCGGTCTTGCCGGTCGCGCCGCAACAGCCAACGCACCCAGCCGTTGCAGAAGCCGCAATGGCCGTCAAAGACCACCAATAGCCGATCGCCGGTCTCATCCAATTCGCTCACGCTTTCGAGATGCTGTTGAAGTGCAAGCCGATTCAGTTCGGCCGTTGCCCAACCTTCCAGCTTCTATACTGAACCCATCATGAGTCCCCCGAATCCAGCCACCATTCGCACCCGCTCCCTGGCCCTCGAAGAGCGCGCCCGGCGATTCTTCCCCGGCGGCGTCAATTCGCCGGTGCGCGCCTTTCGCGCGGTAGGCGGCGCGCCACCCTTCGTCGAGCGAGCCCAGGGCGCGTGGATCACCGACGCCGACGGCAACCGCTATATCGACTACTTCGGCTCCTGGGGACCGATGATCCTGGGCCACGCCTTTCCGCCGGTGGTCGAAGCCATCGAGCGGGCCGCCCGCAACTCCGCCAGCTTCGGCGCCTCAACGGCCGCCGAGGCCGATCTCGCCGAGCGCGTCGTCGCCTGCTTCCCGGCGATAGAAAAGCTGCGCTTCGTCAGCTCCGGTACCGAGGCCGCCATGAGCGCCATCCGCCTGGCCCGCGCCGCCACCGGCCGCAAGATCGTGGTCAAATTCGAGGGTTGCTACCACGGACACGCCGACGGACTGCTGGTCAAGGCCGGTTCTGGTGTAGCTACATTTGGCATTCCTGGCTCCGCGGGCGTCCCGGAGGAGGTCGCCAGCCTCACCCTCGCCCTGCCCTACAACGATCTGGCCGCCGTCGAAACCGCCTTTACCGCCCATCCCGGCGCAATTGCCGCAGTGATCGCCGAGCCGATCGTTGGCAACGCCGGCTGCATTCCACCAGCACCCGGCTACCTGGCAGGCTTGCGCACCATCACCGCCCGTGAAGGAGCGTTGTTCATCGTCAACGAAGTCATGACTGGATTCCGCGTGGCCCTGGGCGGGGCGCTTGAACTCTACGGCATCGACGCCGATCTGGTCACGCTGGGCAAGATCGCCGGCGAAGGCCTGCCTATGGGCGTCTTCGGTGGCAAGCGTGCCCTCATGGACCTGCTCGCCCCGCTCGGCCCCGTCTATCAGGCCGGAACCCTCAGCGGCAATCCCCTGGCCATGGCCGCGGGCATCGCCACAGTCAGCTACCTCCAGGAACATGCCGACAAGGTCTATCCTCAGCTTGAAGCAACAGCCCAAGCCGTGGCCGAAGGCGTCGCCGCCGAGGCCGCCAGGGTTGGCGTTCCCCTCACACTCAACCGCGTCGGCTCCATGTGGACCTGGTTCTTCACGCACCGTCCGGTCACCGACTACGCCCAGGCAGCCCGGAGCGACACAGCCGCCTTCGGACGCTTCCACCGGGCCATGCTCGACCAGGGCGTCTGGCTGCCGCCCTCGCAGTTTGAGGCGGCGTTCCTGAGCACGGCCCACGGCGAAGCGGAGGTAGCCGCCACCATCGCCGCCGCGCGGGAAGCATTCAAAGATATTCAGCTGAGCGATGAATGAGCGCCGCTTTTCTCCGCAAGCTCATGTCGCAGAATCTGCCTAGACAATGACGAGAAAACGATATACAGTGTAAATACAAATGAGGTGCGGCAAAGAGGTAGTTTCGCCTATACAGAAATTCATACTTAGGAGCATTGATGAGCGGAAGTTCTTTGATTTTCGATTGGGATGGAGCCAATCTGGCTCACATCGCGCTACACAAAGTAACGCAGGAAGAAGCGGAGGAGGTTTTTCTCGGATCTCCTCTCGACATGGAATTGCAAATCGCTGGCGAAAGCGGCGGGGAAGAACGGCTCCAACAAGTCGGAGAGACGGCTAAGGGAAGGATTCTGCAACTGGTTACGACCTGGCGCGCTGGAAGAGTGAGAGTGATCTCCGCCTGGGATGCACCCAAGCAACTCAAGCTCTACTATCTGGCGGAAATGAGGCGGCAATATGGAGACACTGAAGATTCCGAAGTTTGAAAACGAGTCCGACGAAGCCAGCTGGCTGTTCGAGAACCGCGAGGGCTTGGCAGCGGCATTCCTGCAGGCCGCGCAGGAGGGCCGAGTACGGCAAGGCACGCTGAGCCAACGCGGCGTCACTCCCCCGACAACGATCCGGCTCGCCCCGGAGGACATTTCCCGTGCAAGGTCCCTGGCTGACCGCCGAGGATTGCGCTATCAGACCTATCTCAAAATGCTGATTCACGAGGCGCTGGAGAGGGAAGAGCGACTGGCAAGCTGAGTCCATCCTCAGCTCTCTAACTCCAAGCCTCCAGCGTCACAAACCGATGGGTCGGCCTGTACCGCGCAACCAGCCGCTCCGCAGCCGCCACCGATGGACCCCGATCCGCGCCCAGCTTCAGGTGGCTGCCGTCGTGGAGCACGATATTGGCCGCCAGGCCCCGCCGCTGCAGCTGGTCGATGCGCAGGGTGAGCCGCTCGGCAATCCTCTCCGCCGAAGGCTCGCGCCAGTCGGAGGTCATCGCATTCCACAGCACAGGCGTCAGTCCCAACTCCCTCGCAATGCGGAAGACCGCCGGCCTTCGCGCCCCAAACGGAGGCCGAAAGAACCGCACCGGCGCGCCCGCAATCTGCTCCAGCGTCTGGCTGGTCCTCGTCAGCTCCTCTTTAGCGCGGCTGGCCGAGGCAAGAGCCAGGTTGGGATGGCTCCAGGAGTGGTTTCCGATCAGGTGCCCCGCCGCCACAATCCGTCTCACCAGTCCAGGCTCAGCCTCCGCATATCTGCCCAACATGAAAAACGTCGCCCGCAGATCGTGGCTGGCCAGAGCCTCCAGCAGCCGCGGCGTCCACGCCGGATTGGGCCCGTCGTCGAAGGTCAGCGCCAGTTCGCCAGGGCGTCGGGGCGCAGTCAGCGCCTCGCCGAAGAGCCGCGACCCCGGCCACAGCGCGGCGTAGCCGCAGCCGCCCGCGGCCAGCCCCAGCGCGCCCGCCGCGCCCAGCCCAGCGCAAATCCCCGTAGCCCAAGGAGAAAGCATTCTGCTATCCAGTGTGCAGCGCAGGACGAACGAACCGCAAGCTCAACCCGGATTCGACGATGAACAAGTATCTTAATGAGGTCGGTAGAGTGTTTCCTTATCGAAGGATCCAGTTTGCGATGCCGGCGACGACCTGCTCTTCGACATGCCCCGGCGCCTGGTATTCCTCAGGCCTCGATCTTCCTTCCCCGGCGATGAACAAGTGATTCAGCTTTGGATAAGTGCGGAAGGTGACATTGCTCCGGCTTCCCAGTGCCGATTTCCAAAGAACGAAGTCTTTCATCGTCACCTGGTAGTCCCGTTCCCCCTGCAAAACCAGCATGGAAGTACTGAGGTTCTTGGCCTCGACATCGGGACGATAGCCTTTCAGGTCCACCAGGTACGAAGCTGGAAGGTTCATGCCGGCAAATGGATTCTTCTTGATCTCCGCCAGTCTTGCCTGATCCTCAGCCGTCAGGTTCCCCTTGAGGCTGGCGATGTATTCCGTCTGATCGATAATCAACTCATCCAATGGTCGCACGTTTCCCGCCATCACAATGAAGCCGGCGATCTTCGGGTCTTGTTTCATGATCCGTGGGGCAAGGTAACCGCCCAGGCTGTGCCCCAGCACGTACACGCGCGCCGGGTCGATCTTTGCCTGCTTTCTGAGTAGCGCGGCCGCCCGCGCTGCGTCTTCCACCGTCTCCTCATTTACGGTGAAAGCCGCGTCCGCTGCGCACTGCTGCGGATACTGGCGAGTGCGCTTTTCATAACGCAGCACGGCAATGCCTCGCGAAGATAGCCCCTCGGCCAAGTCTCGGAATACCTTCGCGCCGCCCACCGACTCATCGCGGTCGTTAGGCCCGGAGCCATGCACCAGGACGAGAGCCGGAAAAGGCCCCGCGCCCTTGGGAATAGTCAGAGTTCCGGGTAGCTTCCATGCATCGTCGCCAACGGTAACTTCGATTGCGGAAAAAGAATCCGGATGCGAGTAAGCGGCGCTCTGGAAGTTACTCTCCGCAGGAGCCGGACGCCAAAACGTGCCGTCGATTTCGCCGGCCTTGTTCCAGGCCACCTGAAAGTCCAGCGATACCGGCGCCCAGTGAACTTCAATCACGACCACGGTCAAGTCTCCGACGGTTTGCGTGCGTGGCGCGTCTATCTTTTGGGGCGGGCCCAAAGCCAGGATTTGCTCCATTTGCGCCGAGTAAGTCTCAAGGCCGATGGCGCTTTTCATCTGCGGCGAGAACTTCGCGTAGAAGCCGTCGATCTTGTGTGCCAGAAGCTGGTCGAGCGCCTGGCGGGTGCGGTCTTCAGAAGATTGTGCGAATGCACAGCAGGCGGCTAGCAGAAATACAAAAATGCGCATATTACCTCCAAAGAGCATGGGCAAGGAAGGCCATGCCGGTTATGTAGAGAACGTTCCGCGCAAGCAAAAACCACGATGCGCGATTGGCGAAGTTCAGAGTGTAGAATCCGCCCACCGGCGTTTGCACGTAGATCGCGGGATCGTCGGGGTTGTAGTAGACCATGCCTCCGCGCCAGTATTCCGGGGGAGTGTAGTCGCCATCCCCCGGCTCGTTCGCGGCTTTGATCATGCGATAGACGATCCGCACGAGCATGAGAAAGAACACGACGATGAGCGAGGCAAAGAGCGGCGAGAAGACCGCGTAGGGCAAGGGCGGATGCAGCGCAATGAATGGCACAAGCGAAGAAATGAACGCGGCCATAAATGCGATCAACGTGCACAGCGAGACGGCTGGCGAGGTGGGTGAGCTGCGGCGCGAGCCATGCAGAATCGACAGGCTGATGCCGGCCAGAAAGACAATGATCAAAGCGCCGAAAAGAGGCGGACCATACAATCCGCTTAAGGTCTTAATGGCCCAGCCATTCGCGGTTCCATCGTGTGCCCAATGCACTGCGTAACGCTCCGGTATCTGCTGCCAATGCAGGTAGACGTCCAAAGCTGCCGCGCAGGGAATTGCCAGCGGCGGAAGAAAACGCCAACCAATGCGCTGGCTGTCATCGTCCGTATCGGTGAGGCTTGCCGTACGAATGCCGTGGCTGACCACAGCAAACTTCCGCGCGCTCGCATTGGCCACAGCGAAGCCGCGCAGAGTTGCGACCATATAGACGATCATTGCCGCACCAGCCCCGAGATAGATCCATGAGATCGGCACGAAGATCGTGGCGATGAGGCACACAATGCTCCACGGCAGCAGATACAGTTCATAGCGGCGGATGATGGCCGCGCCCGCGGCGCCGTAGCGAATCGGGCCGGGAACGAGAACGCCGAAAAGCCGTTTTCCGTGCAAGTATGGAAGAGCATGTTCCGCGAGAATCAGGAAGGCCATGTAGGCCAGGACGAACATTCGGATTTTGGTCATCTTTCCAGCTCCTGAGCAAACGATTTCAATTCTGAAGCGATGCGAGGGGCATCCACGCCGTCTGCGCGCATCTGCGCCACCAGTTCTCTCAGGCGTTCGCCAAAGAGACTCGCGCTTGCGGGGCTGGCTTCCCGCTTCGGAGTTTTGCGCTGAATGACCATGGCGCCGCGGCCGTGCTTCAGGTCGAGCCATCCCTCTACGGCAAGTTCGCGGTAGGCCTGAGCGACCGTGTTGAAATGGACGCCAAGCTCCATCGCCAGGCGCCGGACTGTTGGCAGCATCTGGCCGGGCTTCAGGCGCTCCTCGACCAGTTGAACCCGCATGGCATCCACGATTTGCCGATAGGCGGGAACGGTGGAACTGAGGTCGATACTGATGGAAGCTGGCTGCGTCACGTGGGCTGTGTATTGTGTACAGAGACACTGTACACATTGCCCGATTGGCTGTCAAGGGCTTTTTGAAGAATAGAAATGTCCGGGGCGCAGCCGCCCGCCGCCAAGCCGAGCGCGCCCGCCGCGCCCAGCCCAGCGCAAATCCCCGTAGCCAAAGGAAAAAGCATTCTGCCTTCCAGTGGGCAGCGTGGGACGAACGAACCGCAAGAGCGGACTATTCTCCACCACATTTGATTCTTTATGTCCAACCCTTGTACTCTTGCAGGCGTACATCGAGTGAACTCGGGAGGCCCAATTGGCAGCCAAACAATATCCTGGTCTGAGGCTGAAGCAGAAGAATAATAACTTCATCTTAACAAAGATGAAGGCCGCACATCTGACGCGCATAGCCTACGCCTCGGTTCGTGGAGAGGCAGAGGAGGAGGGTGCGGTACAACGGGTTCTAACCTACATCATTCATGAACGCGTCGGAGGAGAGGCATTTTGACGGAACGGTGGCGTGCGTTTTGCCTTTTCAGGGAAGAAGTTGATTCGGCCTGTTCCGAGCGATGGCCGATTCATCCCTTCAGTCGTTTTCAGGCATAGGTCGGCGCATTTCACGCATGGTTATGCCCGACAGGCTTTGCGTCTGTTCTTGATCGATTGAGTTATCGGCCTTCGCGGAGTCGTTATCCGGCGGTCGCGCCCAGCGCGGCGGCGATCTTCTGAAAATCATTTCGCCATGGAAACGTTTCTGGCAGGCGCGCAACGATGCGCCGCGCCGAGGCCGCCACGCGAGCGCCGAGTTTCAACAGTCGCTCACGCAGCGTCCAGACTTGCGCCCGGGCCAGCATTGTCAGTTCCGCATTCAAGCGAATCTCCTGCATCGACACATAGGCCGCAGCCGCCATCGGCGCGCGCGGTTGGTTGGCCCAGAAGTTTGTACAACTGGTGCGATCCACATCGAGAGCCTTGAGTTCCTTGATCCGGTTCTCGACGCCGCCACGCTGGCAATAGACCTTTTCGTAGAGCCACTGCGGGCTTTGCTGCATATTGGTAACGACGAAACGCGGGTTATCGCGCGGCTGCTTGCCGCCGGCTTTGACCACCTCGGCCTTGAAGATCACACGCCGTTCCTGCTTCCAACTCTTGGCTGCGTAACGCGTGTCGCCGTAAACATGCTCGGTTTCATCGGTCAGTTCGGCGCGCATCCAGACACGCGCTCAGGCTCTCGATCAGACCATCGCCAAAGCGCCGATTGGCGGCTGAGAGCAGGATCGATCCACCATCGCTGCTGCCATGCGCCTGATCAAATGCCAACAAAACCGGACGCTTTTCAAGCTCAGTAAACAATACACTCTGTGTCGGAGTAAAATCAGTCAAGCGAAAGTCCTTTTGTGCTGCAAATGCTGTCTAGGTCTCTGACCGCATGAAGTTGTACCAACTCTGGGTGCCCCAGGTCCCGATTTTGGGACCTGGGATAGCTTGAACTCGAGGTACGAAATCATCTGGTCACAGACC
>CAWCWQ010000185.1:0-5296 GCA_963799145.1 uncultured Acidobacteriaceae bacterium | reverse complement strand
GTAGGCCTTGGCAACCTGCGCCACGCCCCGGTTCATGGCGTTGTTATTGTGCCCCGTGGCCACCACCAAGTTGGCCCAGGTGATGAGGCCGTTCTCGTCCACCTTGTAGTGATGATTCAGCGTGCCGCGCGGAGCCTCGATCTGGCCCGCGCCTTCGAGACGGTTGACGCCCGCCGTCGCGCGCACATGCTTGTCGAGAATTCGCGGGTCGGCGAGAATCTGCTCGATTCTCTCGATGCCGTAGAGGGCCTCGATCAAGCGCGCATGATGATAGTAGAAGGAGCTTTCCACCAGACCCGTGGAGAGCTGCTTGAACTCCGCCAGTTCCTTCTCCGCCTGTGGCGTGCCCATCGACTTGACGATATTGAGCCGGGCCAGAGGGCCCACCCGGTAGCTGCCCTCGGGATAGCCGAACTGCTTCAGGTAGGTGAATTTGGTGTAGCTGTAAGGTTCCACCGCCTCGCCGATCAGATCGCTGAATCCGGCCGCGGTGATGCCGTCGGCCAGGATCGCGCCCTGGGGATCGATCACGCGCAGCGCGCCATCGGTAAATTCGATCGACTCGTCCTCGTTGATCAGGCCCATGTAATTCGACGGGAAGTTGGCGAAGACCTCGATCTCGGGCTTGAAGCTGCCGGCAATCTGCTTGTAGGCGGTGATCGCCATGCCCAGGTTGGTGTAGGCCTCGGGCAGCATGGAGAGAATCTCATCGCGCTTGGCAATGGTCAGCGGTTCGGTGACGCCGCCGGGAACCACCCACCCCGTATGGATGCGCTTGCCGGAGAGCAGCTCGATGGTGTGCTGGCCGAAGCGGCGCAGCGCCACGCCGGCGCGGCCCAACTCGGGCTTGGCGGCCAGCACCCCGAAGACGTGGCGGGCAAGCGGATCCGAATCCATGCCCAGCAGCAGGTCGGGAGAGGCGAGATAGAAGAAGCTCAGCGCATGGGACTGCACTAGCTGCGCCATATTCAACATGCGCCGCAGTTGCGCGGCGGGATGCGGAATGCGCACCGACATGATCGCCTCGCAAGCCTTGGCCGAGGCCAGCAGGTGCGAGACCGGGCAGATGCCGCAGATGCGCGCCATCAGGCTGGGCATCTCATAGAACGGCCGGCCCTGCGAGAAGCGCTCAAAGCCGCGCACCTGGGTGACGTGAAAGTGCGCATCCTCCACTTCGCCCTGGCCGTTGAGTTGGATCGTGATCTTGCCGTGGCCTTCAAGCCGCGTTACGGGATCGATAGTGATCGTCTGGGTCATGACTTGGGCTCCTGGAGGGCTCAGGCTCCAAAACGCGTGAGCGCCGGAATATCCAGCGGTTGACCGGTTACCAGCGCGGTCAGCGCCGTATGGAAGGTGTCGGCCGAGGGCGGACAGCCGGGCAGAAAAACGTCCACCTTGACGAACTCGTGGATGGGACGCACGACCTTCAGCAGCTTGGGCACCACAACGCACGGAATCTGCTGCTGCGTGGTAGCGTTCTCAATGTATGCGCGGTCGAGGATGGCCTCCGGGCCGATGGGGTTGCGCATCGAGGGCACATTGCCCGTGATGGCGCAGTCGCCCATGGCGATCAGGAGCTTCGTATGGGCGCGAATCTTCTTGATCTTCTTCTCGTCGTCCACCGAGGCTACGGCGCCCTCGACCAGCGCGATATCCACCTCGTCGGGGAACTCCTTCGTGTCTACGATAGGGCTGTAGACCACGTCCACGAGCTGGGCCAGCTCGATGAGCCGTTCATCCATGTCCAGAAACGACATGTGGCAGCCGGAACATCCGTCCAGCCAAACGGTCGCCACCTTCAATTTACTCATTGCGCTCCCCTCATCAGGTTCAGGTAAGGAAGGAAATCGGGATACTTGGGGTGATCGGAGCCAACCTTGCTCTTGTCGAAGAGCGCTCCGGTGGGGCATACCTGCACGCATTTGCCGCAGCGGGTGCAACTGGAGCTTCCCCACTCGTCGCGCAGGTCGGTAATCACGATGGAGTCGATGCCGCGGTTGGCCACGTCCCACACGTGCGCGCCTTCAATCTCGGCGCAAACCCGCACGCAGCGGGTGCATAGGATGCAGCGGTTGTGGTCCACGGTGAAGCGGTCGAGCGAGGCGTCCACGCCCATCTGCGGGTTGCGATAGGGCAGGCGCACATGTGTCAGGCCCTGCTCCTGAGCCATCGCCTGCAGTTCGCAGTGGTTATTGGCAACGCAGACCGAGCAAACGTGGTTGCGCTCAGCGAAGAGCAGCTCGAGAATCGTCCGGCGGTGCTTCCGCAGCCGCTCCGAGTCGGTGGTCACCTCCATGCCTTCAAAAACAGAGGCCACGCAGGCCGGCAACAGCTTATTGCTGCCCTTGATCTCCACCAGGCACAGCCGGCAAGCGCCCACATCGCTCAGGCCCTCCATATGGCAGAGGGTAGGGATGTAGATGTCGTTTTCCTGCGCCACTTCCAGGATGGTCTGCCCGGAACGCGCGCTGACCTCCTGGCCGTCGATTTGCAGTGTTTTTACGCCCATGCTCTCGTTCATGCCACCACCTCCACGGGCGCTTCCATGTTGCAGACCCCGGCCGGACAGCGTTTATGCACAATGTGCTCGATGTACTCGTTCCTGAAGTACTTGAGCGTACTCAGCACGGGATTGGGCGCCGTCATCCCCAGTCCGCACAGGCTGGCCTCTTTGATTGTCTCGCACAGGCCTTCCAGCAGCTCCAGATCGTCCATGGTTCCCGTGCCGGTGCAGAATCGCGTCAGCAGCGTGAACATCTGCGCCGTGCCCGCCCGGCAGGGAATGCACTTGCCGCAGGACTCGGTCATGCAGAACTCGACGAAGAAGCGCGCCACGTTCACCATGCACGAGGTGTCGTCCATCACGATCATGCCGCCCGAGCCCATGATGGAGCCCAGCCGGACCAGCGCATCGTAGCTGACGCCCACGTCCAGCATCTCGGCCGGAATGCAGCCGCCCGAAGGACCGCCCGTCTGCACCGCCTTGAAGGTGTGCCCGCCGGGTACGCCGCCGCCGATCACCTCGATGATCTCGCGCAGCTTGATGCCCATCGGCACTTCGACCAGGCCGGTATTGGCGATCTTGCCGGTCAGCGCGAAGACCTTGGTGCCCTTGCTTCTCTCCGAGCCCATGTTCGCAAACCACTTGCCGCCGTTGCGGACGATGGGCGCGATGTTGGCGTAGGTCTCAACGTTGTTGATAAGCGTGGGCTTGCCCCACAGGCCGCTCACGGCCGGGTACGGCGGCCGCGGCTTGGGCGTGCCGCGCCGGCCCTCGATGGAGGCGATCAGCGCCGTCTCCTCGCCGCAGACAAACGCTCCCGCGCCCAGCCGAATCTCCACATCGAAGTTGAAAGGCGTGTTGCAGATGCCGTTGCCCAGCAAGCCGCGCCGCCGGGCGTCGCGCAGCGCCGTCGTCAGCCGCGAGACGGCCACCGGATACTCGGCCCGCACATAGATGAATCCCTTGCTTGCGCCCACGGCGTAGGCCGCAATGGCCATGCCCTCGATGACGCGATGCGGGTCGCCTTCCATCACGCTGCGATCCATGAACGCGCCCGGATCGCCCTCGTCGCCGTTGCAGACCACGTACTTCAGGTCGCCGAAGCCTTGGCCACCGTTCCCCACTTCAAGCCGGTGGGATAGCCGCCGCCGCCGCGCCCCCTCAGGCCGCTTTCGGTGATGCGATGGATCACCCCGTTCGGCGTCATCTCGGTCAGCGCCGTCAGCAGCGCCTTGTAGCCGTCGCGAGCAATATAGTCGTCGATCTTTTCCGGATCGATGTGGCCGGCGTTCTCCAGCACCACCCGCACCTGCTTGTCGAAGTGCTCGTTCAGATCGCACTGCAACTCCGGCACCGGCTCGCCGCCCAGGCTCGCGACGATCGCCTCCGCGTGGCCGGCATTTACGTGGTGATAGAGGGTCTCCTCTGGATCGACGCGCACCAGCGGCCCGCTGGAACAGGGCCCCATGCAACCGGTGCGGCGCACGAGCACGTTCTTGCCGGAGGCTTCGGCCGCCTTCACCAGCGCATCCCGCAAGTGGCCCGCGCCCTGGCTCATGCAGGCCAGGTCCATGCAGACGTTCACTTCAAAATCGTACTTGTCGTTCTCCTGGCACGACGCTTTTGGCTATCTGTTCGAGCTCTTCGATCGTCATTCCACCGCCCACCTTTCCAGTTGCTCGAGCATCTGCTCAGCGGTCACCTCGCCGGCCACCTCGCCGTCGCACAGCACCACCGGCGCGCGGCTGCAGGCGCCCACGCAGCGGGCCGTCATCAGGCTGATTCTGCCGTCCTTGGTGGTCTGCCCCTGCGCAATGCCCAGGTGCTTTTCGGCCGCGGCCACCAGCTTGTCGGCGCCCTTGATGTAGCAGGCCGTGCCGGCGCAGATGGTCATGGTGTGCTTGCCCGGCGGCTTGAGGCTGAAGTAGTGGTAGAAGGTCACCACGCCGTAGGCCTGGCTCAGCGGCACGCGCAAGGCTGCGGGCCACAAACCGGATCGCATCGTCGTCCAGGTAGCCGAACGAGGACTGCACGGTATGGAGCGTTTCAATCAGCGCGTGGCGGGCAAACCCATTCTTGCGCATGGTGCCGTTCACGATCTTCCATCGTTTGTCGTCGCTGGGCAGCGGCGGGGGTGTGAATGCTGGCACAATTCCTCCGTTGGCGGATCAAGACGCGCATTGGCCACACTGCCGCGCCTTGCACCGTGTCTACCCACAGTTGTACTTGGCGGGGTCGCTTCTTATCCGTGATAGTGGTCACTCGTTGGGAGATCGTCCCGTCTTGCGGCATAGAGGCGAAATGTTCCGGTATGGGAAGGGGAATCTCTTTACCCCACAACTGGTTGGTCTGGATTCTGACCCCTGACCCCTGACCCCTGAACACTGCCTCCGTCCTACCCCAGCGGCGGCAGATGGTCGGAGACCCCGAAGAGGAAGATGACCCCGATAATGCAGCTGTAGGCTGCGCCGGTCCAGGCAATGGCGTGGTAAAGGCGGGGATGGTGCTGCCCGCTGGCCCTGAATGCTCCGCCCATCGACGCGGTCATGAGCGCATTCATGGCAACCAGGCCCACGGCGAAGGCCGCCAGGCCCAGCATCCCGCGCGAGGTTCCTCCCAGGTTTGCGGTCAGGAAGAAGAGCGCCAGCTGGCTGGGAGTCTCGGCGCCCACGCCGTGCAGGATGCCGATCACGAAGACCGACTTTCCGTTGTACATCCACTGAAAGCGCTCTGGCTTCGGCGCATCCGCCTTCCAAAGCCGCCGCGCCCGCCATGCCATCCACAGAATGCCGT